>NZ_CP041767.1:4732500-5032500 GCF_022026395.1 Brevibacillus brevis | reverse complement strand
ATGGAAAAATCGGTTGTCCAACGCTGGGTTCACCATAGGGCTTCCCTTTTTGGCCGGAGTTGTGTTGCTGATTTTGAATGGCTGGGTCGGGTCGCTGATGCATGAAGATCTGTTCCGCGTTGCGAAGTCGATAGTCAATTTTACTCAGCCAGGTGTGAGAGTGGGTAGTAGTGGCTCGCAGGTCGGATTGCTGTACGGAAACATCAGCATGGAACTACGTGAGCGGGTTGGGGGGGAAGAAAAGGTCGCTGGTCGTTTTGAGAGTACGAATGTGCTATGGAACGTAAATACGAAGCCGCAATGGACGAACGGGGTTAGGGAACAGAAGCTGTATTTCCGTTATCCGACAGACGGGGAAATGGGGGATACGGAATCTCGCACTGCACCTGCCTGGACAACGATGGAGAAGCTACCTGAGGGGACCGTTTCTCAGCTCGCGATTTCCTTCGATCACTTCCTAACATACGAGGAGTACTATGAATTGGTTTCCCGCCATGTCACCTCTTCGGGACAAGATACGGTTTGGTTTGCGGTAGACACAGGGGTGGAGCGAAAGCAAGCAGAAGACGATGGGGCAAATCGATTTCTCGGTCCCGGGTACGTGTGGGGATTTGCGCAGCATGAACTGGATTACGGAGATGCGCCCATTCGGGTAAACGGGGAAGGGAACAGAAGAATGGCCGCCTACTTAGAAGAGATGAAGTACTTATCTGAGCAAGAAGATCTGGCTCGCGATGTCGGCAGATCTTTGCTATTTCGTAGCGACCTTCAGATAGCCGAACGATACAACTACATGCAGCAAAACGGAGTGCGAATCTACGGCGCCGTCCTCACTGGACCGACGAAAGAACTGTTGAAGCTCAAGGCCGAAAAGTCGATAACAGCAGCGTTTTTAGGCAAAGTAGACTGGTGGAATTGGGATCACCCTGCGGCATCGGGAACACAATCCAGCTATTGATAGCAAGGTGCGAATTTTTGCACAAAAGGGTGTTGACATCGTGGAAGCGTTGGTTGTATGATTCAAACTAAATCAAAAACCGAATACGTTTTGGATACCTTATCCAGAGAAGGTGGAGGGACTGGCCCGATGATACCCGGCAACCGACATGACGCCATTCAGACGCGAGGAAGCGACTGATTGACAGGCGACATGCACGGTGCTAATTCCTGCAGAAACAAAAGTGGTCTGGAAGATAAGGGGGACATCAACACGGTTCTTACACGTGACGACGGCGACCTCTTTTCTTCGGGAAAAGAGGTCTTTTTTCGTCGATAAGAATTTTAAAATTAATACTCTCGGGACACAAACAAAACAAGTAGAGATAGAGGAAAAATACGTAGAGGGGAGTTTTGGAATCATGGCATATCGCGCATTGACTGAACAGGAAGCAGTGGAGTACGTAAAAGGAATACCGGATCTTTTTAGCGAAGGAGCAGAGCTGACCAGCCGTGAAATCGGGGATGGTAACCTCAATCTGGTTTTTGACATTCTGGAGCCGGCAACCGGTAAGAGCGTCATTGTCAAGCAAGCACTGCCTTTTGCCCGCGTCGTGGGAGAATCTTGGCCGCTTACGATTGATCGGGCTCGCATCGAGAGCGAGGCACTCCGCATTCAGCACAAATACGTTCCAGACCTGGTGCCGCAGGTGTATCATTTCGACGGGGAGCTTGCGTTGACTGTCATGGAAAACGTCGGGGACCACATCATCATGCGCAAAGGTTTGATCGAAGGAAAGCGGTACCCGCTATTCGCGAAGCAAATTGGCCGTTTTCTCGCGCAAACCTTGTTCTTCACATCCGATCTGGGCGCGCATCCGTACGATAAAAAAGCGCTAGTCGGAACATTCATAAATCCAGAATTATGCAAAATCACAGAAGATCTCGTCTTTACCGATCCATATGAAAATGCGCCTACCAACGATTTCAATCCGTTGATTCGCCGAGAAGTCGAGGCGATCTGGAACAACCGGCCGCTGAAGCTGGAAATCGCCAAGCTGAAATACGATTTCCTTACGCGCTCGGAAGCGCTGCTGCATGGCGACTTGCATACCGGAAGTATTTTCATCACGGAAAACAGCTTGAAAGCAATCGATCCAGAGTTTGCTTACTACGGCCCAATCGGTTTTGACATCGGGGCGGTCATTGCCAATCTGCTGCTCAACTACGCAGGCCAGCACGGTTTGCAAAAAGATCAAGGAGAACGGGAAGCGTACCGCGAATACTTACTGGAAACGGTCGAGGATGTCTGGAATGAATTCGTTTCGCAATTCGTTCAACTCTGGCACAAGCACGCCAAAGAGCGCAGCGCCCATGTCGAAGGGCTGTGGCAAAGCTACGTGAAGCGCTTGATTCAGGATACAGCAGGCTATGCCGGCTGCAAAATCTTGCGCCGTGTCATCGGTTTGGCAGGCGTAGCAGACCTGAATGCCATTGAAGACGACCAGACTCGCGCAGAAGCAGAACGTCTGGCGCTCTCGATAGGAGAAGCGTTGATTCTCGGTCGCGGCGGCATCGACGAATCGACAGATATCACGGACATCGTACGCACTGTGACCGAACGTTACTATCAGGAGGCTACAACAGTATGACAACCAGCACCCAATTGGCACCTGTTAAGTGGGAGAATGACGCATTGGTCTTGCTTGACCAGACGCGTCTGCCAGTAGAAACGATCTATTTGAACTTGACCACCTCCGAGCAAGTATGGGGTTCCATCCGACGCTTGGAAGTCCGTGGCGCACCAGCGATTGGCATGGCGGCGGCTTACGGGCTCTACCTGGGCATTCGTGGCAGTGAAGCGAGTAACTACGACGAGTTTTGGCAGGAACTGAACCAGCAGGCAGACTACTTGGGCTCTTCCCGTCCGACAGCCGTGAATCTGTTCTGGGCGTTGGATCGCATCAAGGCTCGTGTTGAAAAAGAAAGCGGTGCGTCGATTGCCGAGTTGAAGGCGTCCGTGCTCGATGAAGCACTGGCGATTCAAAAGGAAGACGCTGAAGTATGCCGGACCATCGGAGAGCATTTGCTGACTCTGTTGCATGACGGTATGGGAATTCTCACGCACTGTAATCCAGGAGCATTGGCTACGGCAGCGTACGGTACGGCTACCGCTCCCTTTTATTTGGCAAAGGAACGCGGCTGGAACTTAAAGGTGTACGCGGACGAAACTCGTCCTGTCCTGCAAGGCGCTCGTCTTACTGCATTCGAATTGCAGCAAGCAGGGATTGATGTGACGCTGATCTGCGACAACATGGCGGCGATGGTGATGTCCCAAGGGAAAGTAGAGGCTGTCATCGTGGGTACAGACCGCGTAGCAGCGAACGGAGATGTCGCCAATAAAATCGGTACGTATGGGGTTGCGGTATTGGCAAAAGCTCACGGCATTCCTTTTTACGTGGCAGCTCCCTTGTCCTCCGTCGATCTGGAGACACCGACAGGCGCAGATATTCCGATTGAAGAACGTCCAGCCGAGGAAATTACCCATGGCTTGGGCAAACAGGTAGCTCCAGACGATATCAAAGTGTACAATCCTGCGTTCGATGTAACGCCTGCGAAGTACATTACAGCGATCGTCACGGAGACAGGCATTTTCAAGCCGGAAGAGATCGGCAATAGCAAAAAATAAAAGAACTTTTTATAAGCGTTCGCCTTTTGTTGCTGGCGGGCGCTTTTTGCTCATTTTGGTGTTTTCCAGTAAAATATCCAAGAAAAGGGGAGATTCGTATGCAAACGATTCAACGGATAGCCATCAATGAAGATACGTACTTGAAACAATTAGAATTAGCTGATGCTGAGGAGTTATTTTTGCTTACGGATTCGAACCGGGAAAGTCTTATGGAATGGCTGCCGTGGCTGAATTATACGAAGAAGGTAGAGGATTCTCGTCAATTCATCCAAGCGACGATCCATCAGTACAACGATAATCGCGGCATCAACTATGGCATTTGGTACCAAGGACGTCTGGCTGGCACAGTCGGCGTACATACGATAGATTGGATCAACAAAAAGACGTCCATTGGCTATTGGCTGGGTGCGCAATTTCAGGGCAAGGGTCTGATGACAGAAGCAGTGGCGACCTACTTGGACGTATTAATCTTCGGGTCATGGGATTTGGAAAAAGTAACGATTCAGGCTGCTACAGAAAACTATAAGAGCAGATCGATCCCGGAGCGATTAGGCTTTCAACTGGAAGGGATACTGCGCCGGAATGAATTCCTGTACGATCATTACGTGGATCATGCTACTTACAGCTTGCTAAAAGAGGAATGGCTTGACTGGAAAGCCGATAAAAAATCTTAGATTGAACTGTATGCTTCGATTGACAATGAAAATTCTGTAAATTACGATGGTGAAGACAGATCAAGAGGGCTGCGTGTGATTCGCAAGCCCTTTTTTAGTCGTGCTGTTAGGCTTGAAAAAAATAGAGGTGAAATACATGCAGACACTTCGGCAATTATCTTGGTTTTTCCGCGCCTATTGGAAACGGTACGTCATTGGAATCGCTGTGCTGTTTATCATCGACGTCCTCATGCTTTGGCCGCCGAAATTAATCGGGGACACGGTGGATTCGATTCGCAACAGTTCCCTGACGGACGCTGATTTGACGCAAACAGTGGTCATCTTGCTCGTATTGGGTGTTAGCTTGTATGGATTGCGGTTTCTCTGGCGGTATTTGTTAAATGGAGGAGCTTTAATTCTCGAGAGGACGTTGCGCGAGCGACTTTTTGCCCATTTGACCAGAATGACCCCGTCGTTTTTTCATCGCAAACGCAGTGGTGATCTGATGGCTGTCGCCACCAACGACATTCCTGCCATCGAACAAACGGCGAGTACAGGGGTGCTTACGCTTGTCGATGCGTTGTTCATGACCTTGTTAACACTAGGCGTCATGGTAACAGCAATTGATTGGAAGCTGACGCTGGCTGCACTGATCCCGATGCCGTTTTTGGCTTGGTCAACGGCGTACTATGGAAGACTGCTGCATGAGCGTTTTTACTTGGCGCAGGAAGCCTTCGGAGAGATGAATGATCATGTTCAACAATCCGTATCTGGCGTTCGGGTATTGAGAGCATTTGTTCAGGAAAAGGCCGATATCGAGGCATATCGCCGGGTTAGTGAGAAAACGTTGGAGCGAAATGTGAGCGTTTCGCGGATCGACGCCCTGTTCGAGCCGACGATCGCGATTATTATTGGCTTCAGCTTTTTGATCGGGCTAGGCTATGGGACGTATTTGGTGTTCACCAGCGCCATTTCCTTAGGGGATTTGGTTGCGTTCAATTTATACTTGGGACTTTTAATTTGGCCGATGTTCGCCTTTGGTTGGCTGGTCAATGTGTTGCAGCGCGGTGGCGCATCCCATAAGCGTTTTACAGAGCTAATGGTGGAGCAGCCAGATGTGACAGAGGCAGCGAATCCGGTCACGAGTCAAATAGCCAATACCGTGGAAGCACGCCATTTTTCCTTTACGTATCCGGGCACTGACAAGCCGGCACTCACCGACATCTCGTTTCGTTTGGGTGAAGGAGAGACGCTTGGGATTGTCGGACGGACAGGGAGCGGCAAGTCGACGTTGTGCCGTGCCTTATTGCATCAATATCAGATGAAGGAACATGCCCTGTTTATCGGGGGCATCCCGATTGAAGAACTTGCTTTTGATACGCTGCGGGAAAAAATCGGCTACGTGCCTCAGGAGCATTTGCTGTTCTCACGGACGATTGCAGAAAATGTTACATTCGGAAAACCACAAGCGACGACCGAGGAAGTGATGCATGCGTTGGAGCTTGCGGAGATGAAGAGAGATCTGGAGCAATTCAGAGATGGATTGCAAACCATGGTTGGAGAGAAGGGGGTCACCCTCTCCGGGGGACAAAAACAGCGCATTTCCATTGCACGCGCGCTTTTGATGGATGCGGGTATTCTGATTCTCGACGATTCTTTATCGGCTGTGGACGCGCGGACGGAGGAAAGCATCCTTCGTCATTTGCGACAGGAGCGCGCGGATAAAACGACCATTATTACGGCCCATCGTCTGTCTGCGGTACAGCACGCTCAACTGATTCTCGTGCTGGATGAGGGGCAGATCGTCGAGCGGGGGACACATGATGAGCTGATGCAACGCAACGGCTGGTATGCAGAGCAGTACCGTCGTCAGCAAATGGAACAGGATGTGGCTGGTTGAGAGAGGGGGAAAGCGTTTCATGAGCAAAGAAAATGTATGGGGGCGTTTGACCGAGTACGCCAGGCCATTTCAAAAGCAAATACTGGGCGCGCTGTTCCTGCTCTTGCTGGGGACGAGTGCAGAGCTGGCGGGTCCTTTTTTAGCCAAGGTCATGATTGATAATCACATTCTGGCGATCCAAAAACCTTGGTATCAACTGGACGAAGTGCCACCACAAGCAGCGGGGCAAGTCGCCTCATTGAACGGTACGAACTATATTCGTGAAGATGTCGCAGCAAAGACGGGTCTTGCTTTGGACAGGATCAATCAAAAAGAAGTAACGGTACTGACTGAGGGCACGACCTATTACCTGGTGTCCGGCAAAGTGAATCCAAACACGGAGAAGCAATTCACCCCGATTACGCCAGAAAACGGCAGGGAACGCTTCGAGGTAACAACGAAGGATCAATCAGGTCAAAAGATGACCTCCACAGGCATTCGGCTGACCGCAGAGGAAGTCAAGGAGATGTATCAGGGGGATGTCTTGCCCATTGTTTGGCTGTCCGTAGGTTATGGAGCATTGATCTTGCTCTCAGCTGGTTTCAACTACGTCCAGATTTTGTGGCTGCAAAAGATCGCCCAGCGCATCATTCAGCAAATGCGGATGAAGCTGTTTATCCATTTGCAAAAGCTCCCGGTTGCCTTTTTTGACAAAACGCCAGTAGGTGCGCTTGTCTCCCGTGTGAGCAATGATACAGAAGCCATCCGTGAGCTGTATGTAAGTGTGCTCGCCACATTTGTACAGAACGGTCTTTACTTGATTGGAATCTTGATCGCGCTCTACCTTTTGCAGCCTGAGCTCGCCCTCTTCTGCTTTTTGACGGTGCCAGTGCTCGTCCTGTTAGTCTACGTGTATCAAAGGTACAGCTCTCGCTACTATGCCGTGATTCGCGCGAAGCTCGGTGATATGAACACTACGATCAATGAAATGATCCAAAACATGACGATCGTGCAGGCTTTTCGTCGGGAGAAAGGTGTACAAAAGGAGTTTGCTGATGTAAACGAAGGCTACTTCAAGGTGCGGATGAAAGAAATCAACCTCGAATCCTTGCTTTTGCGCCCAGCGGTGGATTTGATCTGGAAAGTTTCCTTGACCCTGATCGTCTGGTATTACGGCTCAACTTCCTTCCATAGCGCGATTTCCTTCGGGGCGCTTTTTGCTTTTGTCGATTACATGGGACGTTTTTTCGAACCAATCAACATGATCATGAATCGGTTGTCGCAAATGCAGCAGGCGACTATTTCGGCGGGACGTGTCTTCGAGATTATGGATGAGATGCCAGAGAAGAAAGAAACGGGTGCACAAATCGAGCGCCCGCGTGGAGAGGTTGTCTTTGATAACGTTTCTTTTGCCTATCAGGGTGACGATTATATCTTGAAAAACGTCTCCTTTACGGCTCAGCCTGGTCAAACGATTGCGCTGGTAGGGCACACCGGATCGGGAAAAAGCTCTTTGATGAATTTGCTGCTCGGGTTCTATCCGGTGACGAAAGGGAGCATTTTGATCGACGGACAAGATATGAGACAGATTGATACGCACTCATTGCGCAGTCATGTCGGTCTCGTTTTGCAGGACCCGTTCTTGTTTACGGGAAGCATTGGATTCAATATTCGTATGTACAAGGATACGATTACGGATGAAGAAGTGAAGCGGGCTGCAAAAGCCGTCCGTGCTGATGAATTCATTTCCAAGCTGCCGGGCGGTTATGACGAGCCAGTCGTCGAGCGAGGCATGACACTATCTGCCGGTCAACGCCAATTGATCTCTTTTGCACGTGCATTGGCTGCTGATCCCGCGATGTTGATCTTGGATGAAGCAACGGCAAGCATTGACAGTGAAACCGAGCTAGCCATTCAGGAAGCGTTGCATGTACTATCAAAAGGTAGGACGACATTCATCATTGCACATCGATTGTCGACGATTCAGCACGCCGACCAGATTCTTGTCTTGTCCCGTGGAGAAATCATGGAACGAGGTACCCATGATGAACTCATGGCGCAAAATGGTCTTTATCAAAAAATGTATCAGCTTCAGCAGGGGAGTGCTTCCGTAGAGAGTGCTTAGTAGGGGGCTGGGGAGGAGAAACAACACCATGTCACAGTCACGTTACACCTTTTGGGTGTTGATTTTGGTTGTCGGTATTGCGGGGGTGAGCCAAGGCTTGACGATCCCGATGCTGACGGTTTTATTGGAAAAACAAGGTGTTTCATCCGTGATGAACGGACTCAACGCCGCTGCCTTGTATATTGGGATGGTCATGGTCAATCCATTTTTGGAAATCCCACTGCGGCGCATTGGATACCGGGCCACGATATTATGGGGATTGCTGTTAGTGACAATCGCAACAGCGCTCATCCCACTGTTCAGTCATTTGGCGGTCTGGTTCGTATTGCGTTTACTGATGGGTGTGGGCGATAGTGGTTTACATTATGCCAGCCAAATGTGGGTGACCAAGATCGCAGCTCCGGAGAATCGTGGACGTGATCTTTCCATTTACGGGTTGGCATATGGCGTGGGCTTTAGTGTTGGTCCACTAGGCTTAAGCGTGCTGCATTTGGGGATTTGGGTACCTTTTGGCGGTCTGCTCGTTCTGTATCTGATTGCCTTCTTATTATTATCCCGGATCAAAAATGAATTCCCGGCACAGATCGAACAAACGGAAAAGAAGCAAAACAAATATGCGTTTGTCTTGCGACTTGCCTGGCTGGCGCTGATTCCTTCGTTTTTGTACGGATTCATGGAAACGTCACTCAACGGCAGTTTTCCTGTTTACGCGTTGCGTACCGGCTTGTCCGTTGAATGGGTTTCCTTGATCCTTCCGTCGTTTGTCGTGGGAAGCATTATCTTGCAGATGCCATTGGGGGCATTGAGTGACCGTGTAGGACGCAAGCAGGTCATGCTCGTGTGTGCGCTTGTAGGAGGATTGGCCTTCTTCCTGTTCCCGTTTGCAGGTGAAAACGTATGGCTGATGATGCTGTTGTTGGCCATAGCAGGAGCGGCTGTCGGTTCCTTTTACTCGCTGGGCTTGGCTTTTTCGGCAGATATTTTACCAGCATCGATGGTTCCTACCGCAGGAATCATCGCGGGCGTCAATTTTGGTGTCGCCAGTATTTTGGCTCCGAATGTGAATGGCCTGCTGATGGACGTGTGGGAGCCGTGGACGATCTTTTGGCTGATGGGATCGCTGCTCATTGTTTTCGCGGCAGCTTGCCTGTTTTTCAAGCAAAAAGCAACCCAGGAACAGACGTATTCAATGCCGTTGCAAAAACAGGGGTAAGAACCATGAGGGATAAGCTTCGCCAAGTTTTTGGCGAGGCTTTTATTTTTTGCCCAAAAAAGCATAAACGGGCACCAAGGAGGGAAGCGTATGAATAGTAAGTAGAACAGCATGATTGGAAGGGGTTACCCGATGCTGACACCTTGCATTTTCAGAAGAGGCATTGCCTGGATTTTATTTTTCGTGCTTAGTCTGGTAATCATCCCGTTTTTCTCAGATGACGATCAGGCTCCGAAACCGTCTGCACCTGCACCTGCTACTACAAATGCAACTTCGCAGCCATAGCAACTGACAAAGAGGCTACAAAAAAAGACCGGTTGATCTGAGAAAGGTACAGTCACTCACAAAAGATGAGGAGACTGTACCTTTTTTCCTTTAGAAAAAATGCGATTGTGCTTATTTGATATCTTTTCCAAGACTCCTATAGATTTGAAGGGCATGCAGGTGACAAAGCGAGAAGAATAAGGAAGTATTTCTGAAATTTTGAGAGGTTAAATCGACATATGTACATATTTACGAATTTTCACATACACCTATGATCTCTTTAGGTATTGACTCAAAAACCAATACTTCTGGTTTTAGGTAAGGTTTTTTTAACAAGTACTCTTCTAGTGTCATCATACTATTCCAATACAAATTGATCCAATGCTCAAGAGATTCACCAGTATCAAAATCCAACGCCTCTTCAAAGGTGAATTTATTATCTTCATAGAAAGATTGGTCATATATATTCATTGTAATATTCCCATCAAAAACTAAAATTTTTTCAGTAAAGACAGGAAAGTAAAACGATTTCGGCTTGTGAGGCTCTAAGTTTACTCCTATAGCTGTCTGAAAGTTCACCCAGATAGGTGCATTAAGAGGTTTTAACTTATCAGCTATCTGTGACTTAATCTCCCCACCATTTCCATACCAGTTATTAGATTTTGTTGAATAGTTTATCCCTCGACTCATAATTTCTTCGATTGAAACATGATGATCATGATCTTCAGGCAATATTGCATGATATAGAAACATAGTCATTTGTGTACCTGCTTTCTATTCTTTATTTCTAGGAACATGCGGAAAGTGGGAACTGTTTTTCGGATTATCTAAATTTTCGAAGACCCTGTGACTTCCTGTCGGTGTGTCAGTTGTGCTTATATTCCCGTCAAATTCCTTATAATATTTCGTTATTTTATTTGGATTTGGATTATTAGGATTGGGCCAATTTGTATAAGCTTTATCTGGATTGGTCATGGTTTCCCTTCTCAATTCTTTTACATCAACATCCTGACCATACTGGGATGAAGGTTTACTAGGATCGTACATATGTTTTTTCGCATGCTCATTTACAAAATTATTTGGATCGCTCCCAAGCGACTACGGGATTTTTCAAGCTACTGCATTTACCAAAAGGCATGATGTTTACATTGGGGACAAAATCCATGATGTTCATTTGGGGTTTCCCTTTTACAAAAACACCATGACTGAATGGCATTTTTAACCGACTTACCTTACTGCCGTTGCTACATGATAGAATGGCACCAACAACCACGTAACTCTTTCGTTCCGCATTCGACTTCTGGACGGTGACATCTTCAATATTGGGCATGCAGTCTCCTCCTCTCAGGCAGATTCCTATACAGATGGAAGATGCTTGTGTTGAAAGATGATGACTGATATCCAATCTATATAAATAAAGGGAATAATGCCCATATATTGAGATATCGGATGTGTAGTGGTGACAAACAATAGATAGAAAGTCTCGAATGTACCGTACATCTATAGGTGCTTGGATAGAAATATTAGATGGAACAGAGAAAAGACGACCCTATTCCCCAAAATTTGAGGACAGGGTCGTCTTTTGTATCAGTTACCCAAAACTTAGCGAGTAACAAAATTTTGCGTGAAATACGGGCGGCCGTCTTTCATAACGATACCGACACCGAGCTGCTTGAATTTTGGAGAGAGCAAGTTTTGACGATGACCTGCGGAGTTCATCCAGCTTATGTGGGCTTCGACCCCGTCTAGCTGTCCGTAGGCAATATTTTCACCAGCTGAGCTGTAACGAATGCCAGCTTTCTTCAAACGATCAAACGGACTACCCGTAGATGGGGAGGTATGGTTGAAAAAGTTATGCTGGGCCATGTCTTGGCTGTGGGCTCTGGCCACTGCTGCAACTTGTTCATCCCAAGTGACAACCGACAGCTTGGCACGTTGCCTTGCGACGTTGAGCAAGTCCAAATTTTGTTTCTCGTATGCAAGCGCTGCTTGCTTTATTTGTACGTCTGCCAGTTTCGGCAGTTCAGGTAACTTTGTATAGGAAATGGGATACATCAAGCCAATCGCAATGGTGGCAAAATGCTCAGGAGTAGAGATGCGCACTCCTGCGACCTTATTTCCACCCAGCTGATCGATAGAGAAGGTGATCGCCTGATTGTTTTGGATATAGGTCGGGTGAGCAAGGGTATTTTTTTGGATACGCAGACTCGGGATGATCGTCAGCGTTTCTTGCGGTACACCCCAGCTATTTTGTAGGTCTTTAGTAGTAGATCCAATCGTGACACCATTCAGATTCAGCTTGGCGCCATTGGTAAACAATGTTACGACTTTGCCGTTTTGCATGCCGACTTGAATGTAGTTGTTCAAATCCTGATTGTAAATCCACCATTCCACACCCGTATGACTAGGATCAATGCGAGCAGGCTTGCCTAATGTTTGTTCTACCTGCGCGGTGCTCATTCCTAGTTGAAGGTTATAGACATTATTCGTTTTAACGGCTGTTGCTTGAGGGGCAGCCGTTGCAGCTGAAACAGGAAGGACAGGGGCAACGTGGCCGAGCAGAGCCAGCGAAAGGCTCAGGGCGAGGATGCTAGTTACTTTGTGTTTACGCATGTATCTTCCTCCTCGGTTGGGATAGAATCTGCCTTGTTGGTAATGGTATCGGCAGGAAGCTTCTACAAAAATAGGGACCAAGGAAGCAAAAATAAAAACCCCCGCAATGGAGCGGAGGTTATGGTCGACGATCCCGGATGACATACGTTTTGGCGATCAGATCATGCCAGCCTTGCTTACGTGGGTGCCATGCAACCCATAGATAGCCCAGGCCGAATACGAGCGAAGCGAGGAATTTGCCGATGACTTCTCGTAATAATACTTGTCCGCCTGTCAGATTGCCTCGCGTCTGCTTGGCACTGATGACCCGGATGCCTGTGATCAGCTTTCCCAAGGTTTGTCCGGTCCACCAGGTCAGCATGATCATATAGAGGAGATCAAACAAAATCTCCAACAAATCTATGAACGGAAAAGAGGCGTAAGGAACCGCAAAAACACGACGCAACGGATTGAAAATGAGGTAGCTAACCCCAATCAAGAACATCGAATCAAGGAGCGAGGCCACCACACGAATCCAGAAGCCAGCATACAAATGTTGTGGATGGGCTTCTGAATATGGCTCAAAGGAATCAGGCTCACGTGCTTTTTCTTCGTCGGGAAGCTGGTTCATGATAACCACTCCTTTCCGTAATAACAGGCTAAGGCATGAATTGATACAGGAGGCGAGGGGAGCTTTGGCGGTCCCATATTCGATTGAGACCAAGCGGATCAGGATTCGACCAGTACTGCTTCATACTGAATAACAGCTTGCTGATGGAGAGCTGGTCTGCATAGCGGATGACCATGGCTTCTTTTTCTCCAGACAAAGAAAGCGCGTAGCGTGTCGCTTCCTCCAAGTCACCGAATTCATCGATGAGTCCCAGGCGTTTTGCTTGCTCACCGGAATAAACGCGGCCGTCAGCGATTTCCAGTACGCGTTGACGGGAGAGGTTGCGGCCCTTGACGATGACGTCGACGAAATTGTTGTAGCTTTCGTTGACGAGTGTTTGGAAAATTTGCCGTTCTGGGTCCGTCAGCGGCCGGGATGGACTGCCGATGTCTTTGAAGCGTCCGCTTTTGATTGCGTATTGATGCACACCAAGCTTGTTCGCGGCTTCACTATAGTTAAACAGATTGAAAATCACGCCGAGACTGCCGGTCAGTGTGTTGGGATTGGCAAAAATCGCATCGCCTGTCGTGGCCAAGTAATAGCCGCCAGAGGCTGCCGTGGAACCCATGCTGACGACGATGGGAAGATTGCGGACCTGCTTGAGCCGCAACAAGCGTCTGTGTAATTCATCGGTAGCGACGACTTCTCCACCTGGACTATCAATGCGAAGGACCACGCCTTTCACCAGATCATCCTCTTCAATTCGGCGCAGCTGTTCAGTTAATAGCTCTGTCATCGAAGGTACCCCAGCACTATTCTGTTGCCCCGAAATAACGCCGTTCACAAACAGCTGCACAATTTTGCTGTTGCCATAGCCCGATACCACATTTTCTTCCCAAGCGAACCCGGGATGGTCGACGAGATCTGTATAAGTCCCGTAAATCCCTTCCACCAAAAGCCCTAATAGAAAAACGGCCAGTACAATTACAAGAGCGATCCATTTTTTTCGATGCATGAAAACCACCTCACACTTAGAATGAGCCGCCGGGAGCATAGTTACGCATGCGACAAGCACTGGAAAAAATGGGATGGAGCTAATCGTACATAAGGCTGGCTTCCAACAACTGAACAGTAAATTCATGCAATTTTTAGACTATTGCGGTAAAATAGAGAGCAAGAATCACAATCAAGCTTGTTTTATCGCAATAGGGGGACAGACAAATGATTATACAGGTGTCGAATTTGACGAAGAACTACGGCGATCTGAAAGTATTAAAGGGCATTACGACTCAGGTAGCAGAAAAGGAAGTAGTCTGTGTCATTGGACCGTCAGGCTCGGGCAAAAGCACGTTTCTACGTTGCTTGAATCAGTTGGAGGACATGAGCAACGGAAAGATTGTCATCAACGGCCATGATTTGTCAGACCCCAAAACCGATATCAATAAAGTGAGAGAAGAGGTCGGGATGGTTTTTCAGCGCTTTAATCTCTTTCCGCATAAAACGGTGCTGGAAAACGTCATGCTGGCCCCTGTAAAAGTAAAGAAGATGTCTCAGGAAGAAGCCCGCAAGCAAGGCTTGGCTCTTTTGCAGAAGGTAGGGCTTCAGGACAAGGCCGATGTGTATCCCGAGCGGCTTTCTGGGGGGCAGATGCAACGGGTGGCAATCGCAAGGGCGCTCGCCATGAATCCAAAGGTGATGCTGTTTGATGAGCCGACATCCGCTCTGGACCCAGAACTGGTGGGAGAGGTGCTTGCCGTCATCAAAAATTTAGCCAAAGAAGGCATGACAATGGTGATTGTGACGCACGAAATGAATTTTGCCAAGGAAGTGGGCGACCGAATCATTTTTATGGATCAAGGTATCATCATGGCAGAAGGTCATCCCAGTGAGGTATTTGGCAATAACGTCAACGATCGCTTGCGTTCGTTCTTGGGCAAGGTATTGGCGTAAAAAAGAAGGGCACCAGTTGCTTCGTTTCGTATCATGAAAAACGAGGCACTGGTGCCGTATTATTTTGCTGCATCCAACAATTGACTAACCGTGACAAATCGATAGCCCTGCGAACGCAAATCCGTGATGAGCTCCCGGAGTGCAGCGACTGTTTGCCGTTGGTTTAAGCCCCCATCATGGAACAGGATGATATCGCCGGAGGAGACATTACTCTTGACGCTTTTGGCAATGACGTTAGCCGTGCGTGCCAAAGACCAATCACGAGGATCAATCGACCAGTGAATGATGTCGTAGCCACTGGATTGAACCGCATTCATGACGTCATGTGTCAGGATGCCGTAGGGAGGACGGTAGTATTGCGCCAAAATGCCGGTCGTCTTCAAAATGGAGCGTTCTGCATGCTTGATTTCTTCGTACACTTCATGCTCGGTCAGCTTGTTCAGATCAAAATGGTGGTAGCCGTGGTTGCCGATTTCATGCCCAGCCTTGTAAATCCACTGCATGACCTTTGGGTGCTTGTCCACTTGGGAGCCAAGGACAAAAAACGTAGCGCGAACGTTGTACTGATGCAGCACCTCAAGAATTTTGGGCGTATAGATAGCATCTGGCCCATCATCAAAAGTGAGAGCGACGACCTTTTTCTCTGTGTCGATTCTGTGGATCGGCTCATATGAAGGCAGTGTTTGCTGGGCAAAAGCAGGTAGGGTGCCGTAGCCAAGAAGGCAGGCGAGTAGCAAGGCGTACCGTATGCATTTGCGCATGAACAATCGCCTCCTTCTTCTGGGATGTGATTAGGTTCACCTCCTGCCAGGGAAAACATGCTACCAAAAGAAAACAGCGGTCAGAGTAGGTGGCGATTATGTTAAAATGGAAGAACCGTACATAGGAGAGGAGAGAGTTTGGTGGAACTCCGCGGTATTTTGCAAGGACTAACACACGAGTACCATGGAAGGGACAAGCCGGTAGACTACTATTTGAATATCGGTGACGATCGACTTCCGCTTAACGAATGGCTGGGCAGTGAATTGACGATTTCGTTTTTAGGCGAAAAAAACTGCATTGCCTGTGGCCGCAAAACAAACAAGACGTTTAACAGCGGGTATTGCTATCCCTGTTTTACCAAACTGCCGGAAAATGACCTGTGCATCGTCAAGCCGCATGAATGTCATTTTGACTTGGGGACTTGCCGGGACGAGAGCTTTGGCGAGAGATATTGCATGATTCCTCATTTTGTCTATCTGGCAGTGTCGAGTGATATAAAGGTAGGATTGACTCGCAAGCATAATGAATTGAGACGCTGGGTAGATCAAGGCGCAATTCGCGCGATTCCGATTGCGGAGGTTCCGACTCGTCGAATGGCTGGGGAGCTTGAATTTCACTTGAGTCAGTTTTTGCCGGACAAGACCAACTGGCGCAAAATGCTCAAGGGAGATGTGAAGGAAATCGACTTGCTCGCCATGCGGGACGAAGTGTACGGTCATTTTCCTGAACAGTTTAAAGCATTCCAATATCGCGAAGACGAATGGGTAGACATTGCTTATCCGATCTTGGAGTCACTGGATAAAATTAATTCCAAAACGCTCGATAAAGAAGAACAGCTCGGCGGACGATTGATCGGTGTGAAAGCACAGTATTTGATTTTTGAAAATGGTGTATTTCAGGTGAGAAAGCACGCTGGATACCAAGTCGAGATTAAAGCTAAAACGTCTGCATAATGACCTGCAAACTCCTCACACTAGGACATGTGAAGGAGGATGGGCAAATGGATGAGCACATTGAGTACACCATGCCTTTAACCGGGACACTGGCTGAGGCTGTGGAAGACCAGAATGCCAAGCAACTAGGGGTGCCCTTCTCGCCGCTTTCGCAAATGTGGCAGGTAAATCCTGACCAGACGAATGAAGAAGATGATACAAAGAGCGAGCGCACCGAAGAATAGTTTCAACATGAGGAGTAAACGTATGACGACAGCCAGAAGAGAGGGACGGCTGTCGTTTTTGTCAGAAACGAAAAAGCGAGGAAATGAATATGACAATGAAAGCCTATCTTTACAACAAATGTGATACATGCCGCAAAGTAAAAAAATGGCTCACGGATCAAAATATTGGCTTCGAAGAAATTCCGATTGTCGATGCACCGCCGTCCAAAGAAGAGCTGCGCCAAATTTGGCAGACAAGCGGCCTCGATTTGCGCAAGTTTTTCAATGTGAGTGGTGTCCAATACCGCGAGCTGGGCTTGAAGGACAAGCTGCCTACGATGTCCGAGGATGAAATGCTTGAGTTGTTGGCTTCCAATGGCAAGCTGATCAAACGGCCTCTTATCGCAAGTGATCGTACCGTAACTCTTGGTTTTAAAGAAGAAGAACTGGAGAAGGCTTGGGGAGGGAAGGCATGATGCGCCAACCATCCAAGAGACTGAACCATCTTTCCGCCGATATTTTTTCAGAGATGGAGGCTCGCAAAAGGGAAGTTGCCAAAACAAAAACGGTATACGACTTGAGCATCGGCAGTCCTGATCAGCAGCCTGACGAGAAGCTTCTGCAAACGTTAATCCATGCCATCCAGCAACCAAGCGCTTTTCGCTACCCATTGAGCGATGGAACGGCGGCCTTCCGAGAAGAGGTCGCCCGCTGGTATCAATATCGTTTTGGAGTGGAGCTGGCGCCAGATGGGGAGGTTCATTCCTTGATGGGGTCACAGGATGGTTTGGCTCACTTTGCTTTGGCATGGACCGATCCTGGAGATATCGTACTTGTACCCGATCCTGGGTATCCGATCTACGAAGGCAGTGTTTATTTGGCGGGAGCGGTACCTTACCGGATGCCTCTGCGGGCAGAAAATGAATTTTTGCCAAAGCTGACAGACATTCCAGAGGAGATTGCGTCTCGTGCAACGTTTATGATTCTGAACTATCCGAATAATCCGGTTTCCGCGGTCGCTACCCTTGCCTTTTTTGAAGAGGTTGTGGCTTTTGCCAAGCGTTTTGACATTATCGTGGTTCATGATTTGGCCTATTCGGAAATGGTGTTTGACGGCTATCAAGCGCCGAGCTTTTTGCAAGTGCCAGGGGCGAAGAAAGTGGGAATTGAATTTAATTCGTTCTCCAAGAGCTTCAACATGGCAGGCTGCCGGATCGCTTACGTTGTAGGGAACGCAGACATCATTAAGCCGCTTGCGATTGTAAAATCGAATATCGATTACGGCGTCTTTTTGCCTGTGCAGCAAATGGCCATTGAGGCTTTGCGAAATGATCGGGAATCGGGTAGGACAAATACAGTCGCCTCCGTTTACCAGGAACGACGTGATGTGCTGCTGGGGGCATTGGCAAAGGCGGGATGGAGCATTCCATCTCCAAAGGCGACTATGTTCGTCTGGGCAGCTGTACCGGACGGCTGGACGTCACGAGAGTTTGCCTTCGCATTACTGGAGAAAGCCGGTGTCGTGGTCGTTCCGGGAAGTGCCTTCGGCGAAGAAGGAGAAGGGTATGTACGAATTGCTCTCGTCCAACCTCCTGATATTCTGTTAGAGGCGGTGGCTGCCATCGATCAATCTGGGATTCTCCGCATGAACACAAGTGTGTAACAGTTGAAGTCAAAAAAGAGGGGATGAGCTTTCATGCGTTTGCGCGAAGAAATGCCTGACTTTTCCGGGATTACGGAGTGGATCAACGGGCAAACAACCAAAGCTGATTTGGCTGGAAGTCCTGTTTTGGTGCATATCTGGTCCGTCAGTTGTTACATGTGCAAGGAATCGATGCCAAGCATAAATGAATGGCGAGACCAATACGCTGCTAACGGTTTGAAGGTCATTGGAATTCATACGCCTCATTCGGAAAAAGATACTGATATCGAGCTGATCAAAAAAGCGATTGCAGAACAACATTTGACACACCCTATTGCAATCGATAATGATAGAAAGACAGTCGATGCATTCCAGAATGAATACGTCCCCGCTTTTTATTTGTTTGACGAGGCTCTTCAGTTACGTCATTTTCAGGCAGGAGAGAAGGGTCTCCAACTGGTAAAAAAACGCTTGTTCAGAATTTTGGGGATCGAAGAGGAATCCTAGAATGTTCGTCTAATTATGTATGTGTAATGGATTGTACCCGATAGGAGGATATGTAAACGATGGAATTCCCGAAAAATCTACGTTACAGTGAAGAGCATGAGTGGGTGCGAGTAGAAGGAAACAAGGCGTACATCGGAATCACTTCTTTTGCTCAATCAGAGCTGGGTGACATCGTGTTTGTCGAATTGCCTGAAGTAGGCGCGACAATCCAACAGGATGAGCCGTTTGGCAGCGTGGAATCGGTAAAAACCGTTTCTGAACTGTACGCTCCTGTAACTGGTAAAGTAGTAGAAGTAAATGGCGAACTGGAAGATGCACCTGAACTGGTTAACTCTTCGCCATACGAGCAAGCATGGATGATCGTCGTCGAATTGTCTGATACAGCTGAGCTGGACAAGCTGATGGATGCAGACAAATACGAAGCGATGGTAAAAGAATAGGAAACAAAAAAGCCGGGGCTTTTGTGCTCCGGCTTTTCTTATTTTTATGGGCGGGCTACTCCAACTTGAATGTTCGTACTGCATCATTAAGCTCTTCTGCCATTTTCGCCAGCATCGTTGCAGCCGAAGAGATTTCCTCCATGGAAGCGGTTTGTTCTTCCGCTGCTGCTGCAACCGTTTGAGAGTTGCCAGCTGATTGCTCTGCGATTTGTGTAATATGTGTAATGGCGGATACAATCGTTTGCATTTGCTGACTGATCTTGCTCATTTCCGTTGTCACTTCATTCATGCGAACGAGCAACCCGGACGTGGAGTCGGTAATTTGTTCAAACGCATTGCCTGTTGAGCGAACGAGAGTCATGCCTTCTCCCAAAATCGAAGCGCCATGATTCATTGCCGCAATTGCTGAGCCTGTGTCCTGCTGAATCACTGTGACGATGTGACTGACCTGCTCGGCGGCGGAGCTGGACTGTTCAGCGAGCTTGCGCACCTCGTCAGCTACAACGGCAAAGCCTCGTCCTTGTTCTCCGGCGCGAGCTGCTTCGATAGCGGCGTTCAGAGCGAGCAGGTTGGTTTGATTGGCGATCGTCGTGATGAGTGAGATCATTTCTCCAATTTCTTGGGAGCGTTGGCCTAGCGTATTGACAATGGTAGAGGTCTTGGCCATTTGGCTATGGATCACATCCATGTGCTCGACCGTTTTGGCTGCCATCTGATTGCCATCTGTGGCTTGGCGGTTCGCTTCTTGTGTAGAGTGATTGACATCCTCAATGCCTTTTTCCATTGCTTCGATGTGTACGGCAATCTCGTTGATGACCTCATAGCCTTGAACAGTTGCATCCACTTGCTGCTCCGTACCGTAGGCAATTTCTTGAACGGATTGAGCGATCTGCTCTGTTGCTTTGCTTGTCTGTTCCGCACTGGCCATCAATTGCTCTGACGTAGCAGCAACCTGTTGAGCGTTGAAGCTGACTTGCCCAAGCGTTTCGCGCAAGGTTGCCGTCATGGAGTTGAAGCGATTTGCCATAACCCCCATCTCATCTGCTGTCTGAATATCCATGGAAGCGGTAAAATCGCCACTGGAGAGGGCATGCGCCAGCTGGTTCGCGCGATCGATTTGTTTGGTCAAGTATTTACTGAAGTAATAAATGACAGCAATCATGATCAACAGACCGATCAGACTCACCGTACAAAGCTCAAAGAACAAGTCATAGAGTGGATCAGCAATTTCTTTTTCTGGCATCACGAGAGCGATTGTCCAGTTTGTATCTCCGAGCTCTTGAAAATAAACACGATTGGCGCCATTTTCATCGGTAAACGTCTTCATCCCTGATTTCTCTTCCAGAAGAGAAGGACCGATTGCTGCCAAGGAAGCATTCTCGTCAGATTGAACGGAATGATTCATCAGTTTGTCCGCTTGAGGATGAGCGAGGTATCTCCCTTTTTGATCCACCAAAAAGGCCCAGCCTGTTTCGCCTACTTTTGTACTGGAGACGAGCTTTTCCACGTCAGTGAGTGTAATATCGTCTGTGGCCACACCCAGAAGCTTTTTATCCGGAGTGTAAAAAGGGGCGACTACCGTCACCATGGAGACCTTGGAAACCTCGTCAAAGTACGGCTCGGAATAATCGGTTTCCTTCTTGGTTGAAATACCGACCTTGTACCAGTCTTGATTGGGATAGTTGTAAGAATCGCTGCTGTATTCACCTGTAATGTTAACCTTGCCGTCGTTCTTAGCCCCGTAGGTAGCAACGAGTTTCTTGTTTGGGTCAAAAGCGTAAGGTTCCATGAAAATTCCCATTCCAACCGTCGTATCATTAATGAGAACGGTTTTGGACAGCAGGGAATCTAACTGCTCCAGCGAATTTGTAATAGGACCCATTTCAATAAAGCGAGCCATACTCAACGTTACTTTGCTATGGGCTTCCAGTTGCTTTTCCACATTACTGGCGACCATATCTAGTTGATAGTTCATTTTGTCTTCAATTTCCCGATTCAGTTGGTCGACAGAGAACCAGAAACCGATGCCCACGACGAGCAAAAGAGTCAAGATAATGACAGGCAGAGTAATGGTTAGTGTTCGAGCACGAAGACTTTTAAAACGAAGCATGAAACCGCTCTCCTTTTTGAATTTTTGCTAAAATGATTATTATTCCTTATTATCGGATAGATTCAGACTACCTTTTATGATGGATTTAGGCAAATGAGGTAAAGTATTCATACTAGTCAGAAAATGTTGCGGGAATCTAAGCAAATCGAGTAAAATGGATAAACCAAATCTTACTTCGATTCCTTTATTGGTAGCATTTGCGGGTGGAGAGTTAGTGGGCATATACGCTACAATGCGGATACAGACAAAGTTTCGACCAAAAAACGGACATGGACGTTTCATTTGGCGAATAGGGAGGGAGACTATATGAGTTTTTGTTGTGGTGCTGGAATGGTAGGTTCCGTAGGCTCAGTCCGTCATTATAAAACGCTTGTACACAATGTCCCGATCATGTTTTGTCCTGTATGTGACAGAATTGAGGTTCATCCTGGTATTGAGGGAGAATACGAAATTTTAGTAGAATATGCTCAGGGAGATCAGGCTCCAGAAGTGGATTTTGCTGACTTTGTGAGTGTTGACAATACATCCGAGTTGTTTGAGAATTGTACCATGACGGATGAAGCAGCCAGCTTCGCCGAAGTGTTAAAGCAGCAGATTGATATATCACTTGATCTGCTCGGGATCGCCAAGGAGTTACAGGATGACGATTGGCGGGAAGCATTGATGATTCGTTTAAGACGGTTAAGCGAGCGATTGAAGCAGTACAATAAAAGAAAAGCTAATGTCGCACAAGAGCGCATGACCTGAGTTGACGTGGGAGGCAGTGTGAATGTTTCATTTGAAAGCCGTTCACCACATCGCATTGAATTGTAGTGATGTTGTGAAGGTAGCTCGTTTTTTTAAGGACATTTTGGAAGTCCCTATCCCGGAAGAGAATATGACGGAAGGAGCACCTGTCTACTTTCAAATTGGCACATACACACGGATCGGTCTTCATCCTCATGGCGGGGAAGCTGGGAAAGGCGGCGTAGGGCAAGTCGATCATCTCGCCTTCTCTGTGCAGAGCCGTGCTGAGCTGGACTATCTGGTTGATAAGCTGGAGGCAGAGAATATTTGCTATCGTGGCCCAATTACACAGCCTACCAGCTATAATTTGTATTTTGAGACACC
Organism: Brevibacillus brevis; assembly: GCF_022026395.1. Classification (NCBI taxonomy): domain Bacteria; kingdom Bacillati; phylum Bacillota; class Bacilli; order Caryophanales; family Paenibacillaceae; genus Brevibacillus; species Brevibacillus brevis. The sequence continues at coordinate 5,009,862 of NZ_CP041767.1, read as the reverse complement.
TGATGGTCACCACCTTGAGGTGCGACTCGATAAAGACGAGTTCGATGAGTAGTGTTTCCGAAAAGCATCTGCGTAAAGCGGATGCTTTTTGTTTTTGCCATCTTACTGCTGTGGTGCGGGACGAACACACAAAACCTGATGAGAAGAAAAAGCACAGGGCTCGTAGACCTTGACAACGCCTACCCAGTCGGAACTTAAAAAAGGGGACCCGGTTGTCGAACACTTCTTCCCTGAGAAACGTCCGCCCGTAGGGTGGCTTTGGCTCGACGGTTCCCTTTTTTATGTGGAGACGAGCAGTCAATCCTCCTTGCGGGCGTGTCAGAGTCGAAGAGAACTGTGCTTTTTCTTCTCCTCCACTATGTTGGCTCAAACGGCCTTTCTAACAATGTCGAGAAAAAGATGCTCCCCCTGACAACAGCCGACAGTGACTCTCATTCCTCGCCAAAGGATTCGACTTCACAGGCCACGAACCCAATTGGGAAGAGAGGGGTGGCGTGCAGATGATCGGAATGGGCAGACTGCTTTTTGAACTGGGCGAGCGACTGCAAGGAAAAGCACACTTGCGATTCATAACGGCAGGATGGGAGCGCAGGATCGGAATTGTAGTGGATGATTCACCGTCACAGTGGCAATTGACGATAGCAAAAGGCGTTGCATCCTGGGATGTATGGACAGAAGAGCAGCCTGCCGATCTGATCATCAGAGGAGGGGAGAAACAAATGCACATGCTCTTTGGTGGCGATGAGCTCGTCTATGTTTTAGCCAAAGAAAAGGTGCAAATAGCAGGGACATTGCGCGATCAATTGAAGCTCGATGCCATTTTGCGACTAACCTGTCGGTGAACTGTCCAATGGGGCGGTGTGATATAATAGGAAGAAACGGTTTTGGAGGAGGCGCTTTGATGTCTACTGTTATGTCGTTGCAACAGACGGTTGCTGCACGTAAAGATGCTATTGCCGAAACATTCCGTCATCTGCATGAGAATCCGGAGATAAGCTGGAAGGAAGTAGAAACGACTCGTTATTTGGCGGAGCGCATGCGTGCCTTGGGACTGCGTGTTACGACTTTTGACGATTGTACAGGATTAGTGGCTGAATGGGGCGAAGGAAAGCCAGTTGTCGGCTTGCGCACAGATATCGATGCTCTCTGGCAAGAAGTGAACGGTGAGTGGCGCGCGAATCATTCCTGTGGTCATGACGCCCACATGACATTGATCGTGGAAACGGTAGAAGCATTGGTTGCCGCTGGATATCAACCGCCGGGAACGTTAAAAATTTTGTTCCAACCAGCAGAAGAAAAAGGAACGGGAGCATTGAAGCTAGTGGAGAAGGGTGTCGTCGATGACATCGATTATTTGTACGGTGTTCATTTAAGACCGATTCAGGAGATGGCAAATGGCACGGCAGGACCCGCCATCTACAACGGAGCAGCTATGTTCCTTTATGGAGAAATAACAGGAGTAGCGGCGCACGGTGCGAGACCACATCTCGGGATCAATGCGATTGAAGTAGCGGGAGCGATTATTTCGGGTCTCGGGCAAGTACATATCAACCCGATGGTGCCAGCCACTGTCAAAATGACTATGCTGCAGGCCGGGGGAGAGAGCTACAACATTATTCCGGACAAGGCGCGTTTTGCTCTTGATCTACGAGCGCAGACGAATGAGGCGATGGAGACCCTCGAGAATCGCGTTCGTCAAATGATTAACGGAGTCGCGGAGTCTTTCCAGGCACGCATAGAGGTAGAGTCCGGTTCTCGCATGGTAGCGGCAGAGGTCGATGAGAAAGCGAAGGCATTTATGGAGCAGGCGATCGTAGATGTGCTCGGTCAAGAGAATTTGCGAGCGGCGCCTGTCAGTCCGGGAGCGGAAGATTTCCACTACTATACGGTGGAGCGCCCTCATATCAAGGCGACGATGCTGGCTCTTGGATGCGATTTGGTACCGGGGCTGCATCATCCGCAGATGCATTTTGACCGCTCTGCATTGGAAAAAGGTGTGGCGATTTTGTGTCAGACAGTCGTAAAAACGTTTGAAAATACGTAAATCTTTATGCCTTGTGAGAGCAACACTAAGGGAGTAAACTCTTGGTGTTGCTCTTTTTGTGGGGAAAATGTCTCTGCGTACTCCACGAATAGTCGATAGACTGATTGGTTTGTGGACAAAATACTGCTGTTGGGGAATAATACGCATGAGGAGGGTTATTCACACATTCTCCATAAGAGATTATAAAATTATGTAGCTTATTTAGCTAAATGTGATATACTAATTACAAATCGAGCGACAATTAGAAAGTCACAATAAATGATACACATTTTGGGAAGGAGATCGTTCACACATGGAAACCAATACGGTTCAAAAGCTTACTGACATTCTTGGAGCTACGAAAGTGTATCATAACTTGCCTGTAGCTAATCTTGTTGAGATGGCAGTGAAGCGTGGCGAAGGGATTTTGACCGACAAGGGGGCGCTCAATGCGCTAACAGGGAAGTTTACCGGCCGTTCGCCAAAGGACAAATTTGTGGTGGACGAAGCTTCCGTACACGATAAAATCAACTGGGGTCCGGTTAACCAACCAATCAGTACTGAAAAATTCCAAGCACTTCAACAAGACGTGCTCCAATACTTACAATCAAAAGATGAACTGTTTGTCTTCGATGGCTTTGCGGGTGCAGATACAACCTATCGCCTGCCAATCCGCGTAGTGAACGAATTCGCTTGGCATAACCTGTTTGCACGTCAGTTGTTCATCCGTCCGTCTGAAGAAGAACTGGCTGCGCACGAATCAGAATTTACGGTGATCTATGCGCCTAATTTCAAGGCCAATCCTGCGGTGCACGGAACGAACTCCGAGACCTTCATCGTATTGAGCTTTGAGCAAAAGACAGTGTTGATCGGTGGCACCGAGTATGCTGGCGAAATGAAAAAGTCGATCTTCAGCGTAATGAACATGCTGCTTCCAGAGCGCAACGTACTCTCCATGCACTGCTCTGCGAACGTAGGCAAAGAAGGAGACGTTGCCCTGTTCTTCGGATTGTCCGGCACAGGAAAAACAACGCTGTCTGCTGACCCGGACCGTTTCTTGATCGGTGACGATGAGCACGGCTGGTCTGACAATGGCGTTTTCAATATCGAAGGCGGATGCTATGCAAAATGCGTCAAGCTGTCTGAAGAAGGCGAACCGCAAATCTGGAAAGCAATCCAGTTCGGTACCGTACTTGAAAATGTAGACGTAAATGAAGCGACTCGTGTAGCAGACTACGACAGCACCAAATATACAGAGAATACACGCGCTGCGTACCCAGTAGAAGCAATTCCGGGTGCTGTGATTCCAGGCGTGGGCGGGCAACCAAATGTCATCGTCTTTTTGACAGCCGATTCGTTCGGTGTATTGCCGCCAATCTCCAAGCTGAATAAAGAGCAAGCGATGTACCACTTCCTGTCTGGCTACACCAGCAAAATGGCAGGTACAGAGCGTGGCGTAACTGCTCCGCAAACAGAGTTTTCTACTTGCTTCGGTTCTCCATTCTTGCCACTGCATCCAGTAGTATATGCAGAAATGCTCGGTAAGAAGATTGACGAGCGCAAGGTTCAAGTATACCTGGTGAACACTGGTTGGACTGGTGGCCCGGTAGGTGTTGGGCAACGTATGAAGCTGTCCTACACACGTGCGATGGTAACAGCAGCATTGAACGGTGAGCTGGAAAAAGTAGACTATGTAGCTGATGAGATTTTCGGGGTACAAGTGCCGACTTCTTGCCCGAACGTTCCTGCTGAAGTTCTGCAACCACGCAATACATGGGCAAACAAGGAAGATTACGACAAGCAAGCAGCTGATCTGGCTGCACGCTTCATCGAAAACTTCGAGAAGAAATTCCCGAATGCAGCAGATATTGCAAATGCGGGTCCAAAAGTAAAGTAATCGAACAGGAAAGAAACGGGTAGACGATAAGGTCTATCCGTTTTTTCTTCGTGAAAACAGAAAAAAACGTCAACGTATGACCGAAGGTTTTGAGCTTATCCGTTACTTGTTGCCATCGAATACTTTCGAAGTATGGATTGGTACAACTTTTCCATTTGACTGTCGGAATAGAGTCAGGTAAGCTTCCGAAGGGACCCCTTCCATAGAGTGATAGCGATACATAAGTTTCTTGTTACTCTTTTTCAAAATGATCCTTCCATTTCCAGTTATCCATTGGTGTTTTTTACAAAAAGCACCTGCAATTTGGACGGAAATGTATGTCCAAAAGTTACAAAGGGAAAAATGCTGCGGAGGCAAGAATATTTAGGAAGGGATTCATGCGCAAAATCGGACTTTCTAAATATAATGATATAAAAAATACAGATATGTTTCATTCCTTGATTTATAATTATTCTTATTATAAGATAGTTATTGAGAATGGATTGAGAATTTACCAACTCACTTTTGACGTGTATGGAGGGAATTCAGATGACAGCAGTACCGCATTTGCAAATAAAAAACCTTCGCGCCAAGATCGAGGACAAAGAGATCCTCAAAGGCCTGAATTTGGAGATCAAGGGCGGCGAAGTGCACGCGATCATGGGACCAAATGGTACCGGTAAATCGACATTGGCATCCACGCTGATGGGTCACCCAAAATATGAGGTAACCGATGGCGAAGTGCTGATCAATGACGAAGATTTGTTGGAAATGGCAGTAGACGAGCGCGCTCGTGCAGGTCTGTTCCTGGCGATGCAATACCCGTCCGAAATCAGCGGTGTAACCAACTCTGACTTCCTGCGTTCTGCAATCAACGCGCGCCGTGGCGAAGGAAATGAAATCTCCCTGATGAAATTCATCCGTGAGATGGACAAAAAGATGAACACGCTGGAAATGGATGAATCTTTCTCCCACCGTTACCTAAACGAAGGCTTCTCTGGCGGTGAGAAAAAGCGTAACGAGATTCTGCAAATGATGCTCTTGGAGCCAAGCATCTGTATTTTGGATGAAATCGACTCCGGTTTGGACATCGACGCATTGAAAATCGTAGCGAACGGCGTAAACGAAATGCGCTCCGCAGACCGCGGATTCTTGATTATTACGCACTACCAGCGTTTGCTGAACTATGTAAAGCCTGACTTCGTACACGTCATGATGCAAGGTCGTATCGTGAAGTCCGGTGGTCCTGAGCTGGCTGAACGCCTGGAGGCAGAAGGCTACGACTGGATCAAGGAAGAGCTCGGCATCGAGGACGAAACCGTAAACGCCAACGTGTAGGATGAAGGAGGCAGCAGTGAAATGAGTGTGGATGTACAGCTACGCTTCGATTCCGAGGCGATCACCCAGTACTCCAAAGCTAATCAGGAGCCTGCCTGGTTCCTGGAAAAGCGCCTCGCTGGACTGAAGGCGGCGGGAGAGCTGGCGCTCCCTGCCTTGGAGAAAACGAAGATTGATAAATGGAATACCGTTGATTTCGATCCGTTCCAAACCACTGCGAAGGTGGCAGCGGCGAATGAACTCAGCGATTTGGTAAAAGCACAAATCGATGTCGACAGCGTGAAAAACCTGTTGGTACAAAAAAATGCTTCTACTGTTTTTCAAGCAGTATCCGATGAGTTGAAGGCACAAGGCGTGATCTTCACGACTTTTGCTGATGCTCTGCAATCACATGGCGATCTCGTGCAAAAATATTTGCTGAACGTTATTGCACTTGATGAGCACAAGCTGACTGCTTTGCATACGGCAGTTGTAAATGGTGGCGTATTCCTCTACGTTCCGAAAAACGTGGAAGTAGATGTTCCCCTGCAAGCTGTGTATGAAATCGCAGGCGACAACGCTCTGTTGGCTCCACATGTATTGATCGTGGCAGAAGCGAACAGTAAAGTAACCTACGTGGACACATATGTATCTGGCGAGGGCAAAAGCATGGTTGCGAACAGCCTAGTTGAAGTATATGTAGGCGCGGGCGCATCTGTGCAAGTAGCTTCTGTACGTTCTCTGTCTGTAGACGTTCACGACTACAGCTTCCGTCGTGCAACGGTTGAGCGCGATGGAAAAATGGAATGGATTTTGGGTGAGATGAACGATGGCAATACCGTTGCCAACAACACCACCATCCTCAAGGGAACTGCTTCGATTGCAGAGACCAAATCCATTTCTGTAGGTACTGGTTCCCAACGCCAAAACCTCACTTCCCAAGTTCAGCATATCGGCACGCACACTGAGTCTGACATGGTGAGCAAGGCTGTTATGACGGATGAAGCAGTGAGTATCTTGAACGGTATCACGAAAATCGAAAAAGGCGCTGAAAAGGCAAACGGCGTACAGGCGGAAAACATCCTGATGCTGAGCGATAAATCTCGCGGTGATGCCAACCCGATCCTGTTGATCGATGAGGATGACGTTAAAGCGGGTCACGCAGCTTCGGTAGGACGTTTTAGTGAAGAGTCTATCTTCTACTTGATGTCTCGTGGTATTTCCCGTCAAGGCGCAGAACGTCTGATCATTCTCGGCTTCCTGGAGCCAGTTGTCGCTGAGATTCCAGTAGAAGAAGTGAAGAACAGACTCCGTCAGGCGCTTGAAAGGAAGTTAGGCTAATGAACGCCAAGGAGCTTCGGAAATATTTTCCCATCCTACACCAGGAAGTAAACGGACATCCGCTCGTTTATTTGGATAATGGTGCAACCTCTCAAAAACCGATTCAGGTTATTGAGGCGATGGATAAATACTACAGGGAGTATAACTCCAACGTGCACCGTGGCGTGCACACCTTGGGTAACATAGCGACAGATGGGTACGAAGGCGCGCGTGAAAAAGTTCGCGCCTTCATCAACGCCCGTGAAGCCGCAGAAATCGTCTTTACGCGTGGTACGACCTCTGCTTGTAATACGGTAGCGTACGGCTATGCTCGCAAGTACCTGGGGCCTGGTGATGAAATCGTGACCACATTGGTGGAGCATCACGCCAATTTCATTCCATGGCAGCAGGCAGCCAAGGCGACCGGAGCGACCTTTAAGTTCATTCCGCTGGCAGAGGACGGTACCGTTACTCTGGAGGCGGTCAAGGAAACGATTACGGACAATACCAAGATCGTTGCCATTCACCATGTTTCCAACGTATTGGGGGATACTACTCCAATCAAGGAAATTGCCCAAATCGCTCATCAGCATGGCGCACTTTTGTTTGTTGACGGAGCGCAGGGTGCTCCGCACAAGAAAATCGACGTCCAGGATTTGGATTGCGATTTTTATACGTTTTCAGCCCACAAGATGGCAGGCCCGACAGGCGTAGGTGTCCTGTACGGCAAGCGTGAGGTGCTGGAGCGTGTGGAGCCGATGGAGTTCGGCGGAGAAATGATCGACTACGTAGATATGTACGATTCCACGTGGAAGGAGCTCCCTTGGAAGTTTGAAGGAGGAACTCCGATCATCGCAGGTGCTATCGGATTGGGAGCAGCAATCGATTTTTTGGAAGAGATCGGTATGGACAATATCGAGCGTCATGAAAAACATCTCGTCAAGTACGCGATGGAACAAATGCGCGAGATAGAAGGACTGAAGATTTACGGCCCACAGCAGGACCGCAGCTGTTTAATTACATTCAACCTGGATACAGTACATCCGCATGACCTGGCGACGGTGCTGGACAGTTACGGAATCGCAGTTCGTGCCGGGCATCACTGCGCACAACCGCTGATGCGTTGGCTGAATGTGACAGCTACCGCTCGGGCGAGCTTCTACCTGTACAATACAGAAGAAGAAGTAGATGTGCTGATCGCGGGCTTGAAGAAGACGAAGGAGTATTTCGGCAATGTCTTCTCTTGATGATTTATACCGCCGCGTCATTATGGATCACTACCAGAAACCGCGCAACCGCGGCAAGCTGGAAGAATCCGACGGACTCATTGTGAATTTGAATAACCCGACCTGTGGTGACAGCATCTCGCTCTCCTTGAAAGTGGAGGACGGCAAAGTGGTGGACGCGAAGTTCCTCGGCGAAGGCTGCTCGATCAGCATGTCGTCTGCATCCATGATGACAGATGCCGTCAAAGGCAAGCCAGTAGCAGAAGCAATGGAGCTGTCGCAAAAATTCTCCGATATGATGCAAGGCAAAGAAATCGATGATTCAATTGACCTTGGTGATATCGAAGCCTTGTCTGGCGTAGCCAAGTTCCCGGCGCGTATCAAGTGCGCGACACTGGCTTGGAAAGCATTGGAGCAAGGTGTCAAACAGGCGGAGCAGGATTAGTGATGGGTAAGGGAAATGAACACGAAGGAGTGAGCAACGATGGCTGTTAAAGGCCCAGAAATACAGGAATATCAGTACGGCTTTCACGACAAGGACGTTTCTGTATTCCGTACGAAAAAGGGTTTGACCCGCGAGATCGTCGAAGAAATTTCGAAGATCAAGGATGAGCCAGCATGGATGCTGGAATTCCGTCTAAAAGCATTGGACATCTTCAACAGCATGCCGATGCCAAAATGGGGCGGCGATCTGGACGACCTCGATTTTGACAGCATCACCTACTACGTAAAGCCTTCTGAAAAGCAAGGCCGTAGCTGGGATGAGGTGCCGGAAGAAATCAAGGCAACCTTTGACAAGCTGGGTATTCCAGAAGCAGAGCAAAAGTTCCTCGCAGGTGTATCTGCCCAGTATGAATCTGAGGTAGTTTATCACAACATGCAGGAAGACCTGGAAAAACTGGGCGTTCTCTTCTGCGACATGGATTCTGCGGTGAAGCTTCACCCAGAAATCGTGAAAGAATACTTCGCGACAGTGATTCCGCCAGCAGACAACAAGTTTGCTGCGTTGAACTCGGCAGTATGGTCCGGTGGCTCCTTCATTTACGTACCAAAAGGTGTAAAAGTGGAAACTCCGCTGCAAGCATACTTCCGCATCAACTCCGAGAACATGGGTCAATTCGAGCGTACGCTGATCATCGCCGATGAAGATTCCTTCGTTCACTATGTAGAGGGCTGTACAGCTCCAATCTACAGCACGGATTCCTTGCACTCCGCTGTTGTAGAAATCATCGTAAAAGAACGCGCTCGTTGCCGTTACACCACGATCCAAAACTGGTCCAACAACGTATACAACCTCGTTACCAAACGTGCGGTTGCATACGCGGATGCGAACATGGAATGGATCGATGGTAACATCGGTTCCAAGCTGACGATGAAATACCCAGCAGTAATCATGAAAGGACCTCGCGCGAAAGGTACCGTTCTTTCCATTGCAGTAGCAGGAAAAGGACAACACCAAGACGCAGGTGCGAAAATGATTCACTTGGCGCCAGATTGCACATCGACGATCATTTCCAAGTCGATCTCCCGTGATGGCGGAAAAGTAACGTACCGTGGTCTGTCGCAGTTTGGACGCAAGTCGGAAGGCTCCAAGTCCAACATCAAATGCGATACGTTGATTCTGGATAAACTGTCCACGTCTGACACGATCCCGTACAACGAGATCATGAACGACAGCATCACGCTTGAGCATGAGGCGACTGTATCCAAGGTATCCGAGGATCAACTCTTCTACCTGATGAGCCGCGGCTTGTCAGAAGCAGAAGCAACTGAGATGATCGTAATGGGCTTCATCGAGCCATTCACAAAAGAATTGCCGATGGAGTACGCGGTAGAGATGAATCGTCTCATTAAATTCGAGATGGAAGGCTCTATCGGATAAGCGTTTCGATAACGTTACAATACGTGTCTGATTCGTTCAGACACGTATTTTTTGTGCCCTGCTTGATGAAGGAAAACGCAACAGCCCTCTGACGGTAATTCGCCAGAGGGCTGTTTTTATGAGGACTTACTAAATTTCCATAATAAGATCATAAATAACGCCATCGGAATGACCCAAAGTAAAGGAATGGCGTTGAGTGCGTAGCTCGTTTTGAATTTCAACTTGTGATAGTAGTACCAACTGCCCAACGTTGAGGCAAGTAGTACAAGCGGATACGATAGGATCGTATAGAACACCCCTGGTGCTCCAGTATCATATTTATCTTCAGGTAGAAGCACAATGGTAAAAATAACAGAAATGGCCCAAGCCAATAAGAAAATGGCATATATGCTTTGAGTAATAGAAAGGATGAGACAAGCTGTCTTGTTTTTCATAAGTGCCTGATTCCTCCCAAAAAGTGGAATTGCTAACAAACAAGACGAGAGCAGATTGAAAAAGGTAACCATTTTATACGATTCTGTTAGCCCAACTTGCAAAGTATCTTACCAATTAAGTAAATTAGGTTAATACCAATTGTTATGAAAACACCGATTATAATTACTAAAATGGGAAGATAAGAGTTGCTGATTGCGATTTATGGTAGTAGAGGGAGGATGAACCATGAAGGTTTTAATAGTGGAAGATGACAAGACCATTGCAGATGGTTTGCACTATTCGCTTTCCAGTGAGGGCTATGAAGTAGTTCTTTGCGAAGGAAAACAAACTGCACTCGAAACAATCAAACAGCACAGTTTTGATCTATATTTACTCGATCTGACTCTCCCAGATGGTAATGGCTATGAGATTTGCGAATATGTAAAAGAAAATCAGGATGCACCTGTCATCTTCTTGACGGCGTGTGATGATGAAATCAATGTAGTTCGAGGGTTAGATATGGGGGCAGACGACTATATCACAAAGCCGTTTCGTATCAGGGAGCTAATTAGCCGAATGAAGTCATCCCTTAGACATTACCAAAAAGAACCCAACTTGTCTGACAAAGTCAAGATTGGAGATATTGTCGTAAATACAAAACTGGCTAAAGTGTACAAAGGAACCGAGGAAGTGATGCTGACTGCCTTAGAATACCGTTTGCTGTTAGCATTCCTAAATAATAGAGGACAAGTTCTGTCCAGGAATCAGTTGTTGGAGGGCATTTGGGATATAGATGGTAACTTTATCAATGACAATACCCTTTCTGTTTACATTAAACGGCTTCGAGAAAAGTTGGAGGATGATAGCCAGAATCCTAAAGTGATTGAAACCGTACGCGGACTGGGCTATCGAATGAGTGGCAGCCATGCTTAAAAACAAAGAAATACGGAAGTTATGCATGTATAGCATGTTTATTTCTTTCATTGGGATCACTATTCTATGGATGATCGACTGGAGAGCGGGGATTGTCGGAGTTGCTATGGTATTTCTGCTCCTTTCAATTTTTTTCCTGTTTACCCGCAAACGTTATCAGGACATCAGGAAGCTCGCTTATTATTTGGCTTCTGTATATTCAGGCCAACCCACGATGGATATTAGGGATAACGTTGAGGGTGAATTGAGCATTCTGAAAAATGATATTTATAAAGTCACATTAACGTTGTCCGAGCAGTCTACTCTACTGAAAAAGGAAAAACAATACTTGGCAGATACTCTTTCGAACATCTCCCATCAATTAAAAACGCCACTTACCTCTATGTTTGTCATGGCTGATTTGTTAAACAACCCTAGTCTGCCCCCAGACAAGAGGGAGGAATTCTTGGGCAAAATTATCAATCAGTTGAAGCGTATTGAATGGCTCGTGACCTCATTGCTCAAGCTGTCCAAAATCGAAGTGCAAAGTGTTATTTTCAAGAAGGAACTCGTATCTGTCAAGAAAATGATAAACAAGGCAGTAGAACCACTCCTTGTCCCCATGGAATTAAAAAATCAGGAGCTCTCTTTTTCCTGTAAAGAAGACCTTTTCGTGTATGGAGATGAAAACTGGACGGTAGAAGCCATTTTGAACGTAATTAAAAACGGGATTGAGCATACGCCGGTCGGGGGACAGATTGCTATTTCGTGTGAGGAAACACCCTTGTATACACAAATTGTCATTGCCGACAGTGGAGAGGGGATTAGTCCGGAAGATGCCCCACACATTTTTGAACGATTTTATAAAGGGAAGAATGCGGGAGCGGATAGTATTGGAATAGGGCTAGCGATGTCTAAAACAATCTTGCAAAGTCAAAACGCCGATGTGTTTATGGAAAGTCAGATTGGTGCAGGTACAACATTCAGAATCAAATTTTACAAGCAAATCATTTAGATGACAAAATTGTAAGAATGAATGTCACCGAAGAGACATGTTTGGCAGCTATTCTCAACGTAATAACTTATCTGGGAGGATCATGATGGAGATTTTGCGAGTAGAGAACCTGTCAAAGACGTACGGTGATGGCGAAACAGCTGTTACTGCATTGAACGATATCTCATTTTCCGTACAAAAAGGGGAGTTTGTGGCGATCATTGGACCATCTGGTTCAGGTAAGTCTACCCTTTTGCATATTCTGGGGGGCGTTGATACGCCTACATCGGGTAAAGTGATCGTTGACCAGACTGATATGTACGCGATGGATGAAACGGCACTGGCCATCTTCAGGCGCAGACAGATTGGGCTTATCTATCAATTTTACAACCTGATCCCTGTCCTTACTGTGGAGGAAAATATCACCCTGCCATTGCTGTTGGACGGTAGAGAAGTAAATCAAGATATCTTTTCCGGTATCATAGAGACTCTAGGCCTTCAACAGCGATTAAAGCATCTGCCAAACCAGCTTTCTGGAGGACAGCAGCAGCGTGCGTCTATTGGCCGTGCCTTGATTAGCAGTCCCGCCATTGTATTGGCTGACGAGCCAACAGGGAATTTAGACAGCCAAAATAGTGCTGAGATTGTGAAGCTCTTGAAAAAACTACACAAAGAACGGCATCAAACACTGATCGTTATTACACATGACGAAAACATTGCCTTGAAAGCGGACCGTATTATTGGCATTCAGGACGGCAGGATTTCCAGAGATGAGGTGATCAGGCGATGAATATCGTAAATCAGCTCACTTTACGTTATATGAAGAAGAATAAGAGCCGTACCCTTGTTACAATCATTGGGGTTGTCATTTCTGTCGCAATGCTTACAGCTGTATTTTCGATTAGCAGTTCTTTCATGGAAATGATGCAGAGAAACGCGATTGCCTACTCTGGTAAATGGCAGGCAGCTTTTCTCGATGTTGCAGGAGAAGATGTTGCGGTTATTACAAATGCAGAAGGAATTGAAAGGTACGACATTGAACAGAAACTCGGATTTGCACGACTTTCTAACTCTCCAAGCAGCGTGAAGCCTTATTTGTATATTACTGGACACAGTAAGCATGATGTAGTAGGGGTGAGCCTAATTGATGGGCGTTTGCCTCAAAATGAAAATGAACTGGCACTCTCATCACAGTTTCTCCAAACCGCAGGGGTAAGCTGGAAGGTTGGAGATGTAGTCACCTTAGATTTTGGTAAACGTAGCTTGAATATAGATGGTAAGAGCGAGACATTAGACACCGATTATGTCTATCAATCAAAGGAAGTCTTTACGCCTACAAAGACAAGAACATACACAATTACCGGGATTGTTCAAGCGCCAGCTAGAGAGCGGGATGCACTGGCCGCATACCGTGCATTTAGTGGACTCTCCGAGGGTGATTTAGAGGAGGGTTTTCCCTATACGGTAAGTGTTGAATATAAGGATTTTAAAGGTTTAGGAAATAACATTTATGAAACGAGTGACACGATTGCTAGTAAAGTAAGCGGAGTAAAGGATCAAGTTAAATCGAATGGAGTAAAAATCAAGTACAATCGGGACCTTTTGCTTTATTCCGGGATTTCGAATGATTCCCACTTTCTTAACACCATGTATCTGGCAGTTCTTTCCGTGGGAATTATCATTCTGATTGGATCTGTCTCACTAATCTACAACGCGTTTGCGATCTCACTTTCAGAGCGTAGTCGCACTTTAGGGATGTTATCTAGCGTAGGGGCAACCAAACAACAAAAAAGGGCTTCTGTATTTTTTGAAGCTGCGGTAATCGGGATCATAGCTATTCCAGCCGGGTTGTTTTTTGGGTCAATTGGCATTGGAGTTACTCTCCATTTGCTCAGCCCATTCATTCAAAAAATGTTTGTCGCTAGTGAACCGATGCGACTGGTGATAGAGCCGTACAGTATGATTGCTGTCGTTTTGTTTTCCGTTTTGACATTGCTCATTTCTGCATGGTTACCAGCAGTGAGGGCTTCGAAAATTACACCGATAACTGCAATCCGCCAGACAAAGGATATCGAAATAAAAGGAAAAGATGTTCGTACATCCAAAATGATCCGGAAGTTGTTTGGATTTGAAGCGGAATTAGGATTAAAAAATCTGAAAAGGAATAAACATCACTATCGCTCAACTGTCTTTTCTCTTGCGATCAGTGTAATCTTGTACCTAGCAGCTTCTTCCTTTTCGTTGTATATGGATAAGTCCTACAATATGGCACAAGCACCGCTACCATATGATCTGTCAGTAAACGCAAGGGGAGCCGATCTGGAAAGGGTAAGGTCATTAACAAATGAATTGATGTCTGTCCAAAACGCAACAACAAAGGTGCGGACCCAACTTATCGGTGCAGATCTATTACTCAACGAAAACGAGGTTACCACAGACATCTCCAGTCGCCATACTCTTAATCCAGAAGGGAAATACTTCATGTCTGCAAACATTGTTTCTCTGGATGAGGCCTCTTTTGCAGCGTACCTGCAATCCGCTGGGATTGATGCAAAGAAATTGGAAGGTGACGAGATTTCTGCAATACTTGTCAATCGGTTCACCTTGAAAGAAGAACATAATTTTACAGATATCTCTCAATTAACAGTCCAAGAAGGATCAGAACTGCCTCTCACTTTGATTGAAGGAGCTAAAGTCCGAATTGCTTCTATCACGGATAAACGTCCACCTTTTATGCTACGCTACCAGGAAGATGCTTTTATGGTTACATTTGTTGTTTCTGAACGAGGATTTGACAAGTTAAGAGAACGTGGGAACAATATGCTGTCTGAGCAAGTTACTAGCGAGGTTCAATTTACAACTGAGCAGTCTGCGGCATTGGAAAATGAAATAAACCCGATTATTAACAGATATCCAGATGTACATGTCTATACGACCAATCTGATTGAGGAGCGTCAGGATGCAATGAATCGCGCCACAGTCACATCCGTATTCCTTTATGGGTTTGTGGTTCTCATCGGACTCATTTGTATGGCAAATATTATCAACACAATATCGACAGGGATGGCCTTGAGAAAACGTGAGTTTGCGATGTTGGCTTCCATCGGCATGACGCCAAAGGGCGTGAAGAAAATGCTACGGTTCGAAGGGTTTTTTTATGGAATGAAGTCGCTTATTTACGGACTACCGATTAGTTTATGCGTGATGTTTTTCATCTACAAGATCCTTGACCGTAATTTTGAATTTGCTTTTACGTTGCCTTGGGCGGATCTTATCATTGCTGGGATAGGTGTGTTTTTTATTGTGGGGTTGACGATCTTTTATGCGAATAGAAAATACAAAGAATACAGTATCGTTAATTCGTTGAAGAACGAAAACATTTGAACGAGGGAGTAATGATCTTAAGGAACCTTGCACCTTGCAGAGACAAAAGCTCATAAAGACAAGTAGTGAACAGTTCTTGACGAAGGAATAACGCCTTAGAAAAAATACGTGTCTGATTCGTTCAGATACGTATTTTTTATTGCACCCTCCAAAAGCGTTTCCTAAATCGTACCATGTCAAAGTCGTAATGGTCGAGCAGTTTTCACTTATCACGCTGTTTAACTATTGAGTCGGTTACTCATAGTGAGGGGATGGAGGGTCAAAGTAACATTCTAATCCGACAATCCCCCAAAAAAGGATAAATGTGAACAGTACATACAGCCATCTTTTACGAAGTGACTGGGAATTCACGATAAAACCCCAACTAAGTAGGGGGAGTGTTATCAATATGATGGATACGAAGTCGGTCATGCGGAATTCACTCCTTCACGTTTTATTACGCAAATGGATAATAATGGTTACTTTTTCGATACGCTCAATGGGAACGGAGAAATCATCGGGCTTGCGCCAGGTGTAACCGTTATTTCAGCCAAATATGCCGGAAAAACATCCAAGCTGACAGTCTATGTCGGTGGGGCTGAGCTGATCTGTCACGATTGCAGAAGGTGAAGAGGAAGAGATCACAAAAGGAACAACGAAACTCAAGGTGAAGTACCAAGGAAAAAGCATGACGATTTCGGTAAAAGTCACGAAATAAACTAGAACAGTTCCCTCGGGATAACGGTGGCTTTTTTGTGCGTGTTCAAACATGTACATTCACTCCGCACAATGATAAAATGTTCGTATATACAAGATTACGCTACCCAGCATCAACGAAGTATGCCTACGTATCCAGGCATGCTTTTTTTCGGGCGAGCACAAACCTTTTCACAAATGCGCAGTTGCTCTTCTATGAGCAGGCAGCCGTAGAGGTTTTCATACTTTTTGGAGCGGGGTTGCACATATGATAGTGGTGAAGGAATTAATGGATCATTGCCACCGCTTTTTTGGGAGCCAAGGCGTTCTGTATCAATCGGAAGATGCGGATATCCTGATTGCCGTCTATCCGGCTACGCGCAAGCGAGGATGGTGGACGTATGCCACGCTTGAGCTGCACAAGATGGGGGCCACAGAGTACCTCGTCTATTCCTATCAGTTTGAGCAGAGAATGATTACGCATTTGGCAAGAGTAGCAGCCCAGGTAATTCGTCAGTGGGAGAGTCAATATACCCGTATGGAGTCTGGGAGCATCTTTTCGCTCGGGGATACAATCGTGGAAAAATCGGTTTTGAATCATATGGTACTGACCCCTGCCTATTATGAAGAGGCTGGACTTGAATATTATACAAACGGCAAGGACGTAATCAGGTTCATGATGCTTCATGCAATCGCGGATTCTGAAGCAAAGTTTTTGGAACAATATGGACTTATGGCATTACAGGAATGGTTAGCGCACTCCGGTGTCGATTCCCTGAATGTTACGCGTACGCCTGCCATCTGAGAAGGGAGCGAGCGAAATGTCAGCGATTCGCTTGAGAGTCACCGTAGTAGTGGAACACGAAGGGAAGGTCCTCCTCATCCGTGAGCAGACACAACGAGGCATCTTTTACAATCTGCCAGGGGGAATCGTAGAATATTTGGAAGCGATTCCAGACGCGGCGAAAAGAGAAGTGATGGAAGAGACTGGACTCCTCGTGGAAATGGAGCGATTGATCTGGATAGACGATCGGATCGATCAGGAAGGGAATGGAAAGCATACAGTCGGAGTAGGAGTTCTGGCGAAGCTCGTCGGAGAAGAGACAAACCCTACGCCAGGTGGTATCGTCGATGAAGAAATCGAATGGGCGGGCTGGGTCACGCTAGACGAGTGGAAGCAACTGCCGAATGACCACAAAACACGACCGGATCAAGTCAAGCAAGTCTTGTCTGATCCCACTTATCAACCGATGTACTTGGGAAATATGCTGAAACAAGCAGAATAAAAACAAGAGACACCGCCCTTTTCCTAGTGAAGAGGAGCGGTGTTTTTTCCTTACGCTTTTTGCTGTACGGAAGCTTTTCTTCCTTTTGCGACAGCAAACACGACAATGACAGCGGAAAGAACAGCACCGAGTGTCAATGTCTCTGACAGGAGGAGCCAGGCGGCGATGATCGATAAAAAGGGTTGAAGGTATTGGATTTGACTTACCTTGGAGACGCCACCGAGTGCCAGGCCGTGATACCAGGCGAAAAAACCGAGAAACATACTGATTACGCTAATGTAACCAAAACCGATCCAGACAGTCCAAGTGGCTTGTTTTAACTCAGCAAGCAGAGGCCCTGCGAGCGGAATGACGAGAAAAGGAAAGGCAAAGATCAACGACCAACTGATGACCTGCCAACCACCCATCGTCTTGGAGAGCTCACCGCCGACCGCGTATCCGATCGCCGCGCTGATGACCGCCCCGAGCAAGGCGAGATCCGCCCATTGGAGGGCACCAAAGCCAGAACTGATTGCGTAGGCGATAATCGTCACACAGGCGATCCCACTTGAAATCCAATACTTCCGGGTGGGGCGTTCGCCTGAAAAAAATATCGCTGCGCCTGCCGTGGCCAATGGCAATAGTGCGATGATGACTGCACCATGCGTAGCGGGCACTCTCTCCATCGCCCACGACGAGAAAAGCGGGAAGCCTGCTACTACTCCGGCAGATACGAGTAACAGTTTCTTGGTCTCTTGCCAGGTAGGAAACGGTACACGTTTCATTAGGAGCACCAAAGCAGCCAGTACAGCCGCGATCAACGCTCGTCCCAACCCTGCCGAGAGGGGAGAGAGCACGGTAACAACCACCTTCGTTGCTGGCAAGGTCAAGCTGAAGCTAAGCACCCCGATGAAGCCATACAGCAAGCCCATTTTCTCTGTATGCAGCTGCTCAGGAGTGATTGGTTGCTCTTTTTGTAAGGCTTGCTTCTCGATAGGAAGCTGTGCACTCATCCGAATCCCATCCTTTATCGAATAAAAGTTTCTGTTGTTTTATCTTAGAGGCGACCGAGCATAAACGGTAGAGCCAATTGGCAGCAGGAGCAGTAAGCCAATTTGTCGAAAGTGAGGAAAACGAAAACAGGAAATTTGGGGGACGGATCAGGATGGAATGGAAGCCGGACAAAGATGCGGGAGTTCCGATCTATTTGCAAATCGCCAAAGAGCTGGAACGACAGATTGTGCTAGGAGTGCTGTCCCCCGGTACATCTCTGCCGCCGGAAAGAGTGTTGGCACGTCGCTTTGGCGTCAATCGTGGGACGGTATCGGCAGCGTACGAAGAATTGCGGGCAAAAGGGATTTTACAATCGTGGCAAGGGAGCGGTACTTGGGTCAGTCGGGATCTGTGGGGCGTCAAACAAATGCCAAACTGGTATACCTACACGAATGGCGGGGCATTCTTGCCAGCTTATCCACTCGCGAAACGAATTCAGGATGCGTGCTTCGATTCTTCAATCATCAATCTGGCAAAGGCAGAATTGGCAACGACGATGATCCCGTCATGGATACCAACGACGCCGAGGGAAGAAAACGAGATCAAACTTGAGCTGGGCTACGCGCACCCAAAGGGGGAGCCGCGTCTGCGTGAGGCACTGTCTGTGCATTTGCAAGAAAACTACGGCATTCACGCTTCTCCCGACGAAATTTTGGTGACGTCAGGAGCGCAGCAGGCATTGCATCTCATTACACTGTGTCTCTTGAATCCAGGAGATGCAATCGCAATGGAGGGACCCTCTTATTCGTATTCCTTGCCCTTATTCAGTTCAGCCGGGCTGCGTTTATTTCGCTTGCCGATGGATGAGGACGGAATTATACCCGAGGCTGTCTACGACTTGCAGCGGGAGCATCGCATTCGCATGGTTTTCGCCAACCCGACCTATCATAATCCAACCGGGACGATTTTAAGTGAGGCACGGCGATCTCAGTTGCTCGATATTTGTCAGGAGCTGCGCCTGCCACTTGTGGAGGACGACGCTTACGGCGCATTGACACTGGCTGGAAGCCCTAGACCACCCAAGCCGATCAAAGCCATCGACAAGACAGGGGCTGTTCTGTATGTCGGGAGTCTTTCGAAAACGATTGCGCCAGGCTTGCGGATTGGCTGGCTGGTGGGACCTAGATCTGTCGTAGAAAGACTAGCCGATGCCAAGCAGCAAATGGACTTTGGCACGAGCAGCGTCTCCCAGCAATTCGCCCGGCGGTTTGTTGAGCGAGAGAGCTGGAACAATCAGCAGGAGCGGATGTCTCGTTACTTGTTGGAGCAGCAACTAACAATGGTACGCGCTATGCACAATCATCTCTCCGATTTCGCCGTATGGAAGGAGCCGGGTGGCAGCTATCATATTTGGTGTCGGTTGCTGGCTCCCAGGGACGAAAGGGAATTGCTGGATGATGCGATCAGAGAGGGCGTTGTCTTTACACCCGGTAGCGTCTATGGAGCGGAAGCGGGCTGGCTGCGCCTGACCTATTCGTGGGAGTGCCCGACGAATATCGAGGAAGGCATTCGACGCATCCAAAGAGTCCTACAGCAGAAAAAGCGATAAGAAAAGGGATTAATTCCTTATTTATGAAACTAATTTCCACCTCACTCGTATGCACTATAGAGGCAATTTTAGAAAGGGGGGACAGTCGTGGGCGTACTTGAAACCGTCTACATGGTCTGCCTTGTACTTGGTCTACTCTACACGGTCATCTCACTGTTGTTCGGCGATACGCTCTCGGATTGGCTGGGACATCTGCATCTGCCTTTTGCTCAGCCCATTTTGTTGGTCAGCGGCATGACTGCTTTTGGCGGAGCGGGGTATCTGTTGTCCAGGTACACTTCTCTTGGTGCGCTTGTCGGATTGATGCTAGCTGCTGTCATTGGCTTCGCTTTGGCTCTTGTCTCTTACTTCCTGTGGGTAAAGCCGATGAGTCATGCGGAAAATTCCACGAGCTATTCCATGAGTCAACTAGGAGGAAAGCTGGGAGAAGTCGGGACGACAATTCCGGCAGAAGGACTGGGAGAGGTGCTGCTGCCGATGATTAGTGGAACCACTTACCATATGGCAGCGAGTCTGGAGGGCCAGATTATCCCGCAAGGAACCCGTGTCGTCGTAGTCGAGGTCCGTGACCATGTCTTGTATGTGATCCCCTTTTACACTGAATCTGGCGAAGGAGATGGGAAATGATGTTAGATCCTGGCATTTTGACGATAGTAGGTGTTGTCGTCGCAGTCTTTCTCGTTTTGGGTATTGCTTTTTGGGCCCGTTACAAAACAGTGGGTGCAGATGAAGCCATGATCGTGACGGGTAGCTATCTCGGCTCGAAAAACGTACTCAGTGACGAATCCGGGCGCAAGATGAAGATCGTCCGCGGAGGCGGCGCATTTATCCTCCCTATTTTTCAACAAGCAAACTTTCTGAGTCTTCTGTCTCATAAGCTGGACGTATCGACTCCTGAGGTGTACACCGAGCAGGGCGTTCCTGTCATGGCAGATGGCGTTGCAATCATCAAGGTAGGCGGCTCGATTGAAGATATCGCGACTGCATCCGAGCAATTTATGGGCAAGAGTGACGAGGCGCTGCGCGGAGAAGCACAGGAGGTTCTCGAAGGCTATTTGCGGGCAATCCTCGGCAGTATGACGGTAGAGGAAATTTACAAGAACCGTGAGCGATTCGCACAAGAGGTGCAAGCGGTAGCGACAAAGGATTTGAAGAAAATGGGGCTGTCCGTTGTCAGCTTCACGATCAAGGATGTCCGGGACAAAAACGGTTATTTAGCTGCGCTTGGAATACCGCAAATCGCTGCGGTGAAGCGAGATGCGACCATCTCACAGGCTGATGCGGACAAAGAAGCGCGGATCAAGCAGGCACAGGCAGAGGAAGAGGCACGCAAGGCAGAGCTGCTGAAGGAAACGAACATTGCCGAAGCTGAAAAGGAAAAAGAACTGAAGGTAGCGGCGTTTAAGCAAGAGCAGGACAAAGCGAAGGCGAGCGCGGACCAAGCCTACAAGCTGCAAGAAGCTGTCGCCAAGCAGCAGGTGACAGAAGAAGAGATGAAGATCGATCTCGTCCGCAAGCAGAAGGAAATCGAGCTGGAGGAAAAAGAAATTCTTCGCCGCGAAAAGCAATATGATGCGGAAGTGAAGAAAAAGGCCGACGCCGACCGCTACTCAGTGGAACAGGCGGCAGAAGCGGAAAAAGCGAAGAAGCTGAGAGAAGCAGACGCGATCAAGTACCGCATTGAAGCTGAGGCAAAAGCAAATGCCGAGCAGAAGCGTCTGGAAGGCTTGGCGATTGCCGAGGCTGAAAAAGCCCGTGGTAGCGCTGAGGCAGAAGTCACGCGACTCAAGCTCGAAGCCGAAGCAGAAGGGAAAGAGAAGCTGGCTGAAGCATTTGAAAAATTCGGTCATGCGGCTGTCCTCGATATTATTGCGAAAATGCTCCCTGAGCTGGCTGAGAAAGTTGCCGAGCCAATGAAAGCGATTGACAAAGTAACAATCGTGGATGCAGGAGGCGGTCAGGGAGATGGCGTCAATCGTCTGAGCGGGAATGTTACGAAGCTGATGGCCCAACTGCCGGAGATGTTAAAAGACGTGTCTGGTTTGGATATGAATAAAATGATCTCGGACTTTATGCAAAAGGGTGGTAACGTGCCCGCGCAGCAACCGCCTGTACCTGTAAAAGTTCAGGTTGAGACCGATTCTATTTCGGAGGACGAAAAGAAATAATCAAATCCATCAGAGGAGAAGTGCCCCTTTTTAGCGAGGGGCACTTTTTTATGCAGAAAATCAAGGGTAGTCTACCTGTTTCGCGCGTCCGTATCCTCTCAACAATTCGCTGACCGTGACGAATTTATACCCTCTATTTTTCAGTTCAGGCAATATTTGCTCGAGAGCTTGTACAGTCTGTTTTCGATTGCCTCCGTAATCGTGAAATAGCACGATGTCTCCATTCCGAGCGTTGTTCAAAACCTTGTTGACGATCTTTTTTACACCGGGGTCGCTCCAATCACGTGTGTCTTGATGCCATGACCACATGATCACGAGAAAACCGGCTTGCTTGGCTGTATCGACTACGGTCTCGTCATAATATCCCCCCGGAGGACGAAAGAGGGTGGGACGAACCCCTGTTGCCGAATAAATCGTCTCCTGTGTTTTTTGCACCTCTTCTAACAGTCGTTTCGCTGACAGCTTTCGTATATCAGGATGACTGTAAGTGTGATTGGCAATCTCATGTTGATCATTCGCGAGAGATTTGACAATTTCCGGGTACTCGCTCACACGATTGCCGACGACAAAAAAGGTAGATTTCGCTTGATACTGCTTCAGCAGCGCTGCGATCTGAGGAGTGTATACCTGATCAGGACCATCGTCAAAGGTAAGGGCAATCACCTTGCTCTCTGTCGGCACTTCCCAAACGATATCTCCTCTTGTTTCGTAATACTCGCGATTTTTCCCCCGAATGGCATTGGCTGTCTCGCTGAAGGAAGGAGCAAGAATGACAGCTAGCAAAAGGGGGAAAAAGAGGATATGCTTTTTCATTCGTTCACCTCGTTGCAGAGACTTTGCTGCTAGGTAGCTGTACGTGATGATGTACTCACCGTTACTATGCGACAAATCTTGATGAATATTCCTGTGTGTCTCTGTGGAAAAGACACTTGTTCTTTTTGTGTGGATAAATTAAGCTAGTAAAAGCAAAAGACGTGAGAGTTGGGTGGAGGAATCAATCATGAAGGTAGCAAAATTTGGGGGAACATCTCTGGCGAATGCCGAGCAAATAAAAAAAGTATGCCAAATTGTTATGGCGGATCGGGACAGACGATTGATTGTTGTATCGGCACCTGGGAAACGGAACAAGGAAGATACGAAGGTTACTGATTTGTTAATTGCCTATGCTGAGCGATCTTTGGCTGGGGAGCCTACAGAGGAAGCAAAACAAGCCATTTTCCTGCGCTACCGGGAGATTGTGGCCGATCTCGGTCTTTCTGCCGAGATCGGCCAAGCGATCGAAGCGGAGCTCGAGGAGGTTCTCGCAAACAAGGCGGGCTTGTCCGCAGACAGATTCATGGATGCGGTCAAAGCTGCCGGAGAGGATACATGCGCCAAAGTTGTCGCTCGTTATTTGCAGAGCCTGGGTGAGGTCGCGACCTACATCAATCCAAAGGACGCAGGAATGCTGGTTACAGATGAAGCAAGTAATGCTCATATCCTCCCTGAAGCGTATACCAAATTGGCGACATTGCGAGAGCGGGAGGGAATCGTCATTTTCCCAGGATTTTTCGGCTATTCGCGTGCCGGTGATCTGGTTACTTTTTCACGAGGTGGCTCGGATATTACGGGATCGATTTTGGCTGCGGCAGTTCAGGCAGAGGTCTACGAGAATTTTACAGATGTCGACTCGGTGTATGTGGTCAACCCAAACCTGATTGCCGATCCAAAAAAAGTGACAGAGATTACGTACCGAGAGATGAGGGAGCTGTCCTATTCCGGTTTTAGTGTGTTCCACGAGGAAGCGTTGATTCCCGCATATCAAGCAGATATACCAGTATGCATCAAGAATACAAACAATCCGTCTGCGCCTGGTACGATGATTGTGGCGGAGAGAGGATCTGCTACAAACAGAGTGTCGGGGATTGCAAGTGACGGCGGCTTTTGCAGCATTTACGTCAGCAAGTATTTGATGAACCGCGAAATTGGCTTTGGTCGCAAGCTGCTGCAAATTCTGGAGGAGGAAGGGCTTTCGTATGAGCACACGCCATCTGGAATTGATAACATTTCTGTCATTCTCCGAGAGCGAGATCTCACGGAAGAGAAGGAACAGCGGATTGTAGAGCGCATCCGCCGAGAGCTGCTCGCTGATGATGTCGCTGTTCAGCATAGTCTGGCACTCGTCATGATTGTCGGGGAGGGCATGCGTCAATCTGTGGGGACAACTGCGCGAGCCACTACGGCGTTGGCTGCTGCGAAAATCAATTTGGAAATGATCAATCAGGGGTCATCGGAAGTAAGCATGATGTTCGGTGTAAAAGCCGAAGAGGCAGACCGTGCTGTGATTGCTTTGTATCAAGAGTTTTTTGGAGGAGAGGAACCAGTGGTTTCCCCATCGTCACAAGCCGCTTCTGTCAGTGTATAGCTGCGTGCTTCAAATGATCCGCTATTGCCATTCTGTACCCATTGATAGACATGCCATGCTGGCTGTGCGGATGCGAGTCCCACAATCCAATAGCTGAGCGTGGGATAATGCCAGCCTGCTATGTCGCGTGCAGAAGGGATTGGCAGTGTATGTGGGTGTGTATGCAAGACACCTAGCCATTGAAGATTGTTCTTGCGGATGTGTTGCAAGGCTTGAAGAAACGTTGTCCCATCCCAAGCGAACACGTGCCTGTCAGGGGAGATGGGCATTGGTACACAGGTCGTAATCGTTGCTCCATGACCTGCGAGCAAAGCAGAATACTCATAAGGAAACGCCTCTTGTGCTTCGGCCAGGAGGCGTTTCGCTACTTTTTTCGTCAGGAATATTTTGTTATCCTTAATCGCAAAGGGGTCACCCAACCAAGCGGGATTTTTCATTCGGCTTTCGTCCTTCTTCTCTATTCGGCTATGATTTGGAGGTTAGCATTTGATGACTACAATACAAGTGGGAGTTTGCGGCTGGGGAGATCAGCACGAATTGTACGTACAAGGTGTGCGCAATCGAGACAAGCTGTCCGTATATGCCAGCCACTTTCCAATTGTAGAGGTGGATAGTTCTTTTTACGCTATTTTACCACAGCGAAATTACGAATCGTGGGTGAAGGATACGCCTGAACGATTTGGCTTTATCGTCAAGCCTCATCAAGGGATGACGGGACATCAACGAGGGGACGCTTCGGCAAGCAAACGGGAATTGTTTCGTCTGTTTGAGGAGAGTATTCAGCCTGTCGTGGAGGCAGGCAAGCTCAAAGCATTGCTGTTTCAGTTTCCGCCGTGGTTCGATTGTACCCGGGAGCATGTCCAGTATGTGACTGCTTGCCGCCAAGCCATGCAGGCGTATCCGTTTGCGGTGGAGTTTCGCCATCAAAGCTGGTTTGAACCACGGTATTCAGAGCGAACGCTTGATTTCTTGCACAAGATCGAAGCGACACATGTGGTATGTGATGAACCGCAGGTCGGAAAAGGCTCCGTCCCGATTGTTCCTGCCGTAACGAAGCCATCCTTGGCGTTGGTACGCTTTCATGGGCGCAACAAAGCGGGCTGGCGAGATCCCGGAGAGGGACAAAATTGGCGAGATGTCCGTTATTTATATCGATACAGTGAGACAGAGCTTGCAGAGTGGGTTGAACACATCAGACTGCTCGAACGGGAAGCGGATGAAGTCTGCATTTTGTTCAACAATAACTCTGGAGGAGATGCAGCAGCGAATGCGAAGCAGTTTTCGGAGATGCTTGGCCTTGCACCTACTGGGCTGAATCCTCGTCAGATGGACCTGTTCTCCACGTAGCAAGAAAGAAGGGGAGTATCATGCTTGCAGTAATTGCCATCTTGTTTGTCATCATCGGAGTCGTGGCTGGCGTCATTGGCAGTATCGCGGGTCTGGGTGGTGGGATTTTTTTCGTGCCTGCTCTGCTGTATTTTGGGAACTGGTACATGCCCGGATCGATGAACCCGCAAGTAGCAGCGGCTACTTCGCTAATCGTGATTGCGGTAACCGCCCTGTCTTCCTCCCTTTCTTATTTCAAGCAAAAAAAAGTAGATAAAGAGAGTGCTATGCTCTTTTTCATCGGGAGTGCCCCGGGTGCTATTGTGGGCGTGTATCTTAATACATTACTAGCAGTGGAGGGCTTTTCGCTGCTGTTTGGCTTGTTTCAGCTCTGTATGTTCGTTGTATTGATGGTCAAAGACAAAATCAAACCACGCAGCATCAAGTGGGAAGTCCAACGCCACTTCGTCGACAACGAAGGAAATGAATATGTGTACGGGTATAGCAAATGGTCCGTGATTACGATTGCCTTCTTTGTAGGGATTACCTCGTCGCTATTTGGTGTGGGGGGCGGCATCCTGATGGTTCCAGCCATGATGATTTTGTTTCGTTTCCCGCCACACATTGCCACGGCTACTTCTATGGTGGTCATCTTTTTATCAGCGGTGGTTGGATCAATCACGAATATCTTCCACGACAACGTACACTGGCTGTATGCAGCGATGCTCGCGCCGGGGGCATGGGCGGGCGGAAAGCTCGGAGCGATTATTGCCAGTAAAATGAAAGGTCGCACCATCGTGCTGTTTTTGCGTGTTCTGATATTGGGAATTGCCATACAAATGATCGGAGAAGCGATTTTTGGATAATGAGACGAGAGGGAGGGGAAAGTCGTGGCTGACACCTGTACCTTACACATTTTGCACACGAATGACTTGCACAGCCATTTTGATACGATGCCGCGAATTGCAACCTGCCTGAGCATACACCGAGAAGAGTGGGAGGGCAGGGGAGAGCATGTGCTGACGGTCGATATTGGGGACCATATGGATCGAATGGATATCCGATCTGAAGCGAGCTTTGGGAAAACAAACGTCGAGATCATGAACCGCAGCGGGATTCAATACGCGACGATCGGAAACAACGAAGGCATCACACTCCCAAAAGACAAGCTGAATGAACTGTACACAGATGCACGCTTCCCGATCATTACGGGCAATCTGTTTGAACCGACAACCAATTCTGTCCCGTCTTGGGCTGTACCATACGCAATTCATACCATAGGCGAGCTGCGGCTGGCGATCTTGGGAATGACGATTCCCTTTGGACCCTCTTATCAGAGTATGGGCTGGGAAATCAAGGAACCGATTCCGATATTGCGTGAGCAGATTGCGGCACTGCGCTCGTCAGTGGATGTTGTCATTTTGCTATCGCATCTCGGCTATCAGACAGATTGTGTGCTGGCTAGTGAAGTCGATGGGCTGGATATCATTTTGGGCGGACACTCTCACCGGGCACTGCTTCATGGAGAACACCTGGGAGGCACCTTGATCACACAAGCTGGGCGGTTTGGCGAGTATGTCGGTCATGTAGAGCTCGTCTGGGACAGGACTCATAATGGCATCAAAGACGTGCGTGCAGAGCTTTTTCACACAGAACAGTATCAGGTAGACGAATCATTGAGCCAATTCATCGAGAGTGAAAAAGTATGGGCAGAAACTCGTTTGTTTCAGCCAATTGCTCAACTGGAGCAAGACATGCACATAGGCTGGACGGAGGAGACCCCCTATGGCTCCTTCATCGCAGCGAGTATTCGCAAATGGACGGGTGCTGAGATCGGCATGGCAAATGGCGGGCTGTTGCTTGCCGATTTGCCACGGGGCAGCTTGTCTTTTGCCGATTTGCTGCACAGTATTCCCCACCCGATCAATGCCTGCGCTGTCACGATTACAGGGGCGCAGCTCACCACTGTTCTGGAGCAAGCCATTCAACCGGAAATGGTTCATCGGGAGCTGCGAGGGTACGGTTTTCGCGGCAAAATAGAAGGCTGGATGTGTGTGGACGGATTGCACATCCGCTACAGTGAGAATGACCAACCGCAAATTATCCAGATTGAAGTCAACGGGCAACCGCTTGATCGCGAACGTCTGTATCGAGTCGGGACGATCGACATGTTTATGTACAATCGCATGTTTCCTGAATTGCTGCTCGGCAGTGAGGTTACGTTTTTCTTACCCGAGATGCTGCGTGAAGTGCTCGCCACCACGATACAGGACCAGCAGATGCTGCAAAATGCGTTTCTTCCTCGGTGGGAAAAGATATCGCCCACGTCAAAAAACCAATCGTAGAGACCGTTTTTTCGGGAATGCTATCGAAAAACGGGAGGAGACGAGTGATGCGCTTCATTGATGAAGTTTACGAGCTGTACAGAGGACATTTTAATGGCGATGAAGAGGACATTACAGCAGTTGTCGTTGGCATTCTCGCTGAGCAGTCTCGAGATGATTTGTTGGACTTGGTCGAGGAAATGGACGAGGAAGAGCTGTTTCACATGCTTGCAACGTATATGATTGAAGTCATGAAACGGAAAGTCGCGATGGAGGATGAGCACTTTCCGACAGGCATCATGCATTAAAATTCGATCAGGGAGCTCTCATTGAAACCTCACCTTTCTCTGCTAAATGTCATAGGATGGTAACGCTAACAGACAGGAGAGAAAAGGGAGGAATCTTGATGGTCGAGGTAGTGCCAATCCACTTTCCAGAGGGGACGGCTATTGCTGTCACCGTTCGTTTGCCCAAGACGACGCTATTGGCTGTAACGACCGATCATGGATACATCATGTGTGGAGCGCTGGATGTGGGGCTATTAAACGAAAGGTTAGCAGCGAGAGAAATTCTTGCCGGTCGTGCGGTGGGGGTCAAGACCATACAGGAATTGCTGGATGCACCGCTGGAGTCCGTGACGACGACGGCGGAGAAGAAGGGGATTACTGCTGGGATGATTGGGCGGGATGCTGTCGTGAAAATGCTGTAAAACAACAAACGGTTTGCCTATAGAAAAAACCTTTGTCCCGGGACAAAGGTTTTTCAGTTTTTTCGCGCCTTGTCTACCAACGGGCATTTTGTTCTTCACAGATTCCGATCTTGCTTTGCACCGCAATCGTTTTTCCATCAGGTGTTGAGAGTGTCCCGTCATATCGGCCGATTACTTGATGCAGAGTGGTCCGCACCACCGCAAAATTTTTATGCTCGGTTCGGGCAAAGAGCGGCGTAAGGGTGAGGCGTACCGCAGAAGATTCTTCACTCGCAAGCGTCCAAGGGAGCATCCGGTTGTCAGGATTGTAAGAAAAACGAATTTGTTCACTCAGCTTGTAGAGGACACCATCAATCATCAAGCCATTTTCCGTCATACCGGTTCCGTCCGTCCAGCCTTTGCCAAAGTTAAAGCCTGCGACACCCTCCGCGTGACGGAAAGAGCAGGTCGTCCAGTTCCAGCGAGTGTGATACGGCCAAACGCCACGTCCAAAATCCAGACTGGCAAAAGCATTCTGCCGATCGAGCACATAGGTTTTCCCGTTATAGGCAATGGTGCCGTGCACGGGTCGGGCCGTTTGCTTCGATGTAAACTGAAAGCGCTCTGCACTCCACGGGATCACGACATTTAAGGACTCGGCTGGCGGATCAATCACGATGTCGAGCGAGAGAGGCTTATTGCCGGGGCAAATGGCAGTCGCTTCTACACTCGTTCCGCTGGCTCCTGGTTGAAAGGAGACGGAGAGCTTGCGGCTCGCAAAATGGCAAGGCTCATCTACGGTGGCACCAAGCCGAATCCCTGCACCAAAAGGAACCGTAACAGCACTGTCCGCGGTTTCCCCTGTCGTCAGATCAATAAAATGGACAAAGACAATGCCAGCGTAATCCAGATTGACCATCGCAATCGACATCGCACATTCAGGCGCGGTGATAAACCAAAAATTCCATTTTTTCCGGCGAAGCCAATGCCCGCTAAATTGGCAGTCGTGCAACGGATAGCGGGACCAGCCAATCGCTTCGGGAAGCAAGCGGCCATCCTGGTCACATAATGAAAGAGGCTGTGTTAATTCTGTTTCGATAAGCGGCATACGATCATCTCCCTTGCAAACAAGGATTCTTCCGAAAAGAATATCTAGAAAAAATTTCATGTAGAATCAAGTCGAATCACGCTATAATAGGGATACCCTGAGGAAAGGGAAGGAAAGGAAATGCGACTGAAATCCATTCAAAAATGCCAGCCGGGTGATAAACTGGCTCGTTCCATCTATACAGAGAATGGAACGATTCTCGTTGGAGCTGGAGTAGAACTGACCCAACGAATGATAGCTCGACTCAAAAATAAAAACGTGAACAGTCTCTACATCCAAGACAAGCGCACCGATGATATTATCGTGGAGACAGTCATTTCCGAAAATACTCGCAGACAAGCAATGTCCATGATTCACGATGCATTCCGAACCGTTCATCAAGTCCCGGACAAATGGCAGCAGCTTTTTTCGGACAAGGGTTTGGGACGTAAGCTCCGGGATGTCATGCAAATCGTTGCGGATGAATTGAACAACAGTGATTCAGCCATGAATTTATTGGCAGATGCTTGTGCCTTCGACAATTACATATTCACGCACTCATTTAACGTTGCCTTGTACAGCACAGCTCTCGCCATAAATACCGGCTGCTCGGAAAAAGATGTGTTGGAGATAAGTATTGGCGGTATGCTCCACGATATCGGAAAAGTGCATATCCCAGACGACATTTTGAAAAAGCCGGGCCGCCTTACGCAAGAAGAATTTGAAATCATGAAAAGACATACGGAGATCGGTTTTGAGATGCTTCGTCGGCAAGACGACATTCCGTTGCTTGCAGCCCACTGCGCTTTTCAGCATCACGAGCGCTGGGATGGCTCCGGTTATCCACGGCACCTGAAAAAAGAAGAGATTCACCCGTTTGGTCGCTTGATGGCAGTGGCTGATGTTTTCGATGCCCTGACGTCGCATCGGGTGTACCGTCGCGGAATGCTTCCTCATGAAGCGATGGAGGTGCTCTACTCCGGTTCAGGCAAACTGTTCGACCAGGCGTATGTAGAGGCTTTGCGAAATACGATTGCACTCTACCCTGTTGGTCTGACCGTCACGCTGAACAATGGTTTGTCTGGTGTCGTTGTCGATTCGAACAAAGGAATGCCGAGCCGCCCGATCGTCAGAGTTCTGGTAGATGAGGAAGGGCGGGATATCGAGCATCCCTATGAGTGTGACTTGTCCAAAATGCTGACGCTCATGATCATCGCCTGTGGCGATTTGGTCTAATCAGAGCCAGTCCTTCTTTTTAAAAATGATATACATCGTCGTGCCTATCGCCGCCATACATCCCAGAACGATGTAATAGCCGTAGGGTGAACGCAGCTCAGGCATCACATCAAAGTTCATCCCGTATATACCGGTCACAATTGTCAATGGCATAAAAATCGTTGTCAAGGCGGTAAAAACACGCATAATATCGTTGGCTCTACCAGCAAGCGCTGCTTGATATGCTTCGCGCAAGTTCCCGATGAGTTCGCGAAAAGCTTCAAAGCTCTCTACAATTTTGCTGGCATCCTCTACAATATCGCCAAAGTACTTCCGCAGATAAGGTTGAATCAGCGGGAGTTCTTTTTTATGTAGGGCATCAATCAAATCCCGCTGGGGAACAAGCATTTTACGGGCGTACAAGATTTCACTGCGCAGCCCGATAATTTGATCCAGATGGGATTTTTTCGTGTGCATCAAAATTTGTTCTTCCAGATCTTCGAGCAGGTCTTCAATTTTTTCAGTCACATCAAAATAACGATCGACAATTTGATCGACCAAGTAATACAGAAACGCATCGGGGCGATTGACTTCTTTTTCCCGGATGATCGAAAACATGGTAGTAAATTCGGGGGCCTCCTGCTTCGTTACGGTGATGATGGTGCTGCTGCCCAAAAAAATATTGATTTCACGCAAGAAGATATCATGATTGTGGAAGGTAATGCCATTGATGACTATAAAGTAATGATCATCGTAGTTTTGCAGCTTGGGCCGCTGTTCTTCCTCGTCGATGCAGTCCTCGACAGCCAGATGATGCAGTCCGAACAGCGGCTGTAAAATATCCAAATCGAATGGAGCAGCATGAATCCAGTAAAACCCGTTTACAGGTGGAGTAGCAGTCTCTTCGATGTCTTCTATCTCAGTGATGATTCCGTTTTGTACAAGTCTGATCTTCATGTTTGATTCTCCTGCAAGTGGATTCGGTTGCGGCGGGTAGGCGGGGCCAGATTTGTGTGAGAATCAGTTCATAAGCGGAGCGAAGTGCTCGACGGCTAGGCGGAGCCTTTGATGCGCGCTGTTGTTTTGGAGTCGTCATGCGAGTTCGCCTCCTCGATGAAAGCCTTCATCCTATATGTATGAACGTCAACTCGTCCTTTTTCCCGCTGCGGCTAGCTATGGTAAGTCTTTTGATTCGTACTCATGCGCACCTGCCAGTCCAAGAGAGGCCAAGGTCGACGAGTCCGGTCACTCCAAATAATACCGCTCGTTTCATTGCCTTAGTGTTCCTCACTTTCTTCGATCCCTCTCTCTTATTTTACCGTTTCGGACGGTATGACCAAAGCCATTTTTTGCATACTACAGATAAGCTGAACAGATGAAAAGGTGGATGTAGCGACATGTGGACAAGCAAGAGGGCAGGTATGATTGGCTGTATCGTATGGATGTTGGCAGGAGCCGGGTGGGGACAAGCAGCTCTTGCCTTGGAGGCGAGAGATGTACAGCCTCCTCCGACAGTGTTTGAGGAAATCCAGGTCAAACGGCAGGATGTGACAGGCGATGGTCGACCGGATCTCGTCACGTTGCTAGGAAAGAGGTTTGCGGCAGACAGCCCTTACTTTGAACACTTAAAAATCATGGTTCAAGACCCCGTTGCGAAAAAAACAACCTTTTTTACAACACCGTACGGCGCTTATCAGCCGGAGATGTCCTTTTGTGATTTTACCGGAGGGGGTGTGCAACAAATTTTGCTTCAGGCGCCGACTGGGGGCAGTGCAGGGACGTCTGAGTTTTATTTGTTCGCAGACAAGGACAATAAGCCGGCGATTTTGCCTGTCCCGCAGCCCTTGACGATTTCGGGCTCCTATCAGGACCAATACAAAGTGCCGTTGACGATCAAGGAGACGGGGGAGACTGTCGTTCTCGATTTGTCTGATCGCAAAAAAATCTATGAAGAAAATGGTGTCTACAAGAACGGGAAGCTGGTTTCTCCAGTAGAGGTCTTGCCAAATACGTTTAGCGTACTCAAGCCCATCGATG
The DNA here is from genome assembly GCF_022026395.1 of Brevibacillus brevis. Lineage (NCBI taxonomy): Bacteria > Bacillati > Bacillota > Bacilli > Caryophanales > Paenibacillaceae > Brevibacillus > Brevibacillus brevis. The sequence continues at coordinate 4,976,723 of NZ_CP041767.1, read as the reverse complement.
AGAACCGCGATGGCATCTGTGAATTAAAAGGGGAGCAGAGAGTCAGCGGTGTTGCCAACGCTGATACGATCGCGTATGTGGAGTCGTACTGGAAATGGGACAAGACAAGCTGGAAGCTGCAACGAGTCGTTGTGAGAAAAGCGGAAATGTAGCTGTTAGTTAGCTAGGCATATTCAACCGCCCATGGTCAAGGTGGGCGGTTTACACCCGTTTGTAAAGGAGTATATAATTGAAAGGATATTCCAGAGATATATGTACTCGGATAAAAGGAGTTCAGGCTATGAGCACATGTCCGTTTTCCACCTTTTTTGGTTTGAAAGGGAAAGGAAAAAGTGAATCTTTTTTTCAGGGGGTGAAGGAAAAGGGGAAAGTGAACGTTGTAGGGAAAAGCACTCTCGCGAAGCAACTAGCAATGATCAACCTGACCGAAGAAGAATTGAGCATTGTGAAAGCACTTCAGCCACTTATCATTCAAAATATTGACGCTATTGTAGATTATTTTTATGCCAGTATTGAAAATGAACCGCTTTTAATGAAGATTGTAAACCAAAACAGCACGATTGAACGGTTGAAATTAACGCTAAACCGCCATATCTGTGAAATGTTTAGCGGACGCATCGACAGCGCCTACATTGAACAGCGTAGTAGAATTGCGGTTATTCATATGCGAATTGGCTTAGAACCAAAATGGTACTTGAGCGCATTCCAAAACATCCTGGTTACCTTGATTGATCTCTTGCATAAAAACATCGCGGACAAGGACGAGTTCGTACAAGCCGTCACGGCCGTCACGAAGATTCTCAACATCGAACAGCAAATTGTGCTGGAGGAATATGAAAACGAGCATGAAAAGGCGCGGCAATTGGATCAAGACAAAAAGGACGAGCTGCGAATCCTCCTGACCAATTCTGCGCATGAACTGGCAGCGGTCTCAGAAGAAAACAGCGCGTCTGTTGTGCAATTGACAGAACAGTCGAGAGAAGTGCTTCGTTTTGCTGAAAATGGCACGGGCTTTTCCACGAAAGCACAAGAGCTGTCCCGGGAAGGCAAAGAAAAGCTGGAAAAACAACAGGAACAAATGCGCTTGATTCAGAGTAGCGTCAAGCAAATCTCGGAAGAAATGAACGCGATGGAGGAAAACGCCGAAAAAATCCAAGGGATTGTAGAGGTCGTGACGGCGATTGCCGAGCAGACAAATCTCTTGGCTTTAAATGCCGCGATTGAAGCAGCACGTGCTGGCGAACAGGGACGCGGATTTGCCGTCGTAGCCGATGAGGTACGCAAGCTGGCAGAACAGACCAAAAAGTCCGTATTCGGTGTGCGTGAGCTGATTGAGAAGACGAACCAACAGACAGTAGTCCTCTCATCTGTCGTGGTAGAAATTCAGGCGCTAGTCCAATCGAGCACGGCGGTAGTAAACGAGACGAATGCCTTTTTTGAAGGAATCATGAGCGCTGTCTCAGACAGTAAAGAACAGAGCTCACGGATTCAGCGGGAGCTGGAAAACTTCTTCAAAGTCATGGAAGATATGAACCAAGCGGTGGCACAGGTAGCCAGCTCTGCGGATGAGCTGTCGGAAATAACAGAAAACCTGTAAATCAGTATTGAGATGGTGGTTCAAAGGGACAATATTGGCGGCAATTACGCAATGGTGGACTGTAAACGTTCACGGAAATAACCGGACTTTGTCCATTGTTGCGAATGGCATGAATTTCCCCAGGCTCTACAAAATAGTATTCACCTGTGCTGACATGAGTTGTTTGTGCTCGTTGAACTTCATTTTCATTATTCGTTTGGACATAAATCATATTCGTTAGCGTACCTGAGACTACCAATTCCCAACCAAAAGAATCACCGTGATTATGCGGGATGGATTCCTGATTTGTCGGCAGATGGATCAAGACAACTTCTACATGTGGCGTGGAGAATAATACTTTGCGTCCATAGGGTAGGTTTAGCGGCTCCGGGATGTATGGACCAAGTTGTTCCATGCAAGGAGAGAGGGAGACGAGAGCGTGTCTAAGCTGGGCAGGAGTAGGAGAAACGAGGGAGCCAAATGCTTGTTCCAAACGTTCCGTATTCATAAATAACCTCCCAAACGAAAGTCATACTCCCTACACCATATGATCAAATTTCAAGAGTAGTGATAGCATGAGCTTGTCCAAAAGGAAATTATTTACCATTATTCTTACATTGTAAATCAACAGGATTACTTGAGTTTAGGGCGCTTTTAGAGAAAAAGCGTCCTTTTTTGTGCTATCGACAATTAGCTCACTCACCACCTATGTCGATGTTTGTCGAAAAGGTTGGCTTGTCTCGAAACAGGGAATTATTTATTATTATCACATTGAAAATGAAGAGTCGTTTGTTTGATCAGGGGACGCTTTAGAATAAAAAGCGCCTCTTTTCTTTTTTTTTTTTTGACTTGGATTTCATTGGGGGATTTGTAAATGGAGAGGAAGAAAGGGCTACTAGCAAAAGGCATGCTCATGCTCATGTTCACAGTTGGAGCATCGCAAGGGGCATTTGCTCAAGGAAACGTCCCAGTTGTATCAAAGACTTCCTACGCATCCATAGTGGAAGCGGATATTCCGGGGGTAGTAGCGCGTGTTTCTGCGAGTGTGGTAGCGATAGTTGGGAAACCGGAGGGGAATGAGAGCGGTAGAGATAACCGTTTTAATCTCGCTCATGGGACGGGTGTCATTGTAAAAGCGGACGGCTGGATATTGACGAACGCCCATGTCGTAAAGGATATGCGCAATCTCACAGTCATTACGGTAGACGGCAAGCAATACGGCGGAACTGTTACGAATATGGATGAAGAGAGCGACTTGGCTCTGGTGAAGATTCAGGCAACGGACTTGAAGCCTGCAAAATTCGCATCCAATTACGCGATCCGTGTAGGAGAGCCAGTGATCGCGATTGGGACACCAATCTCTGTTTCGTTACGAAACTCAGCCACGCTGGGAATTATTAGCGGAGCAAATCGGTCGGTCAGCTCGACATATCGCTTGATCCAGACAGATGCTTCCATCAACCCGGGCAATAGTGGGGGACCACTTGTCAACGTAAAGGGCGAGGTCGTCGGGATTAATTCGATGAAATTCGTTTCAGTAGGAATAGATAATCTCAGCTTTGCGATCCCTGCAGATACAGCGCAATACGTCATGAACCACTTTTTTACGTATGGCAAAGTAAATCGTCCTTACTGGGGTGCAGAATTGGAGGAGAGCTGGGCAGCTGTGGTCGGACTTCCGACGAAAGAGCCGTTGCGCATTACACGCATTGAGCCGGGCTCACCGGCGGCAAAGGCAGGCTTTCAAGTGGGGGACGTCATTTATTCCATCAACCAAGCTCCGTTCAGTACATTGGTTGAATTCAATGAGCTGCTTAAAAAATACTTGCCAGGACAAACCGTAGAGCTCATGGTGCAGTCTGGTGGCGATATGATCAAACGAAAAGTGCAATTTACCAAGCATCCGTAGAGGAAAAGAAAATAGGGAGGGCGTCATGGCTAAGAAGAATTGGAAGGTCTTTTATGCAACAACAATGCTGGCTGTCTCATTGACAACAAGTCAGGTAGCTTGGGCGGCAAATACACAAGCAGAGCAAAAAGTAGAGGTAAAGCTTAAATTAAACGCGAGTAATGCGAAGGTAAACGGTGTTGATGTCACAGTCGAGGAGCCGTATCTCTCACAAGGAACGACGATGGTTCCACTCAGTCTGTTAACCTCCGCATTTGGAGTTGCGCTTCAGTATGATAACGAGACGAAATTGATCGAGCTCATCTACAAGACAAAGAGTGTGAAGCTTGCGCCAGGCAGCAAGGAAGTGTGGATCAATGGCAAGGCCGTGACCCTGACCGCATCGCCCGAGACGAAAAACGGCAAAACAATGGTGCCGCTCACGGTACTTACCCAAGGCTTGGGGCTTACGATTGTGATCGATGCCAAGACAAAAGACGTAAGCATCATGGGGGCAAAGCAAGGAGATGCCCCCAAGGCGGACAGCTCCCTCGATAGCGATGTGGGTAAAACAAAGATTGGTGACAGCTATTATGGCTGGTCGATGCAATACCCTACTGGCATGATTCAGGAGAATCAGAGCTTCCAAGGGAATTACGTCCTGTTCAAAGACGCCAAGGAAGCAACCTATTGGCTCGATGTTTACATTGAGACGAACCAACCTGAGAACCTTTCAGGCAACGGATTATTGACCCGCTTGGTTGACATGACGGAAAATTCTATCCTGTCAAAAGAATACATAGCCAATGACAGACAGCCGTATGCACGTCTGATCACGAAGTCTTCTGAGGGCAATATGAATGAAGAACGAGCCTATCAAAAAGGGAGCAACATTTATTACGTTACGCTCACGCTAGAGAACGAGGCCGACTTCCGCAATCCTGCGAAATACAGTGTCTACAAAAGCTTGTTAGATAGCTTCACCTTAGACTTTCCGAACGGTGAAAAGTCAGTGAAGGACTTGTCCACAGTGGAAGGAAACTATCGTTGGTACACGAACGATGACTTTGCCTTAAAAGTAAAGGTACCAGCCGAGTGGACCCCGAACTACAGTGATGACATGTTCTTCTCCAATGATGCAGGTACAGAGTGGATGAAGATCAAGATTACCTCCAAGGAGCAAGGTCTTACGCTGGACGAGTGGGTCAAAGACCATGAAAAACGCAATCGGGAAGATATGAACGAAAACTATATCAAGGTCAGTCCAGAAGTAGGATCTACCTCGATTGCAGGCGAGGCCGCAAAGGAACAGGAATACAGTTTCTTGAATGGAACGACCTGGTATACGCATCAATATCTATTTTTCACAAAAGGCAAGTACAAGTATATGATTACGATCGCGTATATGAAGGATGAGCCCACGGAGGAAATAACCGACCTCACGCGTACGATCAAGCAGTCTTTATCCATCGATCCCTCGAAAATGAATCCGTCACTTGGGCAAATCGCGGATGATGATCAAATCGACAAGAATAAGACGGTCATCATCAAAGACAAGAATGCCACGTATTCACTGGAGATTCCAGAGTATTGGCAGGAAACAGGGGGAGAGAACGGAGGACGGTATTATGCATTTTTGGGTGGAGATTTTACTTTCCAGGCAATCTCCGGTAAATTGAGCACCGTAAAGGATCTCGTCATCAAAAACATTGAGGAGAGCAAAGCAATCAAATTTACAATCAAAGAAAATAAAGCGACGACGCTGGCAGGTAAGCCTGCTCACAAGCTGCATGTCAAAGGAAACGAAGCGGGCGTAGGCTTCGAACGCACCCTCTACTTTATCGAAAAAGGAAACAGTACGTATTTACTGTATTGGTCGCTGGTGGATTCAGCTAAAACAAAGGCCGCAGAAGAACGTCTGCAAAAAGTAGCGAATTCTCTTACGTTTACAAAATGATAAAGGAAGTAAGGTTGAACGGCTGTCGAGATGGCAGCCGTTTTTTTGTCGACAACTAGCCTATATACCACCTATCATGTAATTGCGGCAAGAAATGCCGTACAGGACGATTTGGGGAAGCGCCCCCGTCAGAATGTTCCGGACAATTGAGCTTCTTATTTCAATTTTGAGGAGGCATGCGCATGTCAACTGCCATAATCAGTGTACGCACCCACTAGAGGGGGGCGTTGATTCAAACCACCTGTCATGATCGGGAGGTTTGGATGCAGATGAATATAAAATGGTATTTGTATGTCAATGCGTTGTCATCCTTGGGATCACGCATGAATTTGATCGCGTGTAGCGCGTTGATTTTTACATTTGAACATAGTGCTTATTGGATGACCGCTTTTTTCGTTGCAAGACAGCTAGGGGGGATGCTGTTTAGTCCCCTGGCAGGCATGTTGGCTGATCGAATGGACAGAAGGCGCACTATGATCGCAAGCGACATGGGGGCCGGTCTTGCTATTTTGGCTATCGCTTTTTATCCGACACCGTATGTATTAATCGCTGCGGCCTTTCTCAACGGAATGCTGTATACGCTGTTTCATATTAGCTTTCAGGCATCCTTGCCACAAATATTTGGGAGTGAGCAACTGGTTCAGATCAATGGATTAAAGGTCAGGCTGGAGTCTTTGGTAGGCATCATGGGCTTCATGCTGGGAGGATGGCTGACAGATCACTATGGTTATACCATTGTGATCACTTTGGATGCCGCCAGCTTTCTTTTCTCAGCATGGATTCTGACGGGACTTCGGTGGGAGGAGAAGGGGGACAATGCGCTAGCTACGTCAAAAGCAGCAAGCAGCTTTCGTGTCACCCTTCGTTACTTGCGGGAAACGCCTGTACTATTGACGATTAGCTTGTTAGCCTTTCTCGTATCGCTCAGTACGTCTGCGTATAATTACGGGTTGCCTTTTTTGGCGGATCAATTGCACGGTAGTGACGCTACCCTGCACGGATTGATGTGGACGGCGATGAGTATCGGAGGCTTGATTGGCTCATACGTGGCAGCTCGTTTGCGGGTAAAGCTCGTGAATGGGATGCTCATCGCTTATGCTGTTTTTTCCGTAGGGATTGTAGGGGCATTCGCGGCAAACCATGCTGTGTCTGTGCTTATGCTTCTGGTATTTGCTGGTCTTTTTTCCGGGGCAGCACAGGTATATGAGAGCACACTTTTGCAACAAGCCCAAAACGAGCTGCGCGGCAAGGTGATGGGGGTGCAGGGGCTCTTGAGTCGAAGCGGGTATTTCGCTGGTTTTCTTATGGCTCCATTCTTGGCGGGTGCCTTCACTTTATTCGGAATGCTGGTCTTTGCCCAATTGATGCTTGTCGCAGGGGTGATCGGATTTGGCTTGTATCTTGTTTTTCTTTCAAAAAAATAGAAATCCGGGCTCTCGATACACGTAGTCTTTTTTCCACCTCCTAACCATAGGATGTACCAGTTGGGAGGTGTCGGGATTGGCCGTATTTCGACCCCGTCGGCGTTGGAGAAACCCGCTTTCACGTACGAAAGCGTTTTTGATCGCGTTGGTTATCTTTTTTGTTTTGACGATACAGACCCTTGTGTTTTTGCAAAATCGGTTGGAGCCTACTCTCTTGATCCTGGCGACACAAAAAGCCGAGCAATTGGCGAAAGAAGCGATAACCGATGCCGTAACCAAGCGGATTTCGCAGCAGGGCGTCGACTTTAATCAGATTGTCAAAATCGAGAAGAACAACGAGGGACAGATTCAGGCGTATCAGTTCAACTTCAAGGAATATGCAAGAATCGTGGGTGAAACAACAGCGAGAGTCCAGAACAAGCTCCAAGAGTTCGAGCAAGAAAAAGTAGACCGCACGATTCCGCTTGGTTTGGCTACCGGGAACTCCTTTTTGGCATCAATGGGGCCGAATTTGCCGGTGACTTTCGTGCCCATCGGCTCGGTCAAAACCAAGCTGGAGACAGAGCTGAAGGAAGCAGGCATCAATATGGTGCTGGCGACAGTATATATTTTTGTGGAGGTCGATCTGCGCATCGTGATCCCTTTTGCAACTGAGGAGCAGACGGTCACGACGAAAATCCCGATCACCCACTCCTTGATCATTGGCGATGTACCGACGTATTTGTATAACAACCCGGAAGGCAAGCCGGATGTGCCGCGGATTCCTGGGGAAACACCGGACGGCACTCCGTAATCGCTGAATAGGAAAAAGCGGCAGCGCGTTGCTGTCGCTTTTTTTATAAGGCTTAGGAAAGAAGGAATAGCGTAAGCATGGACTTGAAAAAACTGCGCTAACATATTGCAGTAGCAGAAGAACTGCATTTCAATCACGCTGCGAGCAACTGAATATGACGCAACCACCGTTGACACAACAGGAAAAACATATTATTTAGGGAAGTCCGTATTCATTGACCAAGGTTTGTTAAATATTCACATTCTCTGCCATCATTTGCCGCTATGATGAGAGTTGGATGTGATACCTATGAAAAAACAAAGGAAAATCCTCTTTCTCATCTTGTTAGTGGCAGGAACTTTGCTCGATTGGTCCAGTAGTCAGCAAAAACAGGACGTCGATCTATATACGATAGGAATTGTGATTGCCAATGAGGATCGAAAAGATAAAGTAGCGGGATTGAAGGCGGGATTGCAATCGCTGGGTCTAGGTGAAGGAGTACGTGTTCAGTATGCACCTGTCTATTTGAATGCGGCTCAAACCCTTGAAGAGGAGCGCTCCCTTGTCCAGGACTTGATTTCCAAAAAGCCTGATGTAGTCGTCACGACAGGGGCGCACGAGACCTTTTTGATTCAACAGGAGACAACGACGGTTCCCATTGTTTTTATCGGTGTCGCCTCACTGGTCGAGCTACCGCTTGTTGAGACAGAGGGGACAATTACGTGTGGAATCAGCAATGGCCAAATGGATGTGATTGGGAAAAGGTTGGAGCTGACAACTCGTTTGTTGCCTGATGCCAAGCGGATTCTGATCATTGCCGATTCTCATGCTCCTACGACAGAGCGGGCAATCGTAGAAGCAGGGTCAGCCGCTTCCTTGCTTGGTGTTCGCTTGCAGGTGGAGCAGGTTGCTTCCTCAAGAGATTTGGAGCAATTGCTCAGTAAGCTCTCTCCAGGAGAATACGACGCCATGCTTCCTTTACCTAGCTATGTTCTGGAAGACGCGATTACTGATTGCTTGCCTCTTTTGATCGAGAAGCAATTGTTTGTCATGGGCGCATACCCCGAGCAGGTGAAGGCTGGCTTGTTTGCCGCTTACGGCGTTTCTTTTCATGCACAAGGCATGCAGGCTGCTCATATGGTGGCTCGGGTGTTGGATGGAGTCCCTCCAACCGATCTGTCAATCGAATGGCCGGATGACGTGCGGTTGGTTGTCAATGCTGCTTCCCTGTCCAAGCTGCCTATTACCGTAACCGATCAACAGTGGTCATTGGCGCAAGAATGGTATGGAGTGAAGAACAAATGAAGAGGAGCAGACTACCGCGTATCAATCGACTAAAGACAAAGATGCTCCTGTTTGGGCTTTGCATGTCCATCATCCCTTTTCTGATTCTTGGTTATATCAATTTGCAAACGAGTAAAGATAAGGTTCGAGAAGAGGTAGACAGAGCCAATCAGATCTACGTGGAAAATACATTGGCGCAGTTGGATATGCTTTTTTTACATACGACCCAATCCATGCAGGTGGTTCAGCAGCGTTTTCTCAAAGAGCGCCCTAGCGATGATGATGCTTATTTTTTGTTGAATACGTTATTAAAAACCTCCCCTTACATGGAGGAGGTCGCGCTTTTTCATCAGGATGGAGGGCCGCAGTTTTTGCTGAATCGCTGGAAACACCAAAGAGTGGATATAGTCAGTGAGCAAGACAACAAGCTTCTTCCCACCATCCAGTCGGGAAAACCATACATCGGAAGCATTGTCCGATCAGCGGAAGGGAAGCTGCTGGTAACGGTCGCGATCCCTCACGTATCTGCCAACGGTGTAAAAGGCGGCATGTACGCAAAGCTCAATGTAAAACAGTTGCTCGAACAGGTCACACTGCGAGCTCGATATGAAAACGAGGCCTATTTGTTCGTCACGGATGGGAAAAGCAATAGGTTTGCAGATCCGTTTATGTTGGGTAAGCCTTCTGATGGCTCTTTGACCTATTATGAACAAGCGGTTCCTCCCTCCTGGATACTACCAGATCGAACTGACAAGCCTGTTATCCGTACGTATCAGGCTTCCAATGAAGAGGTCATGGTCAACTATGCCATGCGTTCTTCCGTCACCCATTGGGTCATTATGCTGGAACAGTCAAGCCAAACGGCGTTTGCTGCCTTTTCAAAATTGGAACAATCTCTGCTCTTTACGACCTTATTCATCGCACTTATCGTGTTGGGGATTAGCATTGTGTTTTCTGTCTCATTTAGCCGATTAATGGAAAAGATCGAATCCGCTGTGCAAAAAATCGCAGGTGGCGATTTATCCGTACGAATACCAGTGACGACCTCAGATGAAATTGGCAGGCTGGCAGCGTCCTGCAATGAAATGGCACAGAGTCTGGAGACGAAGACCAATCAGCTTCTGGAAGAAAAGAAACGGCTTGATCTCGTCGTGAGTGGCATGGGGATGGGACTGATTCTCGTAGATGAATGTTTTCGTATTCGCTGGATTAATCAAACAGCGTCGGCGTGGTTTCAGGATACGGCAAATCTCCTGGGGAAAGACTGCCATCAGACGATTGGTCAGCATTTCAGCTCATGCAGTGGTTGCATGCTCCGAACACGACAAATGGTAAACCAAAATCAGACTGACCTTATTTCCTCCAGAGTCGATCAGGATGGACGTGTCCGTTCTTATCGACATCAGGTTTTCCCTCTGCATCCGGAGAAAGAATCGTCGGCTTTTCTGGAGGTCATCGAAGACATCACGGAGAAACGAGAGCTGGAAGCCGCAATCGCACAAGCAGACAAGCTCGCTGCTATTGGACTCTTGGCATCGGGCATCGCCCATGAAATCAATAATCCATTAGGCATTCTGTCGTTGTATGGACAAGACTTGCGGGACCGTCTCGTGGAAGAGGATATTCGAGATTTACAGGACACAGGAGAGCTTACCCAATACTTGGACACGATGGACAAACAAATTAACCGCTGCAAGGAAATCACGACCCGGTTGCTGCACTTTTCGGGAAAATCACCCGTTACCGTAGAACAAGTAGATATTCATCAAGTCCTAACAGACATTCTCATTCTTTTATCCCATGAAATACGTGTCAAACAGGTAACGGTAAACCAGTCTCTGTCGGCCTCTGCTCCGTTTCTTCTCGCTACCCCTGGACAACTTCAGCAGATCTTGCTCAATCTGTTAACCAATGCACTGTACGCGACCCAGGAGCGGGGAAATATTGAGATAGCAACTGATTCTCCATCGAATGATCGGCTCCGTCTGTATATCAAAGATGATGGATGCGGTATACCTGCAGCAGATTTGCCGCATGTTTTGGAGCCTTTTTATACAACCAAGCCTCCTGGAAAAGGGACTGGTCTCGGGTTATCGGTCTGCTATGGGATTGTGACGAATTTAGGCGGAGAAATCGAGATCGAAAGTACGCCAAACATAGGCACGACTGTTACGGTCATCCTGCCGTCGGCAAAGGGGGAATGAACAAAAGATGCACACTGACACTCGGATACTCATTGTTGATGACGAAGCAGATTTCCGCCATCTATTAACCAGTCGATTAAAGAGAAAGGGATATACCACGCTGGAAGCACCTGACGGAATCAGCGCCCAGCAGCTAGTAACCAGCGAAACGATTCATGTGATTCTGCTTGATTTGAAAATGCCCGGGATGGACGGTCTCGCCTTTCTGCAATGGTGCAAGGAAGCCTCTCCTGCCATTCAAATCATTGTTGTAACGGGACACGGAACCATCGAAACAGCTATCGAAGCGATGAAACGCGGCGCTTATGATTATTTGACAAAACCATACAACCTCAATGAATTGGAGGTATTGATTTCCAAGGCCATAGAAAAACAGCAGTTGACCGAGGAAAACCAACAGTTGAGAGAAGCGCTGTCGACAAATGGGAAAACGACGTTTCAAATCGTTGCGGAAAGCCCGAAGCTAAAAGAGGTCTTAGCAACTGCCAAGCGAGTAGCCAGTACGGATTTTCTCGTTCTTTTGAAAGGGGAAAGTGGGACAGGGAAGGATGTCATCGCGAGACTCATCTATGAATGTAGTGAGCGAGCAGCAGAGGCATTTGTACCGATCAATTTGGGAGCGATACCAGAAACGATGCTGGAAAGTGAACTGTTCGGACACGAAAAGGGAGCTTTTACAGGCGCAACTGCCCAAAAAAAGGGACTGGTAGAGATTGCTCACCTGGGGACGCTTTTTTTGGATGAAGTAGGGGATTTGCCTTTTCCTTTGCAGGTCAAGCTGCTCCGTTTTCTGGAAACCGGCGAATTTCGCCGAATAGGGAGCCCGATTTTGCACAAGGTGGATGTTCGGATCATCGCTGCTACCAATGCCGATCTGGAGAAGAAAGTGGAAGAAGGAACGTTTCGGTCCGATCTCTATTTCCGGCTGCATGTCATGGATATAACGATTCCACCCCTCGCCCAGAGAAGAGAGGACATTTTGCCATTGTCGGCTTTCTTTTTGAATCGACTGAAGCGTAAGTATCCAGTCAAACCCCTTTCTGTGAAAGCCCAGGCAGCGCTTTTGGCCTACTCATTTCCGGGGAATGTCCGGGAGTTGGCTCATATGATCGAACGCGCTGTCGTTTTGGCAAAAGGAGAGGAGATTGAGGACAAGGATCTCTTTCCTTATGAACAGCCAGTGCATCACAACCCGTCAGATCGAAAGCTCCTTTTCTCTGCAGAATCGGGGGAGGAAGAGGCGTTTTTACTGAAACACGTAGAGCGAGAACATATCAAGCATGTGCTGGACGTTCTGCAATGGAACAAGACCAAGACAGCTGAGAAGCTGGGGATCAGCGTGCGTAATCTGTACCGAAAAATCGAAGAGTACGAGCTGCGACCGTGACATTTTGTCGCGTACTGACCATGACATTTTGGCATGGTCTTTTCTTTTTCTTGCTGTTTGGAAGCGCCAAGTCGTTCGTTTTCCTGCTTCTTTGGTTTGGCACGCCTCTTGCTACTCTCATGGTGTGAGTGCACGATCAACATGGAGGAGTGAGACCTATGTTCAAAAAAGAGAAGACAGGCTGGAAGAAGCTGTCTGTGGTTGTAGTGGCGATGCTGGTCTTTGCAGGCTGCGCTACACAGCAGACCGCTCAACCCACCTCAACACCGAATGAGGCCAAAGATAAAACAGCGAGTGGGGCAACGGGAGCAATCAATTTAGATTCCTACACCCCGCCTAGTATGGACAAGGTGCCAGAAGGGCCATTGGGAGAATCGATTAAGTATGGACATAAGTTAATGAATGAAACGAGCACAGTGATCCCTGAATACACAGGGAATAAGCTTTCCTGCTCCAGCTGTCACGGTAATGCAGGAATGGATGCGACCTCCCCATTAACGGGTGTCACCGCAGTCTATCCCCAGTACATTCCAAGGTCTGGAAAAGTGATTACTATTGAAGATCGGATCAATGGTTGCTTTCAACGAAGCATGAACGGAAAGCCATTGCCTTACAACAGCGACGAAATGAGAGCGATGGTTGCCTATCTGACATATATCTCAACAGATGTACCAGTAGGAATTAAAGAGCGCCCGTGGATAGAGAAAAATGATATGAAGACCGTACCTCAACCGAATGTGGCAAATGGAGAAGCCCTCTTCCAAAAATCGTGTTTACAATGTCATGCTGCTGATGGTTCAGGTACAGGTCCAAACTCTGGCCCAGCACTATGGGGGGATAACTCCTTCAATATTGGTGCAGGCATGGCTCGAATTTCCAAAGCGGCTGGCTACATTCAGCGTAATATGCCTTTAGGGGAAATGGGTGGCATCAAGCAAGGCTCGTTAACCGATCAAGAAGCAGCGGACCTAGCTGCCTATATTTTGTCCAAGCCACGTCCGGACTTTGCCAAAAAGGCACAAGACTGGCCAGCCGGAGGAGTTCCAAAGGATGTGCCGTATGAAGTAGATAGCGCCAAGAAGAAGCAATAGGAACTCAATATCGAACCCCAAAAAGGGGGCTGTCCCAAAAGTTATAAAATGACGGAGGGATAGTCCTTTTTTTGATAAAATGGAAGGATCATTCACGACTATTGTCAAAAATGGAGGCACAAAATGAGCAGAACCTTTCAAAAAGGCATTATTTTCGATATGGACAACACCTTGTTGCAATCCAGGATCGATTTTACCGAGATGAAGCGGGCCATTTTTCAGCTATGGGTGGACAATGGGATTGTTTCCCCAACATTTGAATGGGAAAAGCATACCGCATCACAGCTCATTGAGATCGGGCGAAAAGCGGAGCAGATGACGTCAGAGTTGGAGCAAGCGATGTGGGATGCAGTAACCACGATCGAGAAGGAAGGGATGCATGGTGCCGTTCTGGAGCAACACGCGGTAGAAGTGCTGGAGGAGTTGAAGAACCGCTACCAGTTGTATATCCTGACCAACAACGCGTATGCTGCTGCAATGGAGGCTTTGAACGAGACGGGAATCGCCTCCTACTTCGCTGAAATCGTCGCCCGCGAGCAGATGACGACATTGAAGCCATCTCCCTCTGGCGTTCACTATATTCGCAGCCGAAAGCCAGATTGGCCTGTTTCGGCCTGGACGATGATCGGAGATTCGTGGATCGATGGCAAGGCGGCCTGTGATGGACAAGTTGCTTTTATTGCCTATCAAGGGAATGAGTTGGACATGGAGCGAAATGGTGTTGTGCCAAGAGCGTACATCAATGATTTGAAAGAACTCCTGACGGTCCTCGAAATGTGCGAGCAAGAGTAAAAGTGCACTTCTCCAATAAATGATTACAGACAATAGCGAAAAATATGCTATACTTTGCCTAACTGAATACCAGCCTTCAGGGTAGGGTGAAATTCCCGACCGGCGGTAATGACGAACGCACGTCTGAGCCCGCGACTCGCTATCGAAGCAGTTGATAGCGACTGACTTGGTGCAAATCCAAGGCCGACGGTACAGTCCGGATGGGAGAAGGTATTTGGAACGGCCTGTTTCGCTGTTTTTTTCAAAAAACGGTAGAAGCGAGGCTTCTTTCTGAACGCCCTGAGCATAATATTCATGGGCGTTTTTATTTTTCATAAAACTTCATAGCGACAATCTTCAGGGCAAGGTGAAATTCCTGACCGGCGGTAATGGCGTACGTACGTCTGAGCCCGCGACTCGCTGACCACGCTTGCAGCGACTGATCTGGTGAAAGTCCAGAGCCGACGGTACAGTCCGGATGGAAGAAGATTTTTTGCTTTCTTCATTTGTTTTTTCAAAAACAGATGAGATAAGGCTTCTTTCCCTATGCCCTGAAACGTTGTGAGGTTTCAAGGGCTTTTTGCGTTGTGCTTGGCTGGAATGATGGAACAGAAAGGAGTGCGGTATGGAACAGGACAGCAAGTACATGGATCTGGCGCTGGAGCTGGCACGATCGGCACGAGGCCAAACCAGCCCGAATCCCATGGTCGGAGCTGTGATTGTGAAAGAGGGAACCATCGTGGGAATGGGAGCGCATCTGCGGGCAGGAGAGCCCCATGCTGAGGTGCACGCACTGCGGATGGCTGGGGAAAAAGCGCAAGGTGCGACCGTATATGTGACGCTGGAGCCTTGCAGTCACTATGGGAAAACACCGCCGTGTGCAGAAGCGTTGATCGCAGCTGATGTACGTCGTGTGGTTGTAGCTACGCTCGATCCGAATCCATTGGTGGCGGGACGAGGCATCGAGATGCTGCGGGCAGCAGGAGTAGAAGTGGCTGTGGGCGTGAGAGAAGAGGAAGCGAAGGCGCTCAATGAAGTCTTTTTCCATTACATCCAAACCAGACGTCCATTTGTGACGGTAAAGACGGCCAGTACATTGGACGGAAAAATTGCTTCGGTCACGGGACACAGTCGGTGGATTACTGGTGCAGAGGCTCGGGCAGAGGTGCATGAACTTCGCAGGCAGCATGATGCAATCCTGGTTGGAGTTGGGACGATTCTCGCTGATGACCCACTGTTGACGGCTCGCAAGGGAGAGCAGCGTTTTGGGAGCCAGCCAGTTCGCGTGATTTTGGACAGCCAATTACGTACGCCGCTGGATGCCCGTGTCGTTCAGAATACAGATGCGAAGACATGGATCTTTACGACAGATGCAGCCCCAAGGGAAAAGCATGAACTGCTTGCGGCAAGAGGAGTTAAGGTCATCACAACGGCAGGGCCAATTCGCGTGGAAAAGGTGCTAGATACGTTGGGGGAGCTGGGGATTACCTCGTTGCTTGTGGAAGGCGGACAGGAAGTAAACGGCTCCTTTTTGCAGGCGAGAGCGATTCAGAAGGTCGTGAGCCATATCGCGCTAAAGCTGATCGGAGGAAGCGGTGCGCCCTCGCCGTTCGGTGGTCAAGGCTTTGCAACGATGGGAGAAGCAGTGCAGCTGACAAATGTCATGATCACTCCGATTGGGAAAGGCGATGTACAGATTAGCGGGTACCCACAATGGGAGGATCAGACGTAGCAGGTGAGGAGGAGAGAGCATGTTCACGGGACTGGTCGAAGAAGTGGGCGTGATGGAATCGATTCAAGGGAACGAACAGGCGAGCCGACTGGTCATCCGCGCACAGCAGGTACTTGAAGGGGTGAAGCTCGGCGACAGTATCTCGGTCAATGGCATTTGCCTTACGGTTACTTCTTATACCAATCGTCAGTTTTGCGTCGATGTGATGCCAGAGACAATGAATAAGACGAGCTTGCGCAAATTACGCAGTGGACAGCGAGTGAATTTGGAAAGGGCGATGCGGCTGGGGGATCGATTCGGCGGGCATATCGTCTCCGGACATGTAGACGGGACCGGAATAGTTGCTTCACGAGAGGTGAATGCGAATGCAGTTGTGTTCCGGATTGAGGCCAAACCGCAGCTGTTGAAGTACGTCATTGCCCGTGGATCGATTTGCATAGATGGCATCAGTCTCACCGTGGTGGACGTAAGCGATAGCGGTTTTACGGTTTCGATCATTCCGCATACGCTGGCGAATACGAGTCTTGCAGACAGACGACCTGGGGACTTGGTGAATCTCGAAACGGATGTCATCGGCAAATATGTGGAGCGCTTGTTAGGTTATCAAAACCATGGCGGTACAGAAAAATCTGGCGGGCTCAGTCTAGCCTTTTTGCAGGAAAATGGCTTCGCGTGAGTAGGAGGGAGTAAGCATGTTTCATCGCATAGAAGAAGCATTGGAAGATTTGCGTCAGGGCAAGGCAGTCATCGTGGTAGATGATGAGGATCGGGAAAATGAAGGAGATTTTGTCTGCATGGCCGAAGCGGCTACGCCTGAAATGATCAACTTCATGGTCACGCATGGCAGGGGACTCGTGTGCGTGCCGGTGACAGAAGAGCACGCAACTCGCTTGCAGCTGGCTCCGATGGTGAATGCCAATACAGACAAGCAAGGAACGGCTTTTACCGTGTCTATCGATGAAGGGAGCACACACACAGGGATATCCGCTCACGAGCGCTCTCAAACGGTCTTGGCGATGCTCAATGAGCAGAAGACCGCAGAAGATTTCCGCAGACCGGGACATATTTTTCCGTTAATCGCGAAGTCTGGCGGTGTATTGCGCAGAGCGGGTCACACGGAGGCGGCAGTTGATTTGGCTCGCTTGGCGGGGGGCATTCCAGCGGGAGTCATTTGCGAAATTATGAACGAGGATGGCTCCATGGCACGTCTGCCGGAATTGGTAGAGATTGCACGCCGCTTTGAGTTCAAGCTGATTACGATTGCAGACCTGATAGCGTATCGGATGCGGACGGAATCCATGGTGAAAAAGGAAATCGAAGTGCAGCTTCCGACCGCCTACGGTGATTTTCGAATAGCGGCCTATACGAACGAGCTGGATGGCAAAGAGCATGTGGCTCTCATTAAGGGAGAGATCGGACCGGATGAGCCCATTCTCGTTCGCGTGCACTCGGAGTGCTTGACAGGCGATATTTTCGGGTCATACCGCTGCGACTGCGGTCCACAGCTGCACGCTGCATTGGAACAGATCGAAGCGAACGGACGCGGCATTTTATTGTACATGCGCCAGGAGGGCAGAGGCATTGGCTTGATTAATAAGCTCCGTGCCTACAAGCTGCAGGAGGAAGGCTTGGATACGGTTGAGGCCAATGAAAAGCTAGGATTCGCCGCTGATCTGCGAGATTACGGTATTGGTGCGCAAATTTTGCGGGATTTAGGTGTGCAACGCATGCGGCTTTTGACCAATAACCCACGAAAAATCCGTGGGCTTACTGGCTACGGTTTGACAGTAGAAGAACGGGTGCCGATTCAAATGCCGGAGCATCTGCACAATAAACAGTACCTGACAACAAAACAAGAGAAGCTGGGCCACCTGCTTCATCTGCACAGATAAGGAGAGGGAATAAGCGATGAGAACATTCGAAGGACATTTGGTTGGAACAGGTTTGCGTGTAGGGATTGTGGCAGGACGTTTTAATGAATTGATCGTAAGCAAGCTGGTCGGAGGGGCCCTTGATGCCTTGAAGCGTCATGGCGTAGAAGAGGAGCAGGTAGACGTGGCATGGGTTCCGGGGGCATTTGAAATTCCGTTGATCGCCAAAAAAATGGCGGAATCCGGTCGCTATGATGCAGTTGTTACATTGGGAGCTGTCATTCGTGGCTCCACTCCACACTTCGATTATGTCTGCAATGAGACCGCAAAAGGAGTCGCGTCCCTATCTTTATCCACTGGGGTACCCGTTATTTTTGGTGTTTTGACGACAGACAATATCGAGCAAGCCATCGAGCGAGCAGGAACCAAAGCAGGCAACAAAGGCTGGGAAGCCGCAACGGCAGCGATCGAAATGGCTAACTTATCTAAGCAGTTCGCCTAATCATTTCATATGGGTAGCGAGATAGTTCAACGGGGGCTTTGGCTCCCGTTTTCTATTTTTTTGGATAAAATCACCACGGGTAGGTCAAAGTAAGAAAGATTTTCCTGAAAAAAAGGGGGATCTAACGTGAAGCCGACTGATTGGTGGAGAGCGCAGGTAGAGGCCATACAAACAAAGCGGCGCATCAGTTCGGTACAAGCGCGGCGAAGCGAACAAATTACACCTGAAATGGTAAAACAGTGCATGCAAAACGTGGATGACCTCAGCAGCTTGTCATTGAAGATGAATGACGAAGAGGTACACGTTTTTTTTCTCGATACGCTGGTGGATGTGTCCCAGATTTATGAGAATGTCTTTCTTCCGTTGCAGCGTTCCGACGGGAAAGACCCGATGCAGGTGCTCCCTTTCTCACAGGAATGTCTTCTTGACGATATGGAGACGTTGATGAGTAACTTGCTACGCGGTCATACCATCTTGTTTTTCCTGGAAAGGGATCTCATTCTGCATGTGAATACATTTCAGGTCGCGCATCGTTCCATTACGAAATCCGAGACGGAGGCGACCGTCCTTGGACCGCAAGATTCCTTTGTTGAAATGCTGGAGATCAATTTGTCCTTGCTTCGGAGAAGAATGGCTACGCCTCATCTGAAAGTATCGAGCTACTCGATTGGCACCGAGGCGCACAACAAGGTAGCTGTGATTTATCTGGACAACATCGCGAGCGCAGAAAATGTGGAGCGCGTGAAAAAACGGCTCGACAATGTCATTTACCCTGGATTTGTCGGGATGCCTGTCTTAAAGCAAATGCTGGAGGACAAGCCGTACTCTCCGTTCCCGCAATTTGGCTTGACGGGTCGGCCTGACAATGCAACAGCAGCCTTATTGGACGGCAGAATCGTGATCATGCTGAATGGCAGTCCGGATGCTGCTATCTGTCCGACTTCCTTTCTGGAGATGTTTAGCAGCCCCGAAGACTTTTACAATCGATGGTCAACGGCGAGCTTGCTGCGGATGATTCGCTTTTTCGGTTTATTTATCACCATCATGCTTACCTCCAGCTATGTCTCTGTCTTGACGTATCATCCGGAAATGCTTCCACCCGCTTTGCTGACGATTTTGTCTGAATCGCGCAGTCGGGTGCCTTTTCCGCCAGTGATCGAGGTGCTCATTATTGAGCTCGTCATCGAGATTTTGAGAGAAGCAGGGATACGCATGCCGACTAAAATCGGTCAAACAATCGGTATCGTTGGCGGTATCGTGATCGGGACAGCCTCCGTACAAGCAGGGTTAGCCAGTAATATCCTGATCGTCCTTGTTTCTGTATCAGCGCTGCTTTCTTTTGTGCCACCCAATTTTTTGATGAGTAATGCGATTCGGCTCGTTCGCTATGGTTTTATCTTGATGGCAGGCGTATTGGGCATGTACGGCCAGATGCTGGCACTGTCGTTTTTATTCGCGCATTTGCTCAATCTGACTTCGCTCGGGACTCCGTACATGACCCCGGGAGTTCCGCGTCAATGGACCGATTTGATGAATAGTCTCGTACGTGCGCCATTGAGGTTTATCGTCAATCGAAACCGCATGTCCCGGGCAAAGCAAAAGCATGTCCGGCCAGTTGGGGAGGACTAGGGAGATGGATAGAGGGAGAATTCACAGCCTGAATCCGATCCTGGTAATCGGATTGATTATGAATACGATGGTGGGGGTCAATTTACTTGGACTGGCTCATTCTGCCAGCAAACTAGGCTACAATCTGTGGTGGTCTCCGATTTTGTTGGGATGCATCGTCAGCTTAACGTTAATTCCGATGATGGCCTTGTGCCGTCGCTATCCAGAGGATAATCTGTTTCGGATTCACGAAAAGCTGTTGGGAAAATGGCTGGGACGCTGTTTCAATATCTTGATTATCGTCTACGCCATTCTGAATGTATCTACCGCCAATGAAGGATATGTCAGGCTGGTGCAAACCTCCATGCTGAGCAATCAGACAGCCACATTGCCGTTGCTCGGATTGACTTTGACGATGGTCTACATTACAAATGGCGGCATCAAATTAATCGCGCGTTTTTGCCTGCTAACCTTCTTTTTTACCGGCTGGATGGTTTTTCTTTTGCAGTACGGATTTCAAAAGGGAGGATTCACACATATTTTTCCTCTATTTAATACAGATTGGCGCAGTATAGCCGAAACCGTGCACAATTCTTACGCGAGTATGCTTGGGTATGAATTGGTTCTGTTTTTCTACCCGTATATCCAAGAGAAGAACAAGGCACACAAGCATGTGCTGATTGGGGTATGGATCGTGGTTTTGTTGTATGTCATGGTCTTGCTCACAAGCATAGCTTATTTTTCCGAATGGCAAATGGAAAATCTCATTTATCCCATTTTGAATTTGTTTAAGGCTGTAGAGCTGTCTTTTTTGGAGCGGATCGAAAATCTCGGGATTGGTCTCTGGGTCTTCCTCATTCTCAGCACGAGTACGGGATATTTGTGGGTTGCGCGTACAGGGCTTGAAGAAATGGCAGAAAAGACTCGGCTGTGGCATCTGCTTTTACCGACCATCATTTCGTTTTTATTCATTGTGGGGCCATTATCTGTAGAAAAACAACGCTACATTTATGACAAGGTGACTGTTTACATAGCCTATGGATTGATCTTATGGCCTATTTTTTTGTTATTGCTTCATTCCTTGAAGTTCGGTAGAGGAGAGCGGGTATCATGAAGAGGGCAAGCTGGTTCATTGTTACGGTTATCCTCTTACTCAGCCTTTGCGGGTGCGGACGCGAACTCGAACGGCCAGCACTGGAAGACATGGCCATGATTGGGGTTATGGGCTTCGATTATGTAGATCGTGAAAAAATAGATGTCACCGTATCGGTACCGGTTCCCTCCAAAAATAAGGAATCCACGCAGGTTTACTCGACTTTTGCTTCGATGACGAGCGAGGCGATGCTGAATCTCGCGACAAAAGCAGAGAGGAGCATGTCTCTCTCTCAATTGCGTGTGATTTTGTTCAGTGAAGAATACGCCCGCAAAGTAGGGATCGGAAAAGTCATCCTTGATCTCTACCGCAATCCGATTGTAGGAGAAAATGTATACATTGCCGTCGTACAAGGAAAAGCGAAAGATGTTATCAAAAAAACCTATAACCACAGGCCGGAAATCAACACGTATTTGAACAGCTTGCTTCGTCCGCGAGTGGAAACGGCCTTTTCGTCATTTGCGACCATTCACGATTTTGTTTTTATGATGACCAGCAACACGATGGACCCCAATCTTCCTTATCTCATTCAAAGTGACGGAGAGATTCAGATCACCAAGGCTGCACTTTTTCGAGTGGACAGGATGATCGGAATGTACTCACAGCGAGAGGGGAAGCTGGTTCAGGGGTTTCTGGGAAGAGAACGCTTGCCACGTATGAGCTTCGAGTTCCAGCACGAGACGAAAACAGGTAAAAAACAAAGGGAAAAGGTCGTCTTCGATTTTGTGCGGGCAAAAACGAAAGTAAGAAGCGAAGGCAGCCTGAAAAAGCCTGTCATCCACATCGATCTTAAAGTAAGAGGAATGCTGGTAGGCTATTCAGGCAACAAGGATTTGGAGAAGCGGACTCAATTTCGGACCTTGATTCAAGAGCTTGAGAAACGGATCAAAAAGGAAAGCATGGAGATGTTGGTGCGTTTTCAAAAGCAAGGGGTTGACCCGGCGCAGCTAGAGGAGAGCATTCGCCAAAAATATTATGGCAAATGGACACGCGAAACGGGTCTCGCCCTATATAAAAAAGCGAAATTTAATGTCAGAGTTCATGTGGATATCGTTGGTTTTGGGACACTGAAATAAGGAGCAGCAGCCTACTGGTGTGGTTAGAACAGACGCCTGAATTCGCGCCAGATCGCACCCAAAGTCCGGCGATTTACATTTTGGAGCTTGCCGTATAACAGGTTCGTCAAACCGATGAAGGTGAGCTCTTGATCTTTCGTATACGGATACCAGTTGAACTCACGTTTGCGTTTGCCCGGATCATGGATGACAGAGATGCTGTGCGTAAAGGCTTGCAGTCCTGAAGGTCCACGATAACGGCCAATACCGCTCTGTTTGACCCCGCCAAAAGGAAGATGGGGATTGGCGTAGCTGATAATGACGTCGTTGATGCACACATTGCCGCTGTCGAGCTGACGAGCTACGCGATCCGCTTTTGTTTTATCGGCTGACCATACGGAGGCATTCAGTCCGTACGGTGAGCTATTAGCCAGGCGGACAGCCTCCTCTTCGGTGGAAAAAGTCATGATGGGCAGCACTGGACCAAAGGTCTCTTCCCGCATGATTTTCATTTCAGTCGTCACGTTTGTGAGAATGGTCGGCGCGATATACATGCTGTCAGAGGAAGGAAGTCCTCCGGTGACTGAAGTCGCGCCCGCAGCCAGCGCTTCGCTCACATGCTCACGGACAATGCCGATTTGTTGGGAAGACGTCATCGAACCGACCTCGGCCTCATTCGGATAGCTTTGGCGCAATGCTTTTGTTTTTTCAGTGACTAGCTTGAGAAACTCAGGATATACCTTTTCATGGACAAAAAGACGTTCAACAGACATACACACCTGTCCAGAGTTCGTAAAAGCCCCCCACACCGCGCCATTTGCTGCCCGTTCCAAATGAGCGTCTTCAAATACGATCATCGGGTCCTTCCCGCCCAGCTCCAATTCAACAGGGATCAAATGCTCCGAAGCTGCCGCCATAATTTTTTTGCCTGTCGCAACAGAGCCTGTGAAAAATATTTTATCTGGGCGCGCAGCTACCAGCGCCTGTCCAGCTTCGCGTCCCCCATGCAGGACGGTTACGACTCCAACTGGCATAGAAACAGCGGAAAAAACCTCTTCCATGAGCAGTCCGGTAGAGGCAGTCACCTCGGAAGGTTTTAAAATAACGGTATTGCCTGCTACCAGCGCAGATAATACGGGAATAATGGCAAGCTGAAACGGATAATTCCACGGAGAAATGACCGCGACGACACCCATCGGCTTGTAGTGGATATACGATTTCTTCGGCCATAATACGATAGAGGTTGGTACTGGCTGATCGGCCAGCATCTGATAGGCATGTTTTTCATAAAAGCGGATCGTGTCGACAGTGACGAAAATTTCGGTCATGTACGCTTCCAATGTAACTTTTCCGGTAGCCTCACTAATTTTTCGGGCGATTTCTTCGCCGTGATCGACTAAATAGTGCCGCAACCGTGTCAAATAGTCCAGACGCTCGGCCAACGATGTCGTGGACCAAGCTGGAAAGGCAAGACGCGCACGTACCATCGCGTCTTCTACTTGTTCTGGAGTCGCTTCCTGTAAAGCGCCAAGCAGCTCTCCAGTGGCGGGATTTTGCATGGACAGGACTGCCATCCTAATTCACCTCGATTCAGG
The DNA here is from genome assembly GCF_022026395.1 of Brevibacillus brevis. Lineage (NCBI taxonomy): Bacteria > Bacillati > Bacillota > Bacilli > Caryophanales > Paenibacillaceae > Brevibacillus > Brevibacillus brevis. The sequence continues at coordinate 4,952,853 of NZ_CP041767.1, read as the reverse complement.
AGATAAAGATTCAGAAGAGAAGAGTGTATCCATCAAATGGGCAAAGGCCTGTTCAAAATGAGCAATCGCTTCTTCCGGCTTCTGCAAGTCATCGAGCAAAAATTGAAAAAGGAATCCGTCGATTGCAGAGTAGATGAGTGAGATTGCGGAGTTTTCGTCAATGGTCAACGGTGATTGTTCTTCGCGCTGCAACCGTACGAGCATACGAGAGATGAGCTGATGCAGACGGGTTCGAATGATTTTTACCTGTTCACCAAAGGCGGGAACGTACATGGCCTGTACCTGCAAGTCATACCAGAGCCGATGCAGATTTCGATCCTCTTGTAGACTACGGCACAGGACACGGGCTAGAGCTGCTGACCATTTTCCAGATGGAGCTGCGAGCACTTCGCGTTCCAACTCCTCCATAAAACGTCCCTTGTAGCTAGAGATTACAGCGAGCAAAAGCTCTTCTTTGCTTGCAAAGTAATAATGCAGAATGCCAAGTGAGACGCCAGATTCCTTGGCAATGTCGCGCAAGGAAACATGAGCATACCCTTTTTCAGCCAAACAAGCAGTCGCTTGCTCAATCAAAAATGCCCGTTTTGCTTCGGCTTTTTTTGGGGTAGTCACTTTCTCACCTCGTTTTTGGACGACTGTCCAGTTTTTCTGTTTTTATTGTATTTTTACGGATGATGTCTGTCAATGAGAAGAGCTGCCCATAAAAAAGAAGCGGCTTCATTGCCGCTTCTTTTGTCGCTCCCAGCGTCGTAAATACGGATAAGGATCAAATGACCAATCCGCGCCACCTGTTTCTCTGTACATCCCGTAGTGCAGATGGGGAGGGAATTTTCCTGAAGTACCAGGCTTCCCATAACCAGAACTGCCGACATATCCGATCACTTCACCCGGTTCCACGATGTCACCCGGCTTCAAACCCTTTTTAAACGAGGACAGATGTGCGAAGTAATGATACACATTGCCCATGTCACGCATGCCGATCCTCCATCCGCCATACCTGTTCCAGCCGAGTACCTCAATGACTCCGTATGCTGTGCTGAGTACGGGAGTGCCGTGACTGGCAAAAATATCGGTCCCCTCGTGGATGCGACGTCCACCCCAGCCGCGTGGCGCTCCCCATGTACTGCGGTAGCTGTATTCGTATCTCGTGGGGATAGGAAAATGCCGCTCTTCTAGGGCCAGGTGCTGGTACTTTGCATACACCTGCGCGAACTGCCTGATCGTCTTCACGGACCGATCCCGCTGGTAGTAAGACCAGAGACCAATTTGCCAATCTTCATCGGAGAAGCCGTATTGAGATAGGTAATGAATGAAAGTAGTGAGTGCATCGAGATCGTTGTGCCGATCCGCTAGCCCATCGCCGTCGCCATCCATCCCGACCCCTTGAAAAAATTGAATGGATACCGGATTCGTATCTTCTGCATCGGGGTTGAACGCACCTGCCCAACGATCGCCTGGAATGTCCACGGCTGTTAGCCGCGAGACGTTTTCTTGCTCCTGCTTCTTCTTGCGTATTTTCATGGTTCGCTCGTATTGATCAACGGCTGCCAAATAATTCCACGGGATGCCGTACATCGATTCCAAGCGGAAAAAGAGTTGCAAGCGTTCTTGAAGAACCGGGTCTTGTCCTTTGGCGGACGGAGCGATTCCGGCGGCGGATTCTAGTGGCGAAATAGCTGCAACCACGCACAAGCTGATCTGAATGATTAGGCGGAAAACTCGCATGCCGTCTCCCTCCAGCTTCTAGTCTTTTGTTGTAGTTTCTGCCAGTTGGAGTGGATTATCCAAGATACTTTTGGAAGAGCTTTTGGTTGTTATCGAGAAGTTTTGTAAATTTGCGGTAAAAAGAGGCAGGAGCACACCATATCGTCAAAGAATTGAAATCAGGAGGAGTGTATTCCTTAAAAATCGTCATGAGGAGGCTGTGTGATGAGCAAAAAAGTGTTGATTGTAACAGGCGACGCTGTAGAGGCACTGGAGGTTTTCTATCCGTATTACCGCTGCTTGGAAGAAGGGTATGAAACGGTCATTGCAGCACCCAGCGTGAAAACCCTGCACACCGTTTGCCATGATTTCGAAGCACACAGTGAGACGTACACTGAAAAGCCAGCTTATCAGCTTCCCGCCCATGTTGCATTCTCAGACATTAACCCTGAGGCGTTTGACGCCTTGATTATCCCGGGGGGACGAGCACCTGAGCATATCAGGCTCAATGAGCATTTGAAGCCGATTGTGGCGCACTTTTTCGAGACGAACAAGCCAGTCGCAGCCATCTGCCACGGCTCCCAAGTATTGACCATCGTTCGCGAGCACTTAGCCGGTCGTGAAATCACAGCTTACCAGGCTTGCAGACCCGACGTAGAAGCGTGCGGAGCGATCTACCAAACGGAAACGCTCCATGTCGATGGCAATCTTGTTTCCGGACATGCATGGCCAGACCTTCCAGGCTTCATGCGTGAATTCCTCCATTTGCTCAAGTAAACAACCAGTCCTCCAAACTTCCGTCATTGCTGGCGGAAGTTTTTTCGTTCTGACAGATGCTTTTCATCCAGCCTTTTCCTCTGTATCATAAAGGGAAAGTATGTTCGTCTGTTTTATGTGAGGAGTGGAATTGATTGTGCTGTCATTTATCCATACAGCGGATGTCCATCTGGATGCGCCGCTTCAAATGTTGGGGGAGCGTTACGAACTGCGTCAGGATGATTTTCGTCAAACGATGAAAAGAATCCGTGACCTCGTTCGCGAAAAGGAAGCAGACTTCTGGCTCATAGCCGGAGATTTGCTGGAATACCACGGAGGAAGACGATCCACTGCGATGTTTTTACGCGATCTTTTTTCCAGCATCGCACCAATCCCTGTCGTGATCGCACCTGGCAATCACGATCCGTGGCGAGCGGATTCGTTTTATCAAACATTGGAATGGCCGGGGAACGTCTACTGGTTTACACCCGAGTGGGGCGTGTATGAATTTCCCGAAAAGTCATGCGTGATCTACGGCTGGGGCTTCGGACAGCCACATGTGTATGAGTCGCCACTCGATACGTTTCCAGGCAAATTGGGAGGGTATGCCCATCATCTGATGGTTTTGCATGCCAGTGTGCTTTCCAATTCAGGAAATGAAGAGCATCATCCGTATGCGCCTGTCACCTTGCAGCAGCTCGTACAGACGGGCATGGACTATGTTGCGATGGGACACATCCACAAGCCGGAACAATTCATGCATCCTGTCAAAAAACAACCGCTTGCCGCTTATCCAGGCTCTCCGGAAGGGCTGACGAGCAAGGAAGCGGGAGAACGACATGTTTTGTATGGAGAACTGGATCATGACGGCAGATTGCAGCTCACGGCGATTCCTGTCCAGTCACGCAAAATTCAAAAGCTGGAAATCAAAGCGAATGGAGTCGAAACGACTGAGCAGCTCATTGATCGGATGGAGGAGCAACTCGCAGAGGAAAAGGATTCCGCTATCATGCACATCACGCTGACAGGGGAACGCGCAGCCCATTTTCAGCCTCCCTTGTCTGTCCTTCAACAGCGATTTTCACGTTTTTTTGTGCTGCAGCTGACAGACCGGACCTGGCCTGATGTAGATGAGGACAAGCTGATCGCAGATGGTGGCGTCTGGGGGAGATGGCTTTCCAAGCTGGCAGAGGCGGAGGCCCGTGCGCAAAATGAGGACGAACGAGAAATCGTCAGGTTAGCGAAGCAAGAGGCTTTGGCTCGGATTGGAGGAACCATTCGATGAAAATGGAGGAGCTAGTGCTAAGGGGCTTCGGAAAATGGCAGGATGCTACCTTCCGTTTTGCTCCAGGCATCAATCTGTTTTATGCCCCGAATGAGTCAGGAAAATCAACCATCCTTCATGGGATATTCGCTGCCTTGTATGGGATGAAGCGCGATTACGTCAAATCGTCGCGATACTTGCCCGAATATGAAAAGTACCGTCCGTGGCAGAGTGGCTCGTATGAAACGATCATTACATACAAATTAGCGGGCAGAACCTATCGTCTGCACCGTCAATTGACGAAGGAACGAGAGGAGGCGCGCCTCTTTTTGGACCCGGAATGGACGGAGCTGACTGATCTTTATTTGGAAGACAGGCGCAAGGAAAGGAATTTTATTGAAAAGCATACGGGCCTTACACGCAGTCTATTTACGGATTTGACGTGGATCAGGAGAGAACCGCTTCAAGCGGCTGAGCATTTGATTCCGACCTTTACGACTGCGGAAGAAGCCAATCCGGCTGTCCAACAAATTTTGGCGGAGCTGGATCGAGAGATTGCCCTCATCGGCAAAAAAGAACGGGCCGAAAATACACTTTTGGGAAAAGCCGCTACGAAGGTGGCGCAAAAAGAGCAGGAGAAGGAAAACGCAAAGGCAGCTTGGCGAACGATCAGCCAACTGACGCTACAAATAGCGGAAGCCACAGAAGAATGCCAGCAATTGGAACTGCGCCGCGAACGATTGCAGCAGCGTCTGGATCGCTCAACTGGACAAGCAAAAGCGTTGCAGGAACGATGGCAACGAAGCCATGCTCCCGTCAGTCAACAAGACTGGTCGTGGTGGGAGCAAACAGCTCGTTCAGAGGACGAGTTGGCCATTCATGAAGAGGCAAGACGAGCTCTCACTCAGGTAAACATGCAGACGGTAACTGTACACCAGGGGGATGACCAGCTCATTCCCTTACAACACGATTATGAAAAAGGAACACAATTGCTCAGACAGCGAGAAGCATTGCATATTCGTTTGGCGACATTGGCTGTATCCGCCCTTTCTTCAAGTCCGCGAAGATCAGCATCACGCAGCACCCGACAAGGCAATCAGGCAAAAAGGAAGCGCGGGGCTGCCCTTATGTGGGGCGGCGCAGGGATATTGTCTGTTCTCGGGTTAATCGGCTTCGTGAGTGGACATCCCATTCTGGGAGGAATTTCTGCGACTGCCGCTTTGTTGCTGTTCGGCTTTGGGGTTTTCTTGTTGCGAGTAGGCGCAAGTACGGGCGGAGCCAAACAGACAGAAGATCATGATGCGGTACAGGAAAGTCAAAGGATACAAGAAGAGATCGCCTCCATCGATGCTGAAATCGCCATACTCGTTCAGAGATGGGGGGCGAGTAATTGGGATACATTTTTGGAAAGACGGGAAGAGCTACTGAAAAGCACAAGCAAACAACAATCTGAGCATCTTCTATCGGAAATGGAGAAAACGAAGCGGGAGGCTGATCTGTCTGCAATCTGGGGTGAGGGACTTCGGAACTTGCTGGATCAGGAAAAAACCGCGCTTGAGACCGAGCAAGGAAAATTACGCATCGAGATAGTGGAGATTGAGGAGAGACTACAGGAGCTGCGAGAACACATGGCCAGAGGACATGGGGAGATGGCGGTTCATGAGAGCCTGTCATTAGCTCGCGCGACAGATGAGCTTGAGGAAGCGCAGGCAGCACTTCGTCAGCTGCAAAATAAGCGAGATGCTCTTCAGCTGGCACGGGAAATGTTGCAGGAGGCAGTAGGGGAATGGCAACGAGATAGCACACCCGCTGTGAATCAGCAGGCTTCGGAGATCATCGGGCATATTACAGGGGGAGCGTATCGGGATGTCAGACTCGATCCGCGTGACGGATTTGCCGTTCGTTTGCTAGATCCGACCAACCAAATGGTGCTCGAACAGGCTCAATGTTCCACTGGGACCGCCGATCAGCTATACCTTGCCCAGCGCTTGGCATTGGTGCATCATGCCAAGCAGTCGGAGCCATTGCCGCTCTTTTTCGATGATCATTTTGTCCATTATGATGAAGAGCGTCTGCATCGAACGCTTGACTATATCGCGATGCTGGCACAAGAACATCAAGTGTTTCTTTTCACCTGTCATGAGCGAGAGCTGCGCATACTTGGGCCATTGCTTCATAAAGGGAACCGCCATGCCGTGCATCGGATCGGGTAATTGTTTCCGGGGGAGGAAAGAGGTTGCCCCTCCGAAATCCAACCTCTATAATGGAGATTGTTATTGTCTTGTACCATGATGTCACATGAGGAGTGAGCCCTATGACGCAACGCAAGCCGGAGTGGCTCAAGATCAACCTTGTTTCAGGATCAGAACTAGCCAGCTTTAAAGAGCTTAAGCAAACCATGCGCACGAAGACGCTACATACCGTTTGTGAAGAAGCAAAATGCCCCAACATTCACGAATGCTGGGCAAGCGGTACAGCAACTTTCATGATTTTGGGTGATATATGTACCCGTGCCTGTCGGTTTTGTGCAGTAAAAACTGGACTACCTACGGAGCTGGATACAGCCGAACCAGAACGTGTAGCAGAAGCAGCCGAACAAATGCGTTTGAAGCATGTCGTTGTGACTTCCGTTGCTCGTGATGATTTGGCAGATGGAGGCGCACAGATTTTTGCCGATACGATCCGTGCGATTCGTCGTCGACTGCCGTTTGCCTCCGTAGAAGTATTGATTCCCGATTTTATGGGGAACTGGGATGCGCTAAAAGTGGTCATGGATGCAAAGCCTGACGTACTAAACCACAACATTGAGGCGGTTCGCCGAATGTCAGATCGCGTACGGGCAAGAGCCAAATACGATCGGACGCTGGAACTGTTGAAAAAGGCGAAGGAATTCCAGCCGAGCATTCCGACGAAGTCCAGTCTGATGATTGGGGTAGGCGAGACGATGGAGGAAATCATCGAAACGATGGATGACCTGCGTGCTGTCGATGTCAACATCATGACGATTGGTCAGTATTTGCAGCCGACCAAGAAGCATTTGAACGTAGAGAAATTTTACCACCCAGATGAATTTGCTCGCTTGAAGGATGAAGGAATGAAGCGTGGTTTTAGCCACGTGGAGTCAGGGCCATTGGTGCGTAGTTCGTATCACGCTCACGAGCAGGCGAGTGCCGCGAAGGAAACGATTGCGAAAGAATCCATGCCGAAAGCGCAATAATAAGTAACCCCCTCAGCCGCCCAATTCGAGCGGAAATGAGGGGGTTTTTTACTACCGGGGGAAGGGCTTTAGCGACTGGTTGTTGCCTTTGCGTTATGAGATGTTCCACCCATACGCTTGACGAGTGTGTCAATGCTTTTCGCATCTTCTGTACGCGCTGTACTCACGTTGCTGGAGCGACTTGCTACACGAGCGATTTCTTGGATGTCATTCGGATTATCGGTGACATACACTTTGTAATAGCGTGGTGACACCGATTCGGCGTTCATTCTTGCCTGTTTTTTCGCTGTGTGCGCATCTGCTCCTTGTGTGTGTAAGCCGACAAAAACTTCTTTGTCCGTTACCAAGACGGTAGAACGCTGTACGCCAGGGCAGCTGGCAGTGACATTTCCTACAGCTTTTGCCAATGCTTCACGGTCTACATAGACGTTGGCGACACTGGCAGTTCTCACATGCTGACGATCCGTCTGCACATAGCCCATGCGTGGCATTCCAGTTTGCATGACACCTGCTCCACCACGGTTTGTACCATGCTGCTGATAAATAGAATGGTGTGTACCAGTTGGCGCATTGTAAACACCTGTGGTACCCATACCAGCTTTATGATCCGTAAAGGCATTGTACGGTCTCATTCCACTCGTGTAGGCATTGTAGTTGTTTACATGCGGGTAAGTACCATTTGGATATGCACCATAGTTATACCCAGCATTGTTGGTCAGTCCCATGCCATTGCGGACGTGAAGTCCATCACGAATGCCGTCGTAGTTGCGGACGTGGAGCCCGTCGAAACTAGTGGTTCCAGCACCAGTGGTGTAATTACGATTATGGTGGTACCCGTCAAAGTTCGTCGAGCGCATGCCATCGTAGTTACGGACGTGCATTCCATCAAAATTTCGAACGTGCGGAGCAGACTGGTACGACATCGTCTTGTTCGGATGCGTGTAATTAGGCGCAGCATTGTTGTTACAACCAGAAGCCAAGAGCACAATACCTGCAATTGCAGGATACAACCATGTCTTTTTCAATGGTAACACCCCCTACACGATAGAATGTCCAAAGGTACAGGTCAGTTATCGTGGGAAATTTAGCTCATGTTACGCGAAATATGATAAGATGGACATAGTATACATGCGTAAGGAGGAAGCGAGTTTGATTCGCACGCAAGCCGGTACTTATGAAGTCATGGAAGTAAATCGAGACGGCTGGAACCTTGAAGCGTTCAAGGAGCGCTATAGCGACATCCTCGACAAGTACGATTATATTGTAGGGGACTGGGGCTATGGTCAGCTTCGTCTTCGTGGGTTTTATACTGACGCTAATCGCAAAGTACCGTTCGAGCAGCGGATCGCCGCTTTGGATGAGTACCTGCATGAGTTCTGCAATTTTGGTTGTCCGTACTTCGTTTTGCGCAAGGTAAAAGCAAATGTCGGCAACAGTGACGACCAAAGCGGGCAAGACGAAGCTGGCTTTGATGTCATCATTGATATTCGTCAGGACATTCCTCGTGAAGAGGGTGGCTCTTCGCCTTATGTAGAACGAAAAGAACGCAGACGCTATCACCCGCGTCAAAATAAACAGGATCGCCAGAACAATGCTGGCGCTGATCGCAATGGGGCAGGTAGAAACGAACGCGGGGAGAAGCCAAAGTTCCAAAAGGATCGCCCCGATAAAAACGGTAAGGACTCCAACTCGCGAGAGCGCCGTCCCAATCAATTGAAACCCAATCGTGAACGCGATAAAGTCCCAACAGGACCAAACGCACCGAAGCGCGATTCCTAAAAACGCTAAAAAGAGCCCTGTATGCTAGGGCTCTTTTCGTTTTTCGATTTAATAACCTCCGCCAAAACCTTCAGGGGTTCAAAAACCACCGGGTCCACCGAAACCACCGGGTCCACCGAAGCCACCAGGTCCACCGAAACCACCAGGTCCACCGAAACCACCGGGTCCACCGAAACCGCCGGGTCCACCGAAACCGCCAGGTCCACCAAAACCACCGGGTCCCCAACCAGGCCAGCCCCATGTGGGCCAATAACCAGGCCAGCAAGTACTGCATCCCCACCAAGGATATGGCTGTGGGACGACAACGACCTCAGGACCGCGTCTTCTACGGAAAAAAACTGGATGAGCCTGATCTTCTGGAATGTATTGAAAATCCTGGTCTGCTGAGTAATAAGGTGGCTGGTCATATTGTGCAGGAACAAAGTGGTTTTGATCGTATTCGTTTGAATCATATTGAGTTTGATCGTATTGGTTTTGTTCATAAGTTTGGTCGTATGGATAAGATTGCATGATGCGATTCGCACTCCTCTCGTTATCTGTCTGTGCATCTGTGCAGTAGCAGTATACGAGGCATACGCCTGTAAGGAGCATTGTCCCGCAGGAAATGGGCGGGGGCTTCAAATAAAAAAGGAAGAGCCCGCAATAGCTCTTCCTTTCGGTGAATTAGATAGCTGCTTCCAAAAATGCTTTCAATTCTTCGGCTTCACGCTCATTCAAGTTGAACGCGAATTCCAGATAGCCTTCTTCTTCCAGATCATCATGTCCAATAATAGCGGAGCGTCCATTTTGAATGTTGATGACAATCGCCTTTCCATAAAAACGGTTAGTCGTTGTAATCGCCAGGTCAAAACGAGTAGCTTCGCCCGTGAAGCTGACGAAGCGCGTTCGAGTATCCTCCGCTTCGTCGTACAAGTAGAACAAATCGTTTGCCATATGGGTGTCCCTCTACTTCCATAAAAGATTTGGTTTGTGTTCGGTATTGTGTACAGCGCGGACAAAGCGAATGGTTTTGGTTTGGGCACGCATGACGATCGAGTGAGTTTCCACCATATCATCACCGAGGTAGCGCACGCCTTGCAACAGCTCTCCATCAGAAACGCCTGTTGCTGCAAAAATGGCATCATCGCCTTTTACCAGATCGTTCAGCGTCAAGAGCTGCTCTGGATTGTCGAGCCCCATTTTGATGCAGCGCTCGCGCTCGCTGTCGTTTTGCGGCTTGAGCTGGGCTTGCATGTCGCCACCCAGGCACTTGATCGCTGCGGCACTGATCACACCCTCTGGTGCACCACCGATACCCAAGAACAAGTCAATCCCTGTATGCGGCAGACAGGCAGCAATCGCAGCACCCACATCGCCATCTCCAAAAAGCTTCACTCGCGCACCCTTTTCACGAATGGCGTCAATAATCGCCTGATGGCGGTCGCGTTCCTGAATAATGACCGTCACATCTTGCACGCGCTTGTTGTTTGCTTTTGCTACAACCTCTATCATTTTATCCACGGGATCGTAAAGGTTGATTTGTCCGGCAGCACGTTTACCGACGGCCATTTTCATCATGTACATGTCTGGTGCATGCAACAGTGTTCCACGGTCCCCGATGGCGATAACAGACATGGCATTGTTGTGACCCTTGGCGACAATCGTCGTTCCTTCCAGCGGGTCAACCGCCACATCTACCTCAGGCCCGCCTGCTTCCGGGTTACCGAGCTTTTCACCGATATAGAGCATGGGGGCCTCATCCAGTTCACCTTCGCCAATAACGACGGTACCCCTCATGTTGATCGTGTCAAACATGGCGCGCATGGCGCTGGTCGCTGCTCCATCTGCTTCATTCTTTTTCCCGCGTCCCATCCAGTGAGAAGAGGCAAGTGCAGCCATTTCCGTTACCCGCACAATTTCCAGAGCCAATTCGCGTTCCACAGTGTGTTCCTCCCCTTATGCTTGCCGACAAAAATTCACCCCATCATTGTAACATAAAGTGAACGATCAAAAAGTCGTCTTTTCAGCACCGAACGTGATTCGTGACAGGTCGTACAAATTTGGTATACTGAGGGATGAAAAGAGGTGAAACCGGTGAGCAATTCCTATTTGCAGGAAGGGGAATTGGTGCTTCTCGTCCTGGTGCTAACATTTGTGTTTACCGTTTACTACTCAAAACGCAAATCAAAAAAGCGAAAGTAAGGAGAAATATATGTACGACGTGAATACAAAACGAATCGACCAAGTATTGGAACATATGTCTCGTATGCTGGATCTGTTGGACAAGCTCAGCGAACGAGGGGCCAAAGCGGTTTTGGCAGATGAAGTAGCTGTTGCAGCGATGGAGCGAGCCCTGCACTTGTCTATCGAAGGAATAGTGGATGTCGGAAATGCACTGATCGATGGATTCATTATGCGAGATCCAGGTAGCTACAGCGACATCGTGGAAATTTTGCGGGATGAGCAAGTCATCACGGATGAACAGGCTTTGATCCTGACGCGTGTGACCGATTTCCGCAAGCATCTGGTCAATGATTATACAAGTGTGCCGGCTAATGAAATGTACAGCCTGGTAGAAGAAGCTGCTGGTACCATTCGTCAGTTTGAGCCACAGGTGAGAGCCTTCTTGAAAAAAGAACTGTTTTAAAAAGTGTTTTCAATCCATCACCAACGTAGCGGATATTTTATACAAAAGACTTTCGTTTGTTTACTAAAACGTCTTCATCCACTACAATAGGGAGAAAGGACGGTGATACGTATGACAAACGAAGGAACGTCCACTCGTGATCAAATCCTGCACATGCTCAAGGTCAAAGGTTCACTCCCTGTCAGCGACATGGCCGTCGAGCTAGGGATTACTGAAATGGCGGTACGGCGTCATTTGAACACCCTGGAGAGAGATAATTTGATCAAGTCTACGCTTGTTCGCCAAGCGATGGGACGCCCAACGAATGTTTATTCATTGTCGCAGGAAGCAGACGAACTGTTCCCGCGCAATTATTCTCATTTGACATTAGATTTTTTACAGGACATAAAGGAAATCGATGGTTTGTCCAAAATCGAAATGCTATTTAGACGCCGCGAGAATCGCTTGGAGGAGAATTATCGCTCCCACATGCAAGGCGACTTGGAAAACCGTGTAGCCAAGCTTGCCGAGCTGCAAAACGATAAAGGCTACATGGTGGAATGGGAAAAGGACGAAAATGGAGACGGCTATCGGATTCAGGAGTTCAATTGCCCAATCTCGCAAGTAGCCCGTGAATTCAACCAAGCGTGTAGCTGTGAGCTTTCCTTGTTCCGTCGGGTTTTGAAAGCCAATGTCGAGCAAACCACGTGCATGGCAAAAGGCGGAGACAAATGCGTGTTTCACATTAAGGAAGCGAAATAAATAGCCATAGCGAAGGTCCACTCAAGTCCGGGTGGATTTTTTCTTTTGTTTACTGGATTTTCCTGATATTGGGAGGATGGTGTAATACATTGGTGGTATTGTAATATGAAATTTAAAAAAGGAAGAAAACACCTCATGAAGAGATCATTCTCCATCATATTTGGTTTATCCCTCATTTTGGCCTCTTGTAGCACAACATCGTCGGAGCCTACACATAATCAATTCCAAATTACTTTGAGCGACGTATTCAAACATCAACACACATCCTCTGTCTATCAGTTTGAACTTATTACGAAAGAACTCTCCAATGTAAAAGACAAAGAGAGGTTGGCATATTTATCAGGAATGATTGATAGCTATTTGATTCGTGACGTTGTACTGGAATAAAAAAGAATATCTAAAAAAGATTCAGTCATTAGTAAATGAGAATAACCTTATGGAGATCCAAGGGAAACAAGATGAATTCAAGAAACTTAGTGAACTTATGGGGAAAATAAATGATGATCGGCTTTTCAGTAAAGATAAGCAAAAGGTTGATTCATTTAAGAAAGATCTAGAAATTGTTATTCAGGCATTCCCAAAATAAGAAAATGATATTTTATAGAATCAAAAACAAGGGAGGTAGAGGATTGGGTTAGGGTCCTGTGCCTTTTTTTCTATAATCAAGCAGGCATTAAGTACCTTTTTTCGTCATTCTCGCAATCTTAATGTTGGTTTAATGTTTTCTTTATGTTGGACATTTATTATTTGTGGTGCAAGAAAACAACCAAACACACATGAAAACAATTGAAAGGTGGAGTGATATCAGGAAAATACTAGAAAACCGGATAGCCGTCTTGACGAAAAACAGATGAGGAGAAATCCGTAATGAAAAAAATGGTATCTAGTATAGCTGCTTCTGCCATTTTGTTGGGTGGAATTCTGCCAGTCGTTGATTCCGCTCATGCAAAAGACAAATTTTCTGAGAAAAAGATGACGATGACATTTGACGTGATCAGTGACATTCAGGGAGACCTCCGAGATTTTAGTCACGTTTTGCAAGACATCGATGAGGAAAATCCAAAGTCCAAAGCGCTAATCATTAACGGTGATATTACTCCTCGCGGTTACGATTTTGAATATCAAGCCGTACAAGATGTGCTCGATAAAAATCCTCATCCTGAAAATGTGTGGTACAGCATCGGTAATCATGAGTTTTATGTGCCGAAGTGGAAGAATCCCCAAACGCTTGCACAAAGTAGCTGGCCAAACGGGACAACGGAAGAAGAGTTGTTCGATAACTTCTACCAATTTAGCGGAGAAGACAAAGTCTATCACCAAAAAGAAATCAACGGATATCCCTTTCTCTTCCTCGGTACAGAAAAATACATGAAATACCACGATCCAAAATTGTGGGATGAAGTATACATGAGCGACGAGCAACTGGATTGGCTGAAAGATAATCTGAAGCGTTATAGCAAGAAGGACAAGAATAAGCCCATTTTTGTATTCTCCCACCATGTGCTCCCAGACAGTATCTCGGGCTCCAGACAAAGTCCATACACGAACGATTACCTGGATGTGGACAAGCTCCTTGACATTTTGAAAGACTATCCGCAAGTTGTTTTCTTCTCAAGCCACACCCATTGGGACCTGAATCTGCCGGACTGGGCAGGCAAAAAGAAAGTCAAAGGCGGAGACAAACGAGGCTTTACTGTCGTAAACACGGCCGGTATTGAAACGGGATGGATGTCAGCAGGTCCAGAAGGCGGCGAAAAAGTCACGCCGGATGGAGGGGCTTTCAAGCAAGGGCTTCGCTTGCAAGTGTACGGTAATGATGTCGTCATCCAAGCGTATGACTACCAACACGACAAAGTCATTAAGAAGCTCAGTATCCGTAATGGAAAAATCGAGCAGTTGCCGCCTGATGTACAGGCGGATGATGATAACAATGTGCTTGTCAACGCAACCCAATACATGGAGTACGCAGTTGGGAACCAAAAAAAATGGCGGGATTTTGATCCCGAAAATCCACCGACATTTCCAGGAAACCAGGTCGTGTATGTCCGTCATAAAGGGGAAATGAACCTGGAAGACGGCACGCCAATCATGGTCAAATTCAAGAAATAACGGAACTGTGGTGCATTGTTCGTCATAAGAGGGCCGATCGGGTCCTCTTTATTTGTGCCCCACTCAACTTCGTTCGAGTATTCATACCAGTAGATGAAGAGCAGCTAGACAAAAAGCAGGGAGCGGTAGAAGGCCGTTTCCTGCTTTTTGCGATAGGAAGGACGAAGGTTTACACTAAGAGAGGAGAGCTTACGACAACAGATGGGAGATGGAACAACGTGAAACAATATAAAGGCTATTTGCTAGATTTGGATGGGACAATTTATCGGGGAAAAGAAGCGATTCCGGGAGCAGCAGCATTCATCACCCACTTAAAAACTCACCAGATCCCGTATTTGTTCCTGACAAATAATTCTTCTGCCTCTGCACAGCACGTCGCAGAACGGCTGGTAGCAATGGGCATAGAGGCACAGGCTCGGGACGTGTATACCACGAGTATGGCGACCGCTACCTATTTACAAGAGCAGGCACCAGCGGGTACACGCGTCTACGTGATTGGAGAGGCAGGCTTGCGTGATCAGCTGACAGATGCAGGCTATGTGGTGACAGAAGAAGATCCGGCTTATGTCATTGTCGGGATTGATCGTGCTTTCACGTATGAAAAGCTGGCGATCGCCGCACGTGCTATCCGTGCAGGAGCAGCTTTTATCGCTACAAATGCAGATGCAGCCCTGCCGACGGATGCTGGTCTGTTCCCTGGCAATGGTTCACTGGTGGCAGCCGTCTCCGTTGCCTCCGCGACCAAACCAATCGTGATTGGCAAACCAGAGTCCATTATCGTCCGTTACGCTCTGAATCAGCTTGGTACTGCTGCGGCTGACACGCTGATCGTTGGGGACAATTTATATACAGACATTGAGGCAGGTGCCAACAGCGGCTTGGACAGCTTGCTCGTTTTGACAGGCTATTCCACCCGCGAAGAAGCAGACCAGCATCACGCTGCGCCAACCCATATTGCGGAAAATTTGCCGGAATGGCAGCAGCGAATCTCCCTATGATTCAGCGCATTCTTCCTGCTGCTTCTGGCGGTGGGCAATGCGGCTGGAGGCAGCTGCTGCGACCGCACCGACGAGATCGTCCAAAAAAGTATGGACACCAAAACGCTTGTCGTTGAGATCAGCGAGTTTGCCGTGCTTCAGCTTGTCTACATAACCGAAGTTGGTGAATCCGATGCTCCCGTACAGGTTGACGATGGCGAGGGCGAGTACCTCGTCTATGCCGTATAGCGGCTCGTCTGTTTCAATAATCGCCTGGAGCGGGGGCAGCAGTTGCTTTTGTTCGGCGAGGATGTCGAGCTGAATCCCGGTCAGCAATGCGTTTTGGACCTCACGTTTTTTCAAGACGGACCCTACACTGTCGAGACACAAGTCCAAGGTGATGTCCGGGATATATTTTGACTGTAGGAACATGACAATTTCAGCAATGTCGTTCATGCTGACTCCTCGTTTTTCCAACAGCTCAATAACGAAATCCAGACAACTCTCGCTATTTAGTGGATGCTCACTCATGCTTGTCGTTCCTCCTTTTCGGCATGAATGTATATAGTATCTGCATACAGATAGGCACCTATCCCGATCTACCGACATACAATGCCAGAAGAGCAGTATGCAAGGAGGGTGAACAAGTGTATGGAAGAAAAAGAGCTACTTCAGGAGAAGTACGGTTTTGAACTCCAGGGATATCGCACGTCGGGGGCAAGCAAGATACTGGAAACGGATCGAGGCCTTTACTACATGTTCGAGGCGCCAGCCGGATATAAATACAAAAGCAAGTTTATTGAGAAAGTAAAAATGCATTTAAGCCAACAGCAAAACATTCGCTTGTTAAAGCTGGTGAACACAACAAGTGGGCAGGCTCACATCGTTGATGATGAGCAGCTTTACTATTTATACAGAGGCGTACGAGAGGCGGTTCCTGAAAATCCACATTATGCCAGCGGGCAGTCGCTCGCACAGTTCCATCTGGCTACGAGTGATTTTTCATCTGACAAGATGTTTATCCCCTACAGCTCTCTTGGAAACTGGCCCAGCTCGTGGCGCAAAAAGCTGCGGAATTTTCATGAGTATCGGGATGAGATGGATGAGGAAAATGTAGAGCTCGCGCCAATGGATGAATATTTGTTGACCTGCTTCACGTACATTACTCAGCTCGGGGAATTGTCCGTTCAATATTTGTTGGATGCTGGATACGATAAAGTCGTGAAGGAAACAGCTGGTCTTGGGAAAGTAGCCTACCAAAATTTTGATCAAGGGTATATGCTATGGAAAGAGAAGGATGTACGTCTAATGGCGGGTGAATGGAACTGGGTTCTTGACATGCGTACTCGCGATGTGGGGCAGTGGATCAAAGCCGAGACAAAGCGAAACGGCTGGAATGAAGAGGCTGTATCCAGCTTTCTCGACGGCTACAACAGCGTCTCTGCTCTGCTGCCAGCTGAATATGCCGTGATTTATGCGCTCATGCTCTACCCCGGCAGATTTTTGAAGCTCGTGGAGACTTATATGGAGTTGCCGATAGAAGAGCGCCAGGAAGTCAACATCCAAGCATGGCAAACGCAGTTGGAAGACGAGCTAACCAAAATGGAAGACGGACTTCGAAAGTACCCGCTATTCATTGCCCAGCGTTATGACGTATCCATTCCACAAATTGATTGGTTGTGGAGGAAAAAAGATGAACAAGCAACAAGTTTTCGTAACGAGGAAACTCAATCCTGAAGTGATCGCGATGCTTGAAAAAGTAGCCGAGGTCGAGCAATGGACAAAAAATGCGCCGATCCCGCGTGAGTTGTTGCTGGAAAAGATTAAACATGTAGATGCCGTCTTGACCATGCTGACAGAACGAGTGGACGAAGAATTTTTGGCAAGTACAAAACGACTCCGTATCGTGGCAAACATGGCTGTCGGTTACGACAATATTGATTTGGAAGCGTGCAGACGACACGAGGTCATCGTAACCAACACTCCCGATGTGCTGACAGAGTCTACAGCCGATTTGGCTTTCGCTTTACTGATGGCGACAGGCCGCCGATTGACGGAAGCCAACCGATTTTTATTGCAGGGGGAATGGACATCGTGGAGTCCGACCCTCATGGCTGGGCAAAATGTATATGGTTCGACTCTGGGGATTATCGGGATGGGGCGAATTGGAGAAGCTGTGGCGAGACGCGCCAAAGGATTTGGCATGCGAATCTTGTATCACAACCGGAATCGCAAAACGCAGGCTGAGCAAGAGACAGGAGCACGGTATGCCGATTTGGCGGAGCTTCTGCAAGAGTCCGATTATGTCGTTCTGCTTACACCGCTGACAGAGGACACGCGCATGTTGATGGGGGAAAAACAGTTTTCGCTCATGAAAGGAACCGCTGTGTTTATCAATGTTTCTCGCGGTGGGACAGTCGATGAGTCCGCACTGTATCAGGCGTTGGTAGATAAAAAAATATGGGCGGCTGGCCTGGACGTTTTTGCGGTCGAGCCTGTCCCGATGGATAACCCGCTTTTGCAACTGCCGAATGTAGTCGCCTTGCCACATATCGGTAGTGCAACTGTGCAAACAAGGGCGGAGATGGCGAGGCTGGCTGCTGCTAACATCGTAGAGGTGCTAAGTGGAAGGGGACCACTGACTGCGGTATGACCACGTTCTTTGTTTTGATTTCAGGACTCTTCGTGCTTCTCTTGATTGCAGCAGTAGCCGTTTCGTTTCACGTAACCTGGCGCTTGACGCATCCTGTACGAAAACCGATTCACATGGAACCCAAAGACTTTGGAATCGAACAGGTGGAGCCTGTTGTTTTTTCGAGCAGGGAAACGACGATTTCGTTGGCTGGATGGTACGTGTCGGCAGAAAAAAATGGGCAGGTTTCAAATGGAAGTACGCTGGTCTTTGCTCACGGGTACAGTCAAAACAGATTAGAGCCACATCTGCCTGCTTTGTCACTAGCTGCAAAACTGGTTCAGGCCGGCTTTGATGTTTTGATGTTCGACTTTCGCAATGCGGGAGAGTCCAGCAAAGCACTGACTACAATTGGTCTTCGAGAACAGCAAGATCTCCTTGGGGCCATCGATTTTGCAGCAGCGAAGAAGCCGGAGCACAGACTCGGTCTCGTCGGATTTTCTATGGGCGCGGCAACCTCTTTGATGGTTGGTGGAGTGGATGAACGCATCACAGCAATTGTGGCAGATTCACCGTTCTATTCCTTGCGTGAATACTTGACTGAAAACTTGCCGCAGTGGACGGGCCTGCCCCGGTTTCCATTCAACTGGCTCATTCTGACCTTGTGCCCCGTTTTGCTCGGAGCCAATCCGCGAGACGTCAATCCGTATCAGGCAGTCCAGCAAGCGAGAAAACCGATTCTTTTTATACACGGGACAGGCGATACGACGATTCCTATGGTAAACAGCGAACGACTGTATGAGCTGACCCAAGACGACGATTCCGAGATTTGGATCGTACCGCGGGCGGGTCACGTCCGCAGTTATGCGTTAGTTCCTGAAGAGTATGAGAATCGTGTCATTGCCTTTTTGGAAAAAGGAATGGGAAAGGGAAAATGAAAAAAGCAGCTACGCGGTTGCTGTAGCTGCTTTCATGTCGATGTGACTGGATTAGAATACTTGTTGAACTTCTTTGATGCCTGGTATTTCTTCCACCAGTGCACGCTCGATTCCTGCTTTCAGGGTGATGGTAGAGGAAGGGCAGCTACCGCAAGCACCCATCAGGCGCAGCTTCACGATGCCATCTTCTACATCAACGAGTTGTACATCTCCGCCGTCACGTTGCAGGTAAGGGCGCAGTTTATCGAGAACTTCTTGTACTTGATCCATGATATCCATGTTACATTCACTCCTTTCCAACCTCTCCTTTATTATAATCATACCATGGTGAGAAATCCATGGCTTACATGCCCTGTTGACACTTTGAAGTTCAGTTGGCACACCGAAGTTTAGCAGCATGGACTTTTTGTAATCTTTGCATGTTATAATGAAAAAGAAAGAAGCAAGTACTTCAATATAAGGAGTCAGATCTTCGTGAACGTATTTCGCAATGTGAAGGAACTGATTGGTAATACGCCGATCGTCGAAATTACTCAATTTGAGCTTCCAGAGGGTGTCCGCTTGTTCGCCAAGCTGGAATATTTTAACCCGGGGGGCAGCGTAAAAGACAGACTGGGCATGGAGCTGATTCGTGCCGCAGAAGAGAACGGCCAATTGGCCCCAGGTGGTACCATTATTGAACCGACAGCAGGAAATACAGGAATTGGTGTAGCGCTGGCCGCTGTAGGAACTGGTTATAAAGTCATTTTCTGCGTACCAGCGAAGTTTTCCGAAGAAAAACAAGAGCTGATGCGCGCCCTCGGAGCAGAAGTCGTCAATACACCGACAGAGCTGGGGATTAAGGGTGCAATTGCGAAGGCAAAAGAACTCGCAGAATCGATTCCAGGTGCTTTTGTTCCACAGCAATTTGCTAACCCGGCAAATCCAGACGCACACTACAAAACAACAGGTCCGGAAATTTGGAGTCAAATGGACGGCCAGGTAAACGTATTTGTGGCAGGCGCGGGTTCTGGCGGTACTTTCATGGGGGCTGCTCGCTACTTGAAAGAACAAAACCCAAACGTAAAAACGGTCATTGTCGAGCCAGAAGGTTCCATCTTGAATGGGGGAGAATCCGGCCCGCATAAAACAGAAGGGATCGGCATGGAGTTTTTGCCTCCGTTCATGGATACGAGCTACTTTAACGCCATTCACACGATTCTCGATGTGGAAGCATTCGATCTGGTCAAGCAGTTGGCTGCCAAGGAAGGCTTGCTCGTAGGCAGCTCCTCAGGTGCAGCCATGGCAGCGGCATTGCGCGAAGCAAGAGAGGCAGCTCCTGGGACGAATATCGTTACATTGTTTGCCGACGGCAGCGAACGTTATCTAAGCAAGAAAATTTACCAGGGAGGAATTTAAGATGCGTATCAAAACTCGTCTGATCCACGGCGGAATCGATGGAGATCCACATACAGGAGCCGTATCCGTTCCAATTTACCAGGTAAGTACGTATAAACAGGAAGCCATTGGCGTTCACAAGGGCTTTGAATACTCCCGTACCGGGAATCCGACCCGTCACGCATTGGAAACATACATCGCCGAAATCGAAGGCGGCGCACGCGGCTTTGCATTTGGTTCTGGTATGGCGGCACTCTCTACCATCCTCTCCATGTTCAACAAAGGTGACCATCTCGTGGTAGGTGACGATGTATACGGTGGTACTTACCGCGTCGTTACACGCGTATTCTCCCGTATGGGTCTGGAAGCAACCTACGTAGATACGAGCGATCTGGCAGCAGTAGAGGCGGCAATTCGCCCGGAAACCAAAGCAATCATCATGGAAACACCGACAAACCCTCTGCTGAAAGTGAGCGACATCAGCGCGCTGGCAGGCATCGCGAAAGCAAAAGGCGTGCTTCTCGTGGTAGACAACACGTTCATGACGCCATACTGGCAAAATCCGCTGGATCTCGGTGCTGACATCGTGTTCCACAGCGCAACGAAATATTTGGGTGGACATAGCGACGTAGTAGCAGGTCTGGTCGTAGCAAAAGATGCGCAAGTGGGCGAAGACCTCCATTTTGTACAAAATGCAATCGGCGGTGTGCTTGGACCACAAGATTCTTGGCTCTTGCTCCGCGGTATGAAGACGCTGGGTATTCGAATGGAAGAGCATGAGCACAATGCTCGTACGCTGGCAAAATGGCTGTCTGAGCGCAGCGACATCAAACGCGTCATTTATCCTGGTTTGTCTAGCCATTCCGGTCATGAGCTGATTAAAAAACAAGCGCGTGGATTTGGTGGCATGATTTCCTTCGACGTAGGCAGCGCAGAGCGTGCTGACGAAGTGTTGGCAAAGGTAAAATACTACACGCTGGCAGAATCGCTGGGTGCGGTGGAGAGCTTGATCAGCGTACCTGCACGCATGACACATGCTTCTATCCCGGCAGAGCGTCGTGCTGAGCTGGGCATTACGGATGGCCTGGTGCGCATCTCTGTTGGTATTGAAGATGTTCAGGACTTGATCGAGGACCTCGACCAAGCATTGTCCTAAGCTAGCTGACCCGGGGGAGGGCGGATATAGTGACTGTCGATATCAAGGTTTTTGGGACAGAGCAATTGTGCGCGAGCTGCGTCAATTTGCCATCTGCAAAGGAAACAGCCGAGTGGCTGGAGGCGGCACTCTCTCGCAAGTATGGGAGTGACAGCATCCGCATCGTTTATAGTGACTTTCAACAGCCGCAGACAGACGATGACAAAAGCTGGGCGAATCGCATTATCGAGGAAGATTTATGGTATCCGCTTGTCGTAATTTCCGGGGAAATTGTCGGTGAGGGAAATCCGAAATTAAAGGATATCTATGAAAAGCTGGAGAGCATGGGCGTGCAGCCGATTGCTTCGACAGCAGATGCCGAATAACAGCATAAGAGCAATGACAATTATCTTTTATAGCGACCAGATGCATGAGCCTGGTCGCTTTTTTCAATTGCGTATGGGACTGGAGCCGCGAGACAGCAATATCAAAAGTGTGCTGGATAACGACAAATAACGTGCTGTTTACTTTTTGTATATCATTCGTAAACATTCTGTAACGAACTAGAGCAGGCTTCGTCCTATAGTAGTAAATGTAACCAATAACTTACCATCTAGTGGAGGCCATAACGATGAATAAAAAATGGATGAAGCCTGTTACATATTTGCTGCTCGCAGGAGTTGTAGGCGTTACTGGATTTTCTGCAATGAATACACAAGTAGCTCACGCAGACTCTGAAAAAGGAAAGCTGTTCTCTGCCGCAACTGAATTGAAGCTCGCGAAAAACACCTATGTGATCGATCAAAAAACGGCTGACGTGAATGGCGATAAGAAGGATGATGTCGTATATCTGATTGGTGAAAAAGAAAAAGCGGATGACATCTATTCCTCCAATATGAACATTGTAGTGAAAGACGGAAAATCAGGCGCTTATAGCCAAACCGATATCAAAGAGCTGGGCGGCTATGAAGGCGAGCTGACTCTCGTAGACTTCACGGGTGATCATGTTGCGGATGCTTTCGTGAAAACAGCGACTGGCGGAAGCGGCGGTGTCTACAATCACGTAATCGCTACCTTTGAAAACAGCAAACCAGCCGTGATTTTTGGTGAAAAGGAAAACGAAGGAATTCGTTACGAGGGGAAATTCGTAGATGGCTTTAAAGTAGAGGGCAAAGGCTCCCACCTGGATAAGCCCCTGACGCTTGACGTAAGTGCGAACCAGGATGTATACGTAGCTGCCAAGCTGTATGACAAAGCAGGCAAAGTGCAGCCAACAGAAGATGCTGTTTCTGTATTCTCCTATCCATTCGGCTCTTTGACTCCAGTCGATATGGATGCGAACGGCACATTTGAGCTCGTCGGGGAGCAACGACTTGTAGGGATGAACAACACAGATACCGTTTCCCGCATCAATTCCGTATGGGGCTACCAAGGGGAAGGCAAATGGAATCCATGGGAAGTAGAGTATTCTACTTTCTTGAAAAAACACCCGGGTGAAGCGATCAACACGATAATTGAAAAATAATAATGGCAGAGCTTGACCGCAGCCTCCTATAAAAAAGGAGGCTGTTTTTCGTTGCCAGCGAATGGTTCTGCCAACGGACTTTTCCTCATAAGGATTTTGGGTACAGGGGTAACTAAAGGAGGAAAAGCGGATGGACCAACCGATTGCTCGCTACTACGAGTTGAAGGAAATTCAGAAGCAGGTAGAGGAAGAGTTGAACGAGCTGCGGAGTAAACTGATTGAAGCTTACAGCGAAGCAGGCAGCGCAGAAGAAGGCGAATACAAGCTGCTGATCTCCTATCAGGAGCGGCGAGAATACAACGATGATCGCCTTTACAACGCCTTGCCCGATCCTTCGCTTTGGCGCCTCATGTCGAAGGCGGATACCGGGAAAATTTCGAGCTTGCTCAAGCTGAATGTCATTCAAGAGAAGATACTGGCAGACACCTTTGAACCGAAAAAAGTGCCTGTTTTACGTGTCCAAAAGAGATAAAATAGCAAGATGAGAAAACCGTCAGGATTAGTCTTGACGGTTTTTACGTTCAAAGAGTTATCTTGTATAATGGGATGATATTTCCAATTTTTCTGAGAGGAGGATCGTGCAGATGAAAGTCCTATTTTGCGGTCAACCATTTCAAGAAAACAAAGTCGATGAAACCTATGAATATGAGTATACGTGCGCAAAACAACTCGGCTTGGACATTCATCTGATCAGCTTGGAACAACTGATATACCAGGACAACCCGTTAGGGGCAGTGAAACAAATCCAACCCTCTCCTGAAAAAGTAACGGCTATCTACAGGGGATGGATGCTAAAGCCGTTCCTGTACCAAAAATTGTACGACGCGCTGCTAGCCAAAAATATAGAGTTAATCAATACACCCGAAAAGTACGTGCATTGCCATTACCTGCCTGAATCTTATGAGATCATCAAAGATTTCACCCCGCTGTCGGTCTGGCTGCACAAAGAAGAGATAGACGCGTCATTTGAAAACGTGTATCGGATTGTAAAGAGATTTGGACAGGCTCCGATCATGATCAAAGATTTTGTGAAATCTCGAAAACACGATTGGAATGAGGCCTGCTATATTCCCGATGCCTCCGATAATGAAAAGGTACAGAAAGTGACAAGCCGATTTTTGGAGCTGCAACAGGATGAGTTGAATGAGGGAGTCGTCTTTCGAGAATTTCTGAAGCTTCAATTTTTGACCCATCACTCGCAGAGCAACATGCCATTATCCCAGGAATATCGCGTTTTCTTTTTGGATGGTGAACCCATGTACATGGAAAATTACTGGGAGGAAGGACAATATGACGAAACGCTGCCAGATCTCAAGCCATTTTTAGAGGTAGCGAAAAAAATCAAGAGCCGCTTTTTTACTATGGATATCGCCAAGCTGGAAAATGGCTCGTGGACCATCCTTGAGCTAGGGGATGCACAGGTGTCTGCTCTGCCTGAACAGGCTGATAGATTTGAATTTTTCACGAGGTTAAAAAGAAATTTTCTATAGAAAGAGGGATTTCCCATGAAAATAGGCCTGGCTCAGACGAGGTTCCCCCAATCAGCGGCGGAGGGGCTTGCAATCATTAAGCAGCAGATGATAAATGCTGCGCAAAACAATTGCGATCTGATTTGCTTTCCTGAATCGATGATTCCGGGGCTGCGCGGTGTTGGCTATGAAGTGGAAGCATACGATCATGAGGTACAACGGAGAGCTTTGGAAGAGATTCGTGCTCTGGCGAAGGAACGCCAGCTCGCCGTCATTTTACCGATGGAATGGAAGGATGAGCGCGGCTATCATCTAGTCGCCTTTGTGGTGGGGAAACAGGGAGAAGACCTTGGGCTGCAAATAAAAAATCAGATCGACCCAGATGAGGATCAGTTTGACTATATTCCCGGCGAAGGGCGGCAAATGTTTACGATAGAGGATGTGGCGTTTGGCATTGTCATTTGCCATGAAGGATGGCGATATCCAGAGACGGTACGGTGGGCGGCACGCCGTGGGGCGAGCATCGTTTTCCATCCGATGTTTACAGGAGAAGTCAGCAATCCCGATTTTTACAACGGGGCAATGGTTTGCCGAAGCTTGGAAAACAACATCTACTTCGCCAGTGTGAACTACGCGATTCCAAATCAACAAGTGACGACAGCTTTGATCTCACCGACCGGGGAACGGCTTTGTGTGGCGGTTTCAGGGAGCGAAGAGCTGCTTGTGTTCGAGATTGATCCTGCGAAAGCTACGCGATTATTGGCCCAGCGATTCCAGCCCAGGTTGGTTGAGTAGGAAAAGGTATCTTCTTACCAACCATAAAAAGCTGACGTCCATACGATCCCGACGTCAGCTTTTGTACCAGTCTACATCTCCATATCCACGTATCGTCCATACTTGGGAACAGCTATCCGATCAAACTCAGCAACCAATTGGACCAATCCATCGGCCAATTCCTGGCCATACATAGGTGGACCGTGACCAGTGATTGCATACGCAGGGGCGAGATTGGCAAGCTTTTCGACGGATTGCCAAGCTGCCTGCCAATCGGTTGTCAAATAAACAGGGGGACCGGTCAATTGCTGTTGCTGAGTCACGACTTGATACAACGAATCCTGCTTTACCGTAACAAAAGCGTCTCCTGCGAGAAGAGTTCTGTCTTCATCACGAAAGAACGAAATGTGCCCGGGCGAATGTCCAGGCGTATGTATCCAGCGCCATCCAGGCATTCCGGGAACACTCCCGTCTTCGGGCAAAGGATGAACATGGCTGCCCAAATCGATTGGTTCATTTGGAAACAACGGTGATATCTTCGCAAGCAGCCCGCCCTCAACCGTTCCATCTGGCTCCGGATAGTATTTTTGACCTGTCAAATAAGGGATTTCAAGCGAATGGGCATAGACGGGAACCCTCCACGCTTTTACGAGCTCGACGACTGCCCCGCCATGATCGAAATGACCGTGAGTGAGCAGGATGGCTCTTGGCTTTGCTTCTTCACCAAAGCGCTCCCGGGCAATCTCGATGATTTGTTCCGCCGATTGCGGCATCCCCGCATCTATCAGAACCCATGAATGTGAATCTCCGACCAGCGCGATGTTCACAATTTGAATGGTGTAGCATGCTACATCTGGTCTGACTGTCTCTTCGACTCCACTTCGAAAGGAAGTCATCGGCATGTAGTTGTCAGCCAGCGTATCATTCATATCCTCATATGTGTTTGATTCCACTAAAAAAACCTCCAAGCTGGTTATTCCGGTCTACGATATTATGCCGATTCAGCTTGGAGATTATATACAAAAAGAAAACCTGTTAGACCATCCGGCCAACAGGCTTGTACACTATCCCATATGCTTTTTGTACATCCATAGCTGACCGCTCTTGATGACACGAGCCATCTGACCGACCAGAGACATTTTCCCCATGCTGGCAAAGCCTTCCTTTTTGCCGAGGGAACCGAGGAAGCCTTTGTGCTTGAGAACAGGCAATGAGGCTGGATACTCCTCACCTTTGATGTCTTTTTTCAACATCAGGGCAATTTGATCGCCTTGGATCTCAGCTGTTTGTGCGCTCGGCGCAATGATGGTGCTTGCGCAGTCGCCTACCACATACACGTTCGTATGGGATGGGATTTGATGATACTGATTTAGTTTGGCGCGTCCGATGTTGTCTGTTTCGATCGGCAGAGAGCGCACGATTTTGTTCGCTTGAATACCTGCTGTCCATACGATAACATCACTTTCAACAGGCTGGTTGTGGTTGTACACGATCCCTTGCTCGATACCAGTGACATTCGCCATGGAAACAAGCTGTACATCGTGCTCAATAAACCATTGAGAAGCATATTCCTGAAGTTTTTTCGGGAATGGGCTCAAAATGCTTTGACCGCGGTCGATGATGCGTACATTCAGGTCGGGACGGCTCTCGCGCAGCTCAGCAGCCATTTCCACCCCGGAAAGACCACCGCCTACAACGCTAACCGTGCCGTATGGGTTCACATTATTGATTGCCATGTATGTGTTGCGAGTAGCTCCCATGGTTTGAATCGAACACGTAAATTGATCAGCACCAGGGATATCATGGTAACGATCCTCACAACCCAATCCGATTACAAGCCAGTCGTAGGAGAGGGTGTCCCCGTTAGCAAAATTGACGACCTGCTCGTCCAATTCCACGCCAGCAATTTCTCCGTATTTGACGGTCAGGCGTGGATCATTTGGAAAAGTAACACGCAGGTGAGATTCCGGTGTAGTACCTGCCGCCAGAGCGTAATACTCTGTTTTCAAGCCATGAAACGGCATACGGTCTACGAGGGTTATAAATACGTCATCTGGTAAATCAGGGGACAGGACTCGCTCAATAATACGAAGACCCCCGTATCCTCCTCCAAGGATCACAAGTCGTTTCATAGAAGGTCTAGTCCTTTCTTCTGTCCGTTTTTTACAGCACCCACTCTATTTTTAGTCTCTTTCACTAAAAATGCAAGCAGAATCTTTTTCCCGTTTTCTCCGCTGGATTTTTATCAAAGTCGCGGTACAATAAAGTACGTGATGATGTCGAAATAATCGGTAGGTGACAATAGATGAAACCACTAGTAGAATTTTGCGCGAGCAATGTTTCCTCTTATACGCAATCCGTCGTGGATGCATTGGAAAATGATCCTGATCTGGATGTGGACGTACTCGAGTACGGCTGTCTAGGGTATTGCGGTGAATGCTACATGGAGCCATTCGCGCTTGTAAACGGCACATTGGTACAAGCTCCAACAGCGGATGAATTACTGGTGAAAATCAAGAATAAATTACGGGAGGAAGAAGAACTGCTGGATGCAGATTTTCCTCTGTAGATTGTTCTCTTAGGATGTTCATCGGGGAGCATGATCAACCGTGCACGTATCAAAATAGTAAAGCTGATGCCCAAGTGATTTGGAGCATCAGCTTTTTTATGGATTAATGTTCTTTGATCACGTTGTAGAAGGTATCGCGTTCCAGGGCGCGTTTTCCTGCGCCTTTGATCAACCAAACCAACTCATCTACTGTCAGAGCCTGCTGGGTAAGTGCACCGGCTGAGTGGCTGATGCGCTCCTCGATCAAGGTTCCGTGAGCATCGGAAATTCCCATTTGCAGAGAAAGCTGTGTGAGCTGGGTACCGATGTTAATGAAGTATGCTTTGATATGTTGGAAGTTATCGAGCATCAGACGGCTGATTGCCATTGTTTTCAAATCATCAATGGCAGAGTTGCGGCGTTTGATGCCAGCTGTTGCTTTGATCGGTTGAACAGCCAATGGAATGAAAACCATGAAGCCGTTTGTGTCATCTTGCAGCTCGCGCAGGCGGAGCATGTGAATCACGCGCTCTTCCAACGTCTCAATGGAGCCGTACAGCATGGTGGTATGTGTTTTCAAGCCCAACTCATGAGCCGTGCGGTGTACTTGCAGGTACATGTCTGTGCTTGCTTTTTCCGGGCTCATTTTCATACGATAGCGCTCAGTCAAAATTTCAGCGCCACCACCAGTAAGACTTTGCAGACCAGCTTTCATCAGCTCTTGCAAAACCTCGCGGATGGATAGACCGGAAATACGGGAGAAGAACTCGATCTCAGCACCTGTATACGATTTAATCGTCACATCCGGGTACGCTTTTCTCAAGGTACGAAGGGTGTCGAGGTAGTATTCAAATGGCTTGTGCTGGTTATGTCCGCCAACGATATGGAATTCACGGATACCCGGATGGAAGCGCGTTTCTACATAATGAAGCAACTCTTCCATGCTCATCGTGTAGGCACCTTCATCCCCTTCATCGCGGCGGAAGCCACAGAATTTGCAATGAGCTTCACATACGTTGGTTGGGTTGATGTACAGATTTTGCAAAAAGTAAACGTTATCCTGATTCTTGCGATAGTTAACAACGTTAGCCAATTGTCCAATCGTCAAAAGATCGTTGGAATTAAAAAGGGTGACACCGTCTTCCAAGGTAAGTCTTTCGCCATGCATAACTTTTTCTGCAATTCCGGCGAGAGATTTGTCTTGTATGGCAATCGTTTCAAGCGCCATTCCAAACACTTCCTTTCAAAGTCAATGGTTCTTAGATGAAAGAGCTTTAATCCAGTCGTACCCAATCGATATTCGTTCCATGGGAGTGGATAAGCTCTTAGGAATAAAGCGAATCTCGGGCAACAAGAGCACCTATATTATAAACCTCTTGGTAAGTACGAACAATATCATAAGTTCTCCAACTCTACACTCGGCTCCTCTTCGCCCGATTTTCCACTCCATTGTTCATGAAAAGTCGTTATTTCTATGTACGGAATATTGTAAAAAACTAACAAATATCGGCATTAATTGGGGAAAGTAGGAATTTTCCGTTTGCGAAATTCTAGCTGTTCTTGTAAAATATAGTAAGAAAGCCTGATCTATTATTAGGAGGAGCTTCAAATGCGGGACGTTTTGCTCGAGAAAATCGAACTCCTTCGACAGCGTATGGTATATATGGGGTTAGAGTTTGGGTTAGATCATCCAGATGTCCTAGAATACAGTATACAAATTGATCAACTACACAACGAACTGAACCAGATCGATCATAGTCTGTCTAAGGCAGGGAACCGGAAGAAAGCGTATAGATTTTATTTAATGGAAAACAATGCACATTTTGCATAGGAAGGGGAAACCCTTCTTTTTTATTTGGAAAGAGAGAATGAACGCGTAAAGTGCAGGGGAACCTTGTGGGAAGAAGCGTTTCTTAGTAAACTGAATATACTGGTTGTAACAAGTGCAGGAATGATGAGCCTGTGAAGGAGGGAAAGAAGCATGATTACATTGACAGAGCGCGCCAGTCTGAAAGTAAAAGAAATGCTGGCAGCAGAAGGCAAGCCCGATGTGTTTTTGCGGGTAGGTGTCAGAACTGGTGGTTGCAGCGGCTTTACCTACGGGATGGGCTGGGACGAAGAGATGAAAGAAGGCGACGAGACCTTCGAGCAAAACGGTGTGAAAATTGTTGTCGATAAGGACAGCTACCCATACATTAAAGGTACAGAGATCGATTTCAAGGAATCGATGATGGGTGGAGGCTTCTCCATCGAGAATCCGAATGCAGTCGCTTCTTGTGGCTGTGGATCTTCGTTCAAAACAGCGTTGGCTGAAGGAAAAGCGGAGAAATGTGACGACTAAGAAGGATAAGGACAGAACCCCTTCGACTTGTGTGAATGATTGCGCACGAGTTGAAGGGGTATTTTTTTGTACGAAATAAAAGAAATTTACAAAATATGAACTGACATTTATAGTTGGTAATAATCGGAAGTGAAATGAAAGGATGAGGGGCAGGATTGTTATGGTGAAGAAATTCAAATGGCTTACTGCTTGCGTATTTTCGACTATCCTTTTGTGTACGGCTATTCCAGCTACCATTGACGCGGCACCACAGATGAAGTCAAAAGGATATGTGGCAGGCAATCTGACGTTATTTCCACAACTCGATGTGAATGTGGGTGAGAAAGTCACGGTAACAGCAACGATTGCAAAACACGGGAAGATAAAAGGGGATGCGGAGTTTCACTTCACTGGTCCTGATGAGGATCTCGTGATGGAAGACGTGAAGGTCACGGAAGGAAAAGAGAAGTATGAGATAACAGGAACCTTTACTCCCTCGGAAAAAGGAAAATATGAGATTAAACTCACACTAACCATGAAGGGCGAGGACAAGCAGGAGATACAGGGTGCGGCGTCTGGCATCATTCGGGTAGGAGACGAGTGGAAATTCTTCTTTGTCGCAGATGCTGACAGCAAGCTGAAGGGTACGATCTACAAGGATAAATTGGTCAATGAGAGTCCGATGAAAGTGACTCCAGCCAATCAGGTGACCGGTAAAATCTATCGAGGAAATCAAGAGATTTATTACTTGCAGGTCAACGATCCAGCAGCGGAAAAAGGGCTGCAGCAAAGCTCTCTTTACAAAGTAAAGCAAGGTAGCAGCACGCCGGAAGCTGTGAAATTTGTGGGAGACAAGATTACGTCCTTTGTCTTGGATGAAAGCGATATGTACTTTACGGCTTATACGGACGACAACCGCGCGATGCTGTATAAAGCGAAAACCAATTCGGACAAAATAGAGGAAGTGCTTGAAAATGTAGACTTAGCAACGGTTTCGAATGGCTGGTATTACTTCCATGACAGCCTTGATCACGGACTTTATAAAATGAAGCTGAATGGGTCAGAAAAAACGAAGCTTACAAAAGATGACACGAAAATAGATGTAAGTAAAGGCGGCAGCTTTGAGGTTTATACCGACGCGATTTCCTACGTAGATAGCAACTTTCGGCATGTACTGATTTCAAAAGAGGGTAAACACTTGCAAGATGGCAAGCAGATCAAGGGAAAAATCGTCGATGTCGTAGGTGGAAACATTTTCTATCTGGACAGCGACAAAGCTTTATACCGGACACAGCTCGCTTCAGATCAAACAGAGAAAATCATGGACTTGAAGAGCGATGCGATTGTAGAGATAAACGTACCCGCACAATACATTCTTTATGCCAAAACGAACAATGAGCTTTACAAGGTTCAGTGGAAATAACACAAGGAATCCATACTTCGGTATGGATTTTTTTTGCGGCAATCTGTCACAAAATGACGCCTTTGTTTGTTATACGTGCGAATCGGAGGTGAGAGGGCTTGGATCATAGGGAAATGGAGCAAGTGCTAAAGGAGGTCAGATCCGGGGATATCGACCAATTTGGTTTGATCATCGATGCGATGCAAAAGCCGTTGTTCGTGTATTGCTATCACATGCTGGGACACCGACAGGAAGCGGAGGATGCTGTCCAGGAGGTTTTCTTGAAGGCATTCGAGCAGTTGGACAGCTATCGACACAACGTTTCTTTCTCAGCATGGATGTATAAGATCGCGTATCATCATTGCTTGAACTTGTTAAACAGGGCGAAGCTCAATCGCGTGGTCACTTTTTTGCGAGCGGGAATTCAGACGGTTAGTCGCCATGAGGGTGAAAAGAAGATAGAAGATACCGAGTACTTGAACAACCCTCTTCATGTAGCGATATCAAAGCTATCCGTAAAGGAGCGGAATCTCCTGATCTTGCGGGTGGTGGAAGAACGCAGCTACGACGAGCTGGCCTTGTTGTTCGATACAAAGCCAGCTACGCTGCGAAAACAGTATGAGCGTGCATTGAAAAAATGTAAATCTTACATGCTCGTGAGTGAAGGCGGTGATAGACATGACTCGATCTCAGCAACCCGATGAATGGAAACAGCAGTTACTTGCAGCCGCCGATGATTTCGATGTCAAGGATCAAGTCCTTCAAAAAATCAAGGAACGAAAAAATATATCGGAGGGAAAACAGATGAAAAAAAGATTGGGATTACTGGTCGCTGCTATTCTTGTATTTGGAGGAACATCCGCATATGCAGCCATGAAGGTATACGAATTGAAGAATGAAAAAGGGGAAGCAGTAGTAAAAGTGCAGCAGACTACTACTCCACAGGAAAAAAGCAGCGCTGAAACAATGAAAACTTTTGAAGACGCACGAAACTCGCTTAAGCAAGGAGAAGGGGCAGCTATTTATATACCTGGACCGGACAATCCGAAAAAACGTGTTTCCTTCACATATATTCCTGTTGAACATTTGGCCACACCACCGTTGCAGAAAGAAGTGGGCAGCTTTTATGAGGTACCAGCAGAGATAGCGGGTGGCTACAAATTCTTAAAAGGACATGTCGAGTATCCATTTGATTATAGCCAACCAGAATTATTCGCAGAAATGCACAAGGAGGCGGAGAAGGACAAGAAACAAATCGTCATGCGAAAAGTATCTCCTAAGCCGACAATAAATAGAGTCTTTACGTTGTACAAAGGGAGTGAAGGAGCAGGGACGGACGGGGACGTGTACATTGCCATCACGAACTTTGAAGGTGTGAAATGGATCGAAGAAGCAGCAGGAGAGGATGCAATTGTAGAAAAAGTGAAAGTCCAGAAATATGAGGGAATGTATGTAGCTCAGAAGCTATTGGATGGAACCGAGCAAAAACTTGTAAAGGTTTATCAAGAGGACAAAAACAGGCTCATTGAAGTGGGTGCCATGAATCCAGCGTTGACGAAAAAAGAATTGCTGTTGATTGCCGAGAATTTAAAGTAAAAACAGTTTGGGTAAAAATTGTAACATTTAACCAATTACGCACGTACTTACAAGAGCAGCTCTTTTATGGAGTCTGCTCTTACGTTATTTTTGGGGGCAAAAAGTCGTAAGGAGTGAAGAGCTTGGCTGATGTTACGCAAGAACAAAAAGGCTTGCAGTGGCTTTTGCTAGGGGCATTTGGGATCGGCATACTGTTTGACTGGATGTTTTACGGGAAAGGCTTTGGCATCTCTTATCTGTTGTTCGTAATGGGCCTGTACGGTCTTTTTATTTGGCAGGCTAGGCAACGCATTCATTTACGCTTTTCTCGAAAGCAAGTATTCGACTGGATATGGACGCTTCCGATTTTTCTACTGGCGCTAACCTTTTTTCTATTTTCCAATCCTCATTTTCATCTGTTCAACCTGGTACTGATTCCGTTTTTATTTGTGATCCAAACGATTCTAATCACCAAGCGTCATCAAGCGAAATGGTACGAAGCAGGCTTTTTCATGGAGATGGTGGAGACATTGCTCCTTTACACCCCGAAGTATACGCGCCTGCCATTTAGGCTGACAAAGGAACGGATCAAGGACAGGGTGGACCAGGAGAAGTATGGCGTAATGAAGAAGGTTTTCATCGGAATCGCCATTTCGGTGCCTCTTCTGGTGATTGTACTCTCCTTGCTTTCGAATGCGGATAGTGTGTTTGGACATTTTCTGGGGCAAATCCCGCGAAGGGTGATTGATGTCGATTCACTTGAAGCAATCTTTCGAATGATGCTAATCGGGCTCATTACGATCCTTGTGTTTGCTTACATGTATTCTCTTTTCGGGAAACGAGAAGAAGTAGTGGAACTGCCGGTACATGACAAAAAGATTGTCTGGGATGGAGTTATCCTTGTAACGATTCTGGCGATCATCAATATTGTGTATACAGCGTTTACATACATTCAGATATCGTATTTGTTCATCGGGGCGAAGCGAGTTTTACCAGATGAATTGACGTACGCCGAGTATGCTAGAAATGGATTCAATGAGCTGGTGACCGTCACTGTCATTAATTTCTTGATTCTCCTATGTACGATGCACTTTGCATCACGGGCAAAGCCAATGCTCTACCAGATCATTCAAATTCTGCTGAGTATGCTGACGATTTGTACGGGCTTCATGCTTGTGTCCGCCTATTTTCGCCTCTCGCTGTATGAGGATGCTTACGGGTATACGCATACGCGGCTGTTAGCTCACGTTTTCATGATCTTTCTGTTTGTGTTGTTTATCATTGCTCTTTTGAAAATTTGGAGAGACGGTTTCTCCTTGATCAAGTATTACGCGATTGTGACACTCGTGAGTTACGTTATTCTGAATTACATGAATATGGACGTCATTATCGCCAAAAACAATGTACAGCGCTATCATGCTACTGGACATATCGACATCGAGTATTTGAGCGAGCTGTCTTATGATGCCATACCAGTAGTTATGGAGTTTGTTCGGGATAGAAAGGTAGAAGAAAGGTTTATAGAGATGCTGCAAGAGCGGAAAGAGATTTTGTATGAGGACAATACCTGGCAATCCTTTAATCTCTCGGAGTACCGGGCAAAAGCTTATCTGAAATGAATTTAGAGGACGGAGACGATGGAGTTATCGTCTCCGTTTTGTTTGAAACAAAAAGAGATAGAACAAGATTCCTCCTGCGATGATGATGACAATTCCAATGGATAAATAATTATTCCAATCGAGATTTGCTGAACGGACAGGCACTGTACCAGACCCCAATACTTGCAAGTCTTCTCCTGCATCCGCTTTGAGGGCTGTTCGTGTACAGATATTGGTTTCTAGCTCATTTAGCTCCCAATAAGAGGCATAGACAAGATATTCTTGACCCGGTTGAAAAGGAATGCCGCATGCACCTCCAAGGCTGCTGGTGACGATCTGAACTTGTGTCTGATCTACTCCTTTCCACGTGGACTGCACCTCGAAAATAACATCAAAGCCTCCCCGCTCTGGTTTATCCCAAAAGGGGAGCCAACGAAGCCAGTCTGTTCGCTCATTTACCTGGAGCACCTTGCCTGTAAATACAGCAGCAGACTGATCTTTTGCTGTTAAAGGGTCAGGAGGTCTGGCACAACTACAGGCAGACGCAGGAAAAGGTTGGACGAAAAAGGTGAAAAGAAGCATGAACGAGAAAACGGTAAGAATACCTTGAGTGTTCCTCAAAATCATCACTGATCCACTCCTCTAAACCATAAGACGGAAGAAAGCGAGGATTGTTCCGAAAATGATGACAACGACAATTATGTGTATCCTGGTGGGAATAATCTTTCTCGCCTACCATACGACTTACGTCAAAACATCGACAGTGAAGCTGACAATTCCTTCTGTCCCTCCACTTACATTGGTCCATCTTTCCGATCCTCATGGACGAATACGATTTTGGAATGGAGAGCTGCACAAGCTGGTGAATGTCCACGATCCCGATTTGGTGATGGTCACGGGAGATTTGACACAGCACAGCGGGCAGTTGACGCGTGTGTTGAGCGAGCTAGCGAAAGTAAAGAGCAGGGATGGAATATTCTTCGTTCCTGGCAATTACGAGAGAGAAGCGGGGAGACTTCACAAAAACGTCTATTCCGATGCTGCCTACCATTCGCAAAAAGAGGCCTGGGAGCAGGTAATGAAGGTGTTGGAAAACGAGAGTACCGTGATAGAAAAGGGCGGCCGTCGCATTTGGATATATGGCTTCGATAATTCGATTTACGGCAATGAACAGCGTCCGGAACAAGAGATCCAGCAGGCGAACATGACGATATTTTTGGCCCATTCCCCCAATATAATCTCATTGATTTACAACGAGGATTTGAAGGCTGATCTTCTCTTGAGCGGACATACCCATGGTGGACAAATTCGCTTGTTCAATCGGACTGTTGGCGCCTACAAGCATTTTCATGTCGGGCAAAAAGAGGATCAATCCGTTGGTGTATTTGGTATCAGTCGCGGACTAGGTACTTCCAGGCTGCCAATCCGGCTGAATTGCTTTCCAGAGATCACGGTATACATGATCAATCCAAAATGAACGCTCATGTTCAACAATCGTTCCCCAATTCGTCACTGTTCGTTCACAAGATGTCAGATTTTGGATTGATCTCATCGAGTAAGATGGAAGTGTAGAAAAAGAAGAAAGAAGGGGTCAAAAGTGAACAAGAAGTGGGGTCTATTGATTTCTTCAGTTGCATTGTCTGCAATGTTGATGACAGCATGCGGCGGAGACAAGGAAGCTGCTAGCACGGGTGCAGCGACTACTGCAGCGACTACAGGCACACAAGTGAATATCGAAGCTAGTAACTGGAAATTCAATCAAGAAACCTATGAAGTAAAAGCAGGCGAAGAGTTCACGATCAACTTCAAGTCGACAGAAGGCTTTCACGGTATTGGTATCCAAGGGCTGGATGTAGACCTCCAAAAAGATGGCAGCAAAACGATGAAAATCGATACAGCTGGCGAGTACACCATCTTTTGCAACGTGATCTGTGGACCAGATCATGCCAAGATGGTAGCAAAATTAGTCGTGAAATAATTCGATTTTCTTATTGGCATAGATCAACAAACAAGCACTTTGGCCTGCTTAGCTGGTCAAGGTGTTTTTTCATTTCTCGGGTGGGGACATACTACATGGGCAGCTACTCATCGAGTAAGGGAGGGAACTACATGTCCAAGCACAACAACAAAGACAAGCGCCCAACGGAAGCATCCGCCGGCTCACGCAGCACTCCCCCGAAAACAGGAGAGAACACCGGGCATAATTTGCGGAAAGAAGATCGATCATAACGTACAGGCGAAATTGAAAGCAGGAAAGAGTCCTCCCCTGATGGAGGGCTTTTTTGCTTGTTAAATACATGTTTTTGCGATTTTTGCACATGGTAAGGAGGAAAAGTTTTCAAGTCGGTGATACGATCCAAAAAGGAGATGAGTGACACTGGATAAGAAACACTACTACGTGACCTTGCAAGCGGGAACGACCGTGGCAGAAATTCGCGATGAAAAAGGCTCCGCCACGTACGATTTTGAGATCGAAGCGACCGACGTACAAGTGGGCATGATGCGCGATCTGTTCAATAACTGTGTTCACGGCGATTTCATGATGTGGATGCATGGGCATACGCTATGGTCTGACATGCCGGATCGGGACAACGACGAATACGATGACAACCTGCGGGCCATCTACCAGCTTATTTATCAGTATGGCACCGAAAAAACGAAAAGCGATCTGGAGCAAATGGGCCTCGTAAAGCTATTGGGGCTGGATAGAGAAGAGTTGCGTCCTTTTTAACGGATTAATCATAGACGTTAGACGTTATCTACTAGAAGGAGTGAATAGGATGAAGATGTGGAAGCAAGGAATGATGACAACAGCGTTGCTAATGGGTCTCACCATGCCGGGTGTCGCGTTGGCCCAAGATGCGACTGCAACAGTTGCCCAGGTGATCAAGCCGACTCACAGCCATGATGAGCATGGAGAGAAGCACATGAAGGTGCGAAACAGCTCAAACAGAGGCGTTCATCAAAAAATGTACATGCTCTTGCTAGCGGAAAAATATGCACCGGATAGCGTGGGGAAATGGCAGGCAGCGTTTAAAGAACGAGATCGTTTAATGAGCGAGTTCGAGACGTTGAGTGATGACCCGAAGTGGCAGGCGAAGCGTGAAGAACGGAAGCAACTGATCAATAAGCTGAATGAAAAAGTCAAAAAGGGCGAAATCACCAACGAACAGATGGAAAAGCAGTTCAAGGAATGGAAAGACAAAAACATGGGGCCAAAAGAAGAGCGTGACGCCCGAAAAGCTCGGATCGAGCAAATGAAAAAAACACACGAAGCTTTTGACTCTGCGATTGAATCTGGTGATACAGCCAAGATTAAGGAGTCACTTCAACAAATGCTGGAGCAAATGCAAGCAAACAATTCTCGCATGGCGGAAAAGCTGGCCATGAAGAAAAAATAACGTTTCGAACAAAAAAGGACGTGACCAACTTACTGGTACGCGTCCTTTTCCATATCGGTTACAAGCATAACGGGGGTCCATTCATCCAGAAAGACCATCTCTTCGGATTGGCAGGAGGGACACCAGCCTGTATGAATGCATTGGTGGCGCTTCCGATCTAGGTAACCGTTGTCCATCTTGGCATCGTCTATCTCCCGGTACGGGCTGTAGCTCCCATAAAAGTCATAAAGTCGGCCTGCATCTTGCATAGCTTGACCGCACGTTGAACACGCTTGTTGGAGCGGCGTAAAGCCATTGCAGACTGGACAGAGATGATTCAAAGCGTATCGCCTCCTCGTTGCTTCTACTGTGCGCGCCAACAAAAGCCGTTATGCAAGGAATTAAAAATCCCTGTCGCAGCCATCGGAGGCAACAACAGGGACGAAACATTTTTACGATTTGAAGTTGTCCATGCTAGAAGAATGACCAGGCTGCAGTTTTGCATCCGGATTAAAGTAGGAAACTGCGTTGTTTACAGCGGTAGGGGCCTCACCAAATCCGACAGCGATCAGCTTGACCTTACCGGGGTAGGTTGCGATATCGCCTGCTGCAAAAATACCCGGGATGTTTGATTCCATGCGTGTATCGACTACGATAGAGCCTTTTTCGAGTTCCAGCCCCCAGTTCTTGATCGGACCGAGAGAGGAGATGAAGCCGAAGTTGACAATGACTGCATCGACTTCCAGATCGATTTCTTCTTTTGTCGTGCAATTGGCCAGTGTGAGCTTTTCGATGCGCTCCTCGCCGTGCAAAGCTGAAATTTCGTAAGGTGTCGTGACGTTTACTTTGGAGGACATGAGCATTTCTACGCTGTGTTCATGTGCGCGGAACTTGTCTCTGCGGTGGATGAGGTGTACTTCTTTTGCGATAGGTTCTAGCATGAGGGACCAGTCCAGAGCGGAATCACCGCCGCCAATAACAGCTACACGCTGTCCCTTGAAGGAGTTCAGATCGGTAACAAAATAGTGCAGATTGGATTTTTCATATTTGACGGCATCTGGGTGTTCCAGCCTGCGAGGTTCGAACGCTCCTACCCCAGCAGTGATGATAACGGATTTGGAGTAGTGAGTGCCTTTGTCCGTTGTAATTTCAAACACATCGTCTACTTTTTTTACGACATTTTCCACTTTTTCTTCCAGGCAAATGGTCTGCTGAAAGCGGGAAATCTGATCTTTCAGATTATTGATCAAATCTTGTGCTAAAACCTTTGGAAATCCGGCTACATCATATATGTACTTCTCCGGATAAAGAGCAGATAATTGCCCGCCTAACTGGGGCATGCTCTCAATGATTTTTACACTGGCCTGCCTCATCCCGCCGTAAAAAGCGGTAAATAACCCGGCAGGGCCTCCACCAATGATTGTAATGTCGTAGATTTGCTCGTCCTTTTGCAGAAAATTCAATCCAAAGCACCTCCGAATTAATCGTAAGCGAACTCCTCAACCATTATAACCCATACAAGTGGAAAAACAGGAGAAAAATTCGAAAGATGATAGGCAAAAAAACCTTGCAAATCCAATCGGTTGTCGATAAGATGAGGATGACTGTAAAGAAATTGTCACATTTTTCTATGGCTGACTTTGTGCATTTTTTCACAGAGTGGTTCGGATGGCATCACAGGGCAATAATTCCGATACTACCCGGATCATGAATTGGGGCATCTTAATTTGTACCAGACCACGTGAAAAATCGCACAATCTTCCTTAAGTTACCATGAACAATGAAATCATACATGATTGGAAGGGATACTGATGGGTACACCCAAAATCCTGATTCTTGGCGCTGGATACGGTGGTTTGCTCACAACGTTGCAGCTTCAGAAAAAGCTCAACTACAATGAGGCAGAAATCACCTTGGTCAACAAGCACAACTATCATTACATCACGACTTGGCTGCATGAGCCGGCTGCAGGCACCGCACCAGCGGATCACGCCCGCGTCAGTTTGGATAGCATTTTGAACAAGGACAAAGTCAACTTTGTCAAAGGAACGGTGCAAGCCATTCAGCCAGAGGAGCAGACCGTCACGCTCGAAAACGGCGAGGTGCTGTCGTACGACTATCTCGTCATCGGATTGGGCAGCGAGCCGGAAACGTTCGGAATTGAGGGACTCAAGGAGCATGCGTTTAGCATTCGCAGCATCAATGCGGTCCGCAATATTCGCGAGCATATTGAATACATGTTCTCCAAATTTAAAAATGAGCCGGATCGTACGGACTACCTCACATTTGTTGTGGGTGGAGCTGGCTTTACAGGCATTGAGTTTTGCGGAGAGCTTGGCGACCGTTTGCCAGAGCTGTGCCGGGAATTTGATGTCGATCCAGAACTGGTGAAAGTCTACTGCATTGAAGCAGCACCCACTGCATTGCCTGGCTTTGACCCAGAGCTGATCCAATACGCAATAGATGTATTGGAGAGAAAAGGCATCGAGTTCAAAATTGGAACACCCATCAAGCAGTGCACCCCAGATGGCGTACTGTTGAACACCGGAGAAGAAATCAAATCGAAGACCGTTATCTGGGCAGCAGGTGTCCGCGGCAACAGCATCGTGGAAAAAGCAGGCTTTGAAGTCATGCGCGGTCGCGTCAAGGTAGACGAATACTTGCGTGCGCCTGGTCACGAGAATGTTTTTGTCGTAGGAGATTGTGCCTTGATTTTCAACGAAGAAGGACGTCCGTACCCGCCAACTGCGCAAATCGCGGTCCAGGAAGGCGAGACGCTGGGTGAGAATCTCGCTGCCTTGGTCCGTGGCGATCTTCCACAAAAGTTCATTCCGCATCTGCAAGGGACATTGGCCTCTCTTGGAAAAGGCGAGGGTATCGGGCAAGTTGGTTCGAAAAAGCTGTTCGGCAGCACAGCAGCCATGATGAAAAAAGCGAGCGACCTACGCTACCTGTACAAAATTGGCGGCGTCGGTCTCGCACTGAAGAAAGTAAAGCTGTAAAACGATGCGACACGCGAGCATTCAAGTCCGGGGGCTTATGGTCCGCGAAGAGATGGATCGGTACAACGCTATGATGGAAGTGGGAGCTTTTCTGGAGGAGCAGGGGCGACACGATTTGGCATGGCATGTACAGCGTGAAGTAGATATTCTCATCCTGCCTGCCATCGAACGGCTCAAGGAAAAGGGCCGCGAGAGGGATCGGGAAAATCTGCGATACATGATCGATAATGGGCTCCTAGATGACGAGGATGATTGATAGGTACCCCCGGCGAAGTAGAGCCGGGGGTTTCGTTTAGCAAGATGTGGAAGGAGCGAGCTGGATGCGCGAAGGAAAGGTTTGGCTAGGCGCTTGCGGGATTGTTATTCGCGGGCAAGAAGCATTGGTTGTCAAAAAAACGTACAGCGGACTAAAAGGACAATGGTCGTTTCCAGCAGGATTCGTGCAGGAGGGCGAGACTGTAGATGAAGCAGCAGTGCGTGAGGTGATGGAAGAAACGGGTGTCGAGGCGGTTGTGCGACAAGTAGCGGGAATCCGTTCAGGCGTCATTCGTGAGTCCATTAGCGACAATATGGTCGTTTTTTGGATGGATTACATAGGGGGAGAACCACGTCCGCAGGAAGGTGAGATCGCGGAGGCGAAATTTATGCCGATACAAGAACTGCTTCGTGATCCGCTGTCTTCGACTTATTTGAAAATCATATTGCCGGACTATATCAAACGGGAGCAGGGAATGACAGGTCAATCATTTGCTATCGATCCCGTTTTTCAGTACACTTCCTATAAAATCTTTAAGTAATCCTGCGAATAAGCTAGATAAACCACAATGTTTCCGCTTACATTGCGGTTTTTTTATGTTTTTTCGCAATGAACTGCATTGTGAACCAAGGGGAGATTCTGATATAGTTAGATACATCTAAATAATCTGAATATAAATGCAATTAATTTTCACGCATGTATGCCGAAAGGGGAGCTCAACATGAGACAAAAACAAGAACAGTGCCCGTACTGCCATGGCCAAGGGTATTTCCAACTGCTCCTGGGGGGCTCGGAGAATTGCCCTAACTGTGACGGAGCTGGTACACAGGACGCTCAGAAGGAAGCTGTTTCTTCTCATCCATATGAGTAACTAACCTCGCATAGAAAACCGTCGAAGCAAATGCATCGGCGGTTTTTTCTGTCAGGCATACAACACATAGGCTAGGCTTCTCGTATTGACCGATCCCTCGCCTTTTTGCTACACTTAATACCGAAAATAGCCCGTCTTTCCTGTATTTGCCGAAAAGGTGGCAAAAGGTGGAGAAGGTGGCAGGAGGTCTTTTTCGTCGATGAACTTGATGCAATTTATGGTATCTATTGTTTTGTTCTCCGTGCTAGGGTTTGGCATTGGGTTTATTTTAAACATGATTTTGAAAACAACATGGTTTCCAGTTGTGATCGGCGTTGGTGTAGTCGTAGGTGCACTTGTCTATCAACAAATCGTTCCGGGAATTTGGGATTCACTCATTCTCGGCTGCGGCATGGCAGGTACAGTGGCGAGTGGCTGGACCATTCAAACGCTTCGCAAAAAAGGATATCGGATGTTTTAAAACAAGTACAAGCAGGCCTTTGTTTCGGGCCTGTTTTTCTTTTGGCATTTGATTGGAAAAATGGGCAACTGACTGAATATTTCTGTAATCAACCAAAATTTGTGTATACTTTCCTCCTCGTCGGGACATGACTAGAAACGAGAGGAGGTTTACCAAGAAATGAATGGAAAGCAGTTCGTAAGTATCATCGCGCTGTTCATCCTGGTCTTGACGGCCTTCGCAAGCGATGGATACAGCTATAATGTTGTGGGAGACTACGGTGTCTCATCCACTTTTGGAATCAAGGAAACGAAAGAGGGGCAACGTGTCGTCAAAAAACGGACGGTATCTGCCAGTTCTCTTACTCAAGTGATTGATAAAGCGGATGTATTTCACGAACAATATCCAAAAGTACGTGTAGTAGCGACAGGCTACTATGCAGGATACGAGTCGACGGGCAAAAATCCATCTCACCCGTCCTATGGCATTACCTATTCAGGTGTGAAAGTACGGAGAGACGACTATTCCACGATTGCAGCTGATTTGCGCGTTTTCCCGCTGGGGACCATTTTGTACATCCCAGGTTACGGATATGGCGTCGTAGCTGACAAGGGTGGAGCGATTCGCGGCCACAAGATTGACCTGTATTTCGAGACCAAGCAGGACGTATTCTCGCAATGGGGGAAAAAATCGGTGGATGTGTATATCGTAAAAAAAGGTGAAGGCAAAGTAACGGAAGCTTTTCTGAATAGCTTGAATGAAAAAGGAATCGCAGCCATGGCGGAACCCGTCAGCGGTCAACAACAAATTGAATAGCAAGTAACGAAAACGAATGGATGCCGCATAGGTGGCATGGAAGAAAAAAAGAAAAAACGTTCAAGGCACAGGCTTTGAACGTTTTTTGTGTCATTTTGTATGAATCAAATCAACCAGCTTCTCCAGTCCTTCCAAAATGCGAGGAGAAGGGCGGCAATAGAGGCCTTCTTCCAACAAGTGGACCTGATTGTTTCGAATCGCGGTCATGTTGATCCACTCTGGGCGGTTTGTGATCATGTCAGGCTTGATTCGCTTCAATTCAATTCCGCACCAGACGACGCAAATATGATCCGGATTACGTTCCATGACCATTTCCCGCGTAGCCTTGACGTTTGCGACAGGATAGTCTGCAAAAATATTGACGGCACCCGCAATTTCACTGACATCCGTCAACCAGTTTTCCTGACCGGGTGTGTAAATGGGATTCGGCCACCATTCCCAGTACAGTTTGGGGCGTTGAGCGTATGTCGCTGCCTTTTGTCGGATGCTTTCAATGGTTTCGTCAAATTGGATCGCAAGCTGCTCGGCTTGCCTCTGTGTTCCTGTCGCCTCACCGACGAGTCGGATATCATGAGCGATTTCCCCGATCCGGGAAGGATTCAGGATGATATGAGGAATGTCTCTGTTGCGCAGAGCTTCTATATTATTCTCCATGCCAGGAACAGAGAGCGACGCTACGACCAGATCCGGCTGGAGGGCAGCGACCCGGTCCATATCGATTGTCAAATCGGGTCCAACCCGTGGGAGATGCTGCCACTCCTGCGGCCAGTCAGAGTGATCATCCAATCCGACGACATGCTCATACAGGCCTAAATAATACAGGATTTCGGTGTTGCTGGGACAGATGGAAACAATGCGCATGGGAGCCCTCCTTTAAAAAAACGGATGGAGCAATAACGCAATCATGACGCCTAACCAACCGCCGATTAATACCTCGATTGGTTGATGACCGAGCAGTTCTTTCAATTTTTTCGCTTTTTCCTGGCTAGGACGTACTTTTAATGATTTCATTCCTTCTAACAGATGGTTGAATTCATCGACCAGCTTATTTAAGACAACGGCTTGCATACCGGCATGGCGGCGGACACCTGCGGCATCAAACATCACAATTACACCGAGAATG
This sequence comes from Brevibacillus brevis, assembly GCF_022026395.1. NCBI lineage: Bacteria > Bacillati > Bacillota > Bacilli > Caryophanales > Paenibacillaceae > Brevibacillus > Brevibacillus brevis. The sequence continues at coordinate 4,908,500 of NZ_CP041767.1, read as the reverse complement.
GCGGAAATAGCGAACATGTTGCTGCCAAAGCCCTCACGCAGTCCCACGGCTGTCGATAATGCTGTCACGGCAGAAGAGTGAGAGCTGGGCATACCGCCTGTACTCATGAGCAGTGACCATTGCCACGTTTTCGTTGCGAAAAAATGGAGGGGAATTTTAATAAATTGGGCGATCCCTATGGCAAGCAGTGCTGCCCATAAGGGGAAGTTTTCAAAAAAATCCGCCACGGAAAATCCATTCCTTTCTACTGTGCGCTTATCTCTAGGATTATTGTAACAGAAGGGCGTTGTCTTAATCCGTGAAGTTTTTGTTTGGATGTAAAGTCACTGCCAATCTGTGTTACCATGAAGACGGAAGGTTCGAAACGGAGGCATGCATCCATGGGGTATCCCGAGCAGTATTTACAGTTCATTGAAAAATTCAATGATGGAGAATACTACGAATGCCACGATCTGTTGGAAGACATCTGGATGGAAGACAAGTCAGACAAGTTTTTGCAAGGATTGCTGCAATTGTCAGTCGGACTGTATCACCAAGAGTACGGCAATATAAAAGGTGCTCGCTGGATGTTAGGCAATGCACGAAAGTATTTGACTCGTTACCAGCCAGTTCATTGGGGACTGGACGTAACAAGAGTTCTTCGCTACATAGATGAATGCGAGAAATTGTTGCCGGAAAAGGATGTCATTTCTTACACAGAGGCAAAAGCCATGACGTTTCCACCCTTGCGCTTATATGTCGACACATCGTGTTAAACAAATGTGCCCATATTGTATCCTACCACACAGAAAGAGGGAAGAGTATATGAAAGTAGCAGTAGAAAAACGCATACAGCTTGTGAATATCTCATGTGATGAGCTGATTGTCCCGCTATGGAAGGGCGAGGATATTTCGCAAGTATACCCGGAATTGGACGAAGCTTTTGGTGGAAGTCTGAGTGGCTTGCAGCAGGACAAAGAAGTAACAGGTGAGGCGAAGGAAATTACGGTTGTCCACGGAATGAACAGCGTAGCTGCAAAAAAACTGGTGATCGTCGGGATGGGTGAACCAGGGAAATTTGATTTCGTCGCAGCCCGAAATGCATGGGGACGTGCAGCCAAAACGGTTGTGGGAAAAGGCAACGGCAAAACAGTGGTGATTGATTTGCCTACAACAGAGCATCTGAGTGCTGATCGTTTGGCACAGGCAGTGACAGAAGCCTTTGGCCTTGCCGAATACAACTACGAGGGCTACCGTCAAAAGGCAAAGCGTGAGTTTGACCCAATTGCGACGGTGCAAATTTTGGCAGCAGATGCCGATACTTCATTGGTACAGGCAGGCGTTGCACGTGGTTCAGCGCTCGTATCCGGGACGAATCTGGCTCGTACACTCGTCAATGAACCAGCCAACTACTTGACTCCACGCGCTTTGAAGGATGCGATGGTCGAGGTAGCAGAGCGACATGGCATGACTGTGGAAGTAATGGAGAAAGCGAAGCTGGAAGAGCTGGGGATGGGCGGAGTGCTCTCTGTAGCAAAAGGCAGCGAGCTTGAGCCTTATGTAGTCGCAGTCAAATATCAAGGAAGAGACACGTGGGACGATGTCATTGGCTTGGTCGGTAAAGGCGTGACATTTGATACAGGTGGGATCTCCATCAAACCAGTAGCAGGCATGGAAGACATGAAGTCGGACATGGGTGGAGCGGCAACGATGATCGGAGCATTGGAGGCACTGGGACAGATTAAACCAAAAGTAAACGTACTGGCTGTCGTCGGTACCGTGGAAAACATGCCATCCGGAACGGCATTCCGTCCGGGCGATGTCATCACAACCATGAGCGGCAAAACGGTAGAGATCATTACGACAGACGCAGAAGGTCGTCTCGTACTGGCTGATTGCATCACCTATGCAAAAGAGCAAGGAGTGTCTTGCCTGGTGGATGCTGCTACCTTGACAGGTGGTATCGTGGTCGCACTCGGTCATTTCTGCTCTGGCGCCATGACCAACGACAAAGCACTGTTGGATGAGCTGATGAACGCAGCAGACGTGGCGGGTGAGCGTTTGTGGCAACTCCCGACCTTCGATGAGTACCGCAGCCTGAACAAGAGCCGTTTTGCCGATTTGAAAAACTCTGGTGGACGTTATGGCCACGGCATCATCGGCGGTGTTTTCCTGCAAGAATTCGTTGGTGACACACCATGGGTACATCTGGACATCGCGGGTACGGCGTACACAGCAAGTGCTGGCGACATGCAACCGTCTGGCGGTACCGGAGCGATGACCCGCACCGTTGTTGAGTTTGTTTCCAGCCGTAGTGAATAAAAGGTAGTTCAATATTTCATTTCAATATAAAAGAGGAGTGTTTTCACATGGCACAAAATCCAAGCAATGAAGTACGTCGTCAACTGCTGGAGGATGCAAAAACGATCGCAGTAGTAGGTCTGTCCAACAAGCCGGACCGCACCAGCTATATGGTATCGCAAGCCATGCAGAACGCGGGCTACAAGATCATTCCGGTCAATCCTGTCATCGCGGGTGAAACGGTTTTGGGTGAAAAAGTGGTTGCCAGCCTGTCTGAAATCGATCAGCCAGTCGACATCGTCGATGTGTTCCGTCGCAGCGAAGACATGATGCCTGTTGCCGAGGATGCATTGAAAATGCAGAACAAGCCAAAAGTGTTCTGGATGCAACAAGGCATTGCCAACGAAGAAGCGGCTAAATTGGTTGCCGATCAAGGCATTGAGGTTGTGCAGGACATGTGCATCAAGGTAGATCACGCCTTGCTGCGGGTTGGGAAATAATCGAGAACACTGATCAGCGAGGGGAGTGGAAACAACATGTTTATTAATCCATCATCAGACACCAAACGCGACCGTATTCCCCCTAATCAGAAGCAGACGACAGGTTTTCCTGTCCTGCACTACGGGGAGGTTCCTGAATATACAGACCTGTCCACCGAGTGGAGCTTTCGTCTTTTCGGTCTCGTCGAAGAAGAAGTAACACTGACCTACGAACAAATGATGGCTTTGCCAAAAGGCGGCACGACCAACGATATTCATTGCGTTACAGGCTGGAGCAAGCTGGATAATGAATGGGAAGGTATTCCGGTTGAAGAAGTTCTGAAGCTGGTTAAGGTGAAGCCGGAAGCGAAGTATGTCATGCTGCACGCTGAGCACGGATGGACGGTGAACATTCCGCTTGTTGACTTCATGAAAAGCGGCAACCTGTTCGCTACGAAACATAACGGCGAGGATTTAACTCCAGAGCACGGCTGGCCGCTGCGTTTTGTTATCCCGCATCTCTACTTCTGGAAAAGCGCCAAGTGGGTGCGTGGGATTGAGTTTATGGAGAAAGACAAGCAAGGATTTTGGGAGAAGAATGGGTATAATATGTATGGAGATCCTTGGAAAGAGCAGAGGTTTGCTTGGGATTGATTGGGGAAAAGAGGCGGTGATTATCCGCCTCTTTTTTGTTTTCATGGGCTTAGTCTTAGCGACACAAGTTTACACTTCGGCAAAAGCGCAAAATCATACCCATTCAAGTTTTAGGACAATAAATCAATTTCAAGATTACAAAATTAACATAGCCTTCCCCCGTGGAGAAATCCATGGTAACAAGCGATTTTACTACTTCCGATTATCTTCAGGAAGTAGCTGTAGATTTCATTCCGTCTGCATAGTGTTGCCTTGGATAAGATTATCGTATTAAGAGCAAAGTAACATCATGGTTCCACTTCAGGCCTGCAAACAAAAATGCGACGGTCTGAAAAATTATTCTCAGATTGACAATACAGCAAGGGGGTTCTTCAAGTGAAAAAGTTGAGGGTAATTATGTTAGCTTTAATGTTAACTGTAACAATGAGTTTAACTGCATTTGCTGAGACTGGTGGTACAGGTGCAGGGAACACAGGAGGAACAAACACCCCAAATACAGGTGTAGGCGTTACAGGAAATGGGGCACCCGCTAACACGGGTATTAATAACAACACGTACAGAACGACAGCAGTAGACACTGATTCAGACTGGGAATGGATAGGGTTGCTTGGATTAGCTGGTCTTTTTGGTTTGAGGGGAAGAAATAGAGAACGAAATCCACAGAAGTAACCAAAATCAACAACCCGTCCCTATTTTGAGGAGACGGGTTTGTTTAATTAATAATCTATAAATAGTTACATAAGTGATTCTTGTAACTACTCGGAATATTTTGTTTCGTCCCAATTAAAAGGAAAAATGATACCGTCCATCCCCTCAGATGAAAGGCTTCCAAGCGTACTCGTAGTCCCTTACCCGTATGTAAGACACGTTTATTAGGAATTGGAGATCTGGATAAACTGAAGGATTATAGGAACACCTTGGAACGGGACATCGCTAAGCATCAAGGCGCCGGGCTGGACCACATACGTATTTGAAGGCTGAAGAATTCCGTTGATAAAAAGATTAACAATCGATACGGTGCTGGGGTCGAGAATTCCGGAAGTACTAAACTGTAGTGAGGCGTCGGCATTCGTATATATATTTTTTTGTCCATCCGAAAAAGTCGTGTATTGAGAAATTACTGTCGTTAGCAGTCCAGGCGTACAGGGGCACGGCGGGCAGGGAAGACAGGGTGGACAGGTCGGGCAAGGTTGCCCGGGAAAAATATCAGGGCACCCGAGTGGCGGCATTACTGGGTAACAGGTGCTCAGATTATTAGATCGAGTCACTACTATTCTTTTACTGGTTTTTTGCTGCATGGTCTCCAGCCCTTTCTCATAGTAATGAAGATGTACAAGAATCTGAGGCTACAACATGTTCTTGACATGTTACTCTTTTATGGAATATTCCCCAGGCGTGTATCCTCTCCTGGGGAAATTCTTATTTACTTTCTGGTTGTCAGTTGATGACGAATTCTACGATCAATGGTGTTCCGCCATTTTCGGCATCACCATTAGGAATCGTGATCGCTGTCGTTGTAATTGTGGAAGTATTTCCTGACTGAAGCACCCCATTAATGTAGAGGTTGTAAAAAGCAAACGTACTAGGGAATGCTGTAGCAGCAGCACCTGCATCATTCGTAAATGATGTTGCGGCAATGGCAAATGTTGCTCCAGTCCCTGTTCCAGCCCCCATCGTTGAAGTGAACCTGAGCGACGTCATAAATGGTTTGGTAATCGGCATTCAACCAACTCCTAAAAAATGGTAATGTAAGGAAAAACCTTACACTTTTTATTTAATGCGTAATGTTTTCTTCCCGAAACGTACAAACACCCTTTTAGGAAACCTATTTTAAGGAGATGGGTTTTCTTGGTTACTAACTTCTTAATCGTTACACAAAAATATGTATGGTGATCCATGGAAAGAGCAGAGGTTTGCTTTGGATAGATCAGGGAAAGAGGCGGTGATTATCCGCCTCTTTTTTTATACTAGAGGATTTATTTACCAAGATACTCGTTGTTCTGGTCCACCTACGGCTTCACCAACTATTTCAGAAAACAGGGTATACATAATAAATTTTTTTGTTTGATCAAACTCATAACCAGTTGTTAAGGGTAACAAACTTTTGAAAGAGTGTGAGAGCATAAAATATTGGGAATGAGCTACTTGGCTTCTGCTGAGTAGCTTTTTCTTTTGCAAAACAAATATGCGAGATTCTATCCCAAGTGTGCAAAAGCGTACCATTGGCTACAACTCAGAATATCTTTAAATAATACGATTGTACTGTTAAAAGGTGTGTGGTATGATAGTTTTACGAATGTAAATAGTTGGAAAAAATGTATTATTTTAATTTGTGACCCATCGTACACACCTCGTTAGTCGACGAAAGGTATGCTCGAAAAAATTAAGCGGAAATAGGAGTGTGGATTATGATTAAAAAGCTAATGACTTTGGGTGCAGTTGTTTCTGCATTAACTTTTGGTTCGCAGGCTGTGTTTGCAAATGACATTCCACAAACTGAGAAATTAGCCCAAGGAAAGGCTTGGTTACAAGGGGGGAGTGTCATTGGGAAAGAACAGCAAAAAAACTTTCAAATCAAAAATGTTCAGCAACAATCAAATGAAAACATCTTTTTTAGAAAGCTCGGATTAAGAAATACTGATGGTTGGATAGCTTGGGAGGATTATACCAAGTTCACTGTTAATTACTACAGAATCGTTGAGATTACCACCCACCATACAGGACAGAACGCTGATATAGAATACGTAGTGGTTTGCCCTGGCAAGGAACCAAAGACTTTTCAGATAAAAGGAGAAGTCATAGGTAAACAGACATTTTGGCTCCCACCTGGCGAGTACTATGTGAACTTCAGAAATCTCTCAAGTGATCCGGCAGATGTTTCGGTTTCGGTAAATCAATACATGTAATGACCAGGGCACTCCCGGCTGAGATAGTGGAAACCTGTGGCCACGGAAGCTTCAAGCCACTATCTCGTTTTCCATCAGTATAAACAAGCGGCATAAAAGTGCGAGGCACCTGCCTGTTTTACAGGAGGTGCCTCGGCGTGTTATTTGGTATATTCCATAACTTCAAAGGATTGAATCTTGCTAAATGCTACATAATCTTCATTCACATTCATGCCTAAACATCCATATCATGATCAAAGGCATTAGCATAGTATGCACCACGTGCATTTTTTTGCCTTTATTGGTGTCCGGAGTGAAGCATTTCGATCAGGAATGACTGCCTGTATTCCTGTAAGAAAGGGTGAATCCAATTTGGCCTGCCCGTTTTTTCAGCCCGCAGTCGAATATAATACGGGAGGAACATCTCCTTCCAGCATTACTTCTGCCGATTTTAACAAAGACGGTCGCATAGATTTGGCCGTAGTGGACAGTGGGTCCAATGATGTTTCTATTCTTCTGAACAATGGGTCCGGCGTATTTTCCGTGTCACAAACGATCCCCTTCAGTACTTTGTTTCCCGGGTCTTTACTAGGTCAAATTGTAGCAGCTGATTTAAATGGAGATGGTTCTATCGATTTGGCTGTTACAGATCAATCCTCCAATAACCGGGTTTTTATCCTTTTAAATATGGGGGACGGCACTTTTGCTGCACCTGTAGCCTATAGTACCGGTGTATTTCCTGCTGTTTCCGAATCTTTTGCGATTGCTGTAGGTGACTTTGATGGTGTGAACGGTTTGGACTTGGCTATAGCAAATAGGGGCCAACTTGCAGGAACTAGTTTTATTACTGTCTTGTTGAATGATGGATCAGGTGTATTTAGTATGGCTCCAGGGAGTCCTTTTGACACAAACCCAGGATTGGCCCCAACTGATATTGTAGCGGCTGACTTTAATGGAGATGGCAACCTTGATCTGGCCACTGCCAATCGAGACACCAATGATGTAACAGTTTTTAGAGGGAATGGAAACGGTACGTTTCAAACTCCTGGAGTGAGTTTCTCTGTACTTCCCGGCGGCTCATCCCCCAGTAGCCTTGTATCTGCTGACTTAAATGGTGATGGGTTTATTGATATTGCTGTCGCAAATAACGCAACGAGTAATGTAACCGTTTTTCTAAACAATGGATTAGGTTCTTTTACAGAAGCAGCAGGAAGTCCCTTTTCCTTGGGTACTGATGCGTTTCCTTTTGATATAACAGCAGCTGACTTTAATTGTGATGGAGTCATTGATTTGGCTACCCCAAATGCAGGTTCTGATAACGTTTCTATTCTCATAAACAACGGGGCGGGAGGGTTCTCGCCTCCCTTTCAGTTCCCTACAGGAGCAGGTCCGCTCAGCATTACAGTAGCTGATTTTAACGGAGACGGAAGAATTGACATCGCTACTGCAAACGAGGATTCGAGCAATGTTTCTGTTTTGCTCAATGGCTGCGTGCAGCCACCAACCTGCCCACCTGACATGGTAGTACCTTGCCCTATTGTAAACTATCCAACACCTGTTGCGACCTGCCCCGGAGTCACTGTTACCTGTTCTCCGCCTTCTGGCTCGCTTTTTCCAGTGGGAGATACTGTTGTCACCTGTACGGCACAAGATATATTTGGGAATACGGAAGCATGTTCCTTTACCATCACGGTGATTGACGAACCTCCAACCATCACTTGCCCTGAGGATATCACAGTCCCTGTTTTACCTGGGCAAACCTCCGCTACTGTTACCTATGAAGTCACTGCCACTGATACTTGCGGGGTAACCTCAATTACTTGCCATGGGATGACACGGCCTTTTTCCCCTCCTGCCCCAATTGCAGTTGCCACTTTTACCATGGACTTTCCTGTAGGGATGACGATGCTCACCTGTACAGCAAGGGATCAGTCAGGAAATACGGCCTCTTGCAGCTTTGTGGTTACCGTCACTTCTGGAGTCTCGAATAGTATTCAGCCAGAAATCATTCGCGTAAAAAAAGTGTATGATTGGGTAGTCATTCAATCTAATTTTAGGCTCATACTGGATCTAAATAACAGTCGTGATGATCAAGGTAAAAAATGATGGAACCCGTCTCCTTACAAAGGGACGGGTTTTCTTCGTTGTTTATGGCTTACTGGATCCTGCTTCATTTCTTTAATCGGTATGGAACCGTAGCAATTTTTACATCTTGGCGGGCGAATAAATATGCCCGGATTAATAAACTCGTTTGGTTATGAAGTAAGTTATGCCACCAGCGCTTGGTAATAAACTGCGGTATCATGACGGTAACATGATCCGTTTCTGCTTTTTTCCACTCAACCGTGTCTATAAACTTAAACAAAGGTCTTATAATACTGCGATAATGGGAACGCAAGACAATCAAACGTACTCCGGGATTCCAGATCTCCCATTTTTCCTCCATTTTTTTCATGTCTTCATCATTGAACCCGATGTAGACTGCGACAATGTCGTCTGACAAGGATTGCGCATAACTAATGGTGTTTTTCACCACCTGCGAAATTCCCGCCACAGGAATAACGATGACACTCCCTTTGGGTTCGGGTTTGTCTGTTTCCATATCAAGTCGTAGCTCATTTGCCAAATCTCTATAATGCTGATTTATCTTCCTAAAAATGAAAATGACGATAGGAAGGAACACAAAAATCGGCCATACCTGCGAGAGTTTTGTAATGAAAAAGATCAGGCAAATCGTAAGGGTCGTTAGCATTCCTAACGTATTAATAACAAAAGGTGTGAACCATCCACGGGGCTTTTTGGAAATCCAGCGTTTCATCATTCCTGCTTGTGACAAGGTAAACGGGATAAAAACACCAAGCGCATATAGAGGGATTAAGTTTTCCGTTTCTCCTTTAAACGCAATCACTAATAGTGCTGAAAGAATGGCCAAGAAAATAATCCCGTTTGAAAACCCAAGACGATCTCCTCGAACCATGAACATATTTGGCATGAATCTGTCCTTGGCTAACATAAAGGCGAGTAAAGGAAAGGCTGCAAAAGCGGTATTAGCCGCCAGGAATAAAATAAGCGCTGTAACAGCCTGAATCGCGTAATACATAATTCCTCGTCCAAAAACTGTAGAAGCAATTTGAGATACTACTGTTTCCTTTGGAGTCGGTGAAATACCATACAAATAAGCCAAAAGGCTAATGCCCATGAACATAACTCCGAGGATAAGTCCCATCATGATAAGCGTTAATGCAGCATTTTTCGGTGCGGGGTCCCGAAAGTTGGGAATGGCATTGGATACGGCTTCTACCCCTGTTAATGCCGAACACCCTGAACTAAATGCTCTCAATAGAAGGAATAAAGTTATTCCTGGAACAACCGCCCCATATTCTGGGGGATGAGCTTGAACATTTCCCACCATCCATTGATATCCGCCGCCAATAATTAAGACGAGAATTGCGACAACAAACAAATAAACCGGATACATTAAAATCGTTGCCGATTCTGTGATTCCACGTAAATTTAATACCGTTACGATAGCAATCATGAACAGAGCAATAAGAACGCGATGTTCATGTAGGACTGGGAATGCCGAAGTAATAGCGTCTGTAGAAGCAGAAGTACTAACAGCAACCGTTAGAATGTAGTCCACGAGCAACGAGCCACCAGCAACCAGTCCCGTAGTGGTTCCTAAATTGTCCTTTGCGACAATGTATGCTCCACCACCAGTTGTATAAGCAAAGATGGTTTGGCGGTAAGACATAATGAGGATGGTTAACAGACCAACAACCGCAATGGAAATGGGAATTGAGTACCACATTGCTACTGCACCCAGAGTAATTAACACGAGGAGAATCTGTTCTGTTCCGTAAGCGACAGAAGATAGAGCATCAGATGAAAGAACCGCCAAAGCTTTTACTTTATTTAACTTTTCTGCAGCAAGTTCACTTGATTTCATAGGTCTACCGAGTAAAAATCGCTTGAATTCTGAGATCATGTGTATTCCCCTATCTGCCATTTCTCGTTAGTTTTCCCTCTCTCGCAATAAAATTACTCAACCATAATCAGAAGGAACTTGTATACTTGATGATCGAATAATTCAAATACCATAATGTCAAAACTAAAAATTGACATGACACCAACTAGATGAGGGGTGTTCCTGATGACAACAAGTAAAACGAATCCGAAGGTTGATGAATTTTTAAGCAAGGCAAAAAAGTGGAGGGCAGAATACGAGAAGTTGAGAAGTATTGTGCTTGACTGTGAGCTGACCGAAGATTTTAAGTGGATGCATCCCTGTTACACGTTTGAGAAAAAAAACATCGTTTTAATACATGGATTTAAAGAATATTGTGCACTACTGTTTCAAAAAGGTGCCTTGTTAAAAGATCCACACGGGATTCTCATTCAACAAACGGAGAATGTACAGGCTGCCCGCCAGATCCGGTTCACCAATGTGGAAGAAATCATGGAAATGGAATCTATTTTGAAGGCCTATATTCAAGAAGCCGTTGAAGTTGAAAAAGCCGGTTTGGAAGTGAACTTTAAAAAGCATGAAGAATACAGCATTCCTGAAGAATTTCAAAATAAATTGGATGAAATGCCTGCCTTGAAAACTGCTTTTGAAGCATTGACTCCGGGACGGCAAAGAGCCTACCTTCTCCATTTTTCAGCACCCAAACAAGCCAAAACGCGCGAGGCAAGGGTTGAAAAATGTATGCAGCAAATTCTCGAGGGAAAGGGATTAAATGATTAAGAGGCGGAAACTACCGCCTCTTTTTCGTGCTTCGCCATACGGGTCTCGTTGCCTTTTGCAAAAAAATAGTAAGAAAACCGAACCTTTTTCCGATCGAGAGACAATATAGGGTGTAAGCTGCTTACTCAGGAGGGCCCTCTGAATGAAAAATGAAGAGATGTACCAATTACTTATACAAATGAAAGAGGGTGATCAACGGGCGTTTCATACGATGTATGATGCCACTTTTCAGGACGTGTACCGGACCGTCTCCTTTCTGGTGGATCACAAGCAGGATCGGGAAGATGTCATGAATGAAATTTATATGCAAATGTGGACCTCACTTCCAAATTACGATACGAACCGCCCTTTCCAGTTCTGGCTGCATGGCCTGGTAATCCGTCAAGTACAGAGATTTCGGGTCAAGAGCTGGAGGAGATTCCGCATATTTGAACGCATCCGTGCCTTCTCCCACGAAGAGTCTTATTGGGATGAACATACCGCGTTGATGGATGCCACAAACCAAATGATATCCCAGTCCATACGAAAGCTGACCGACAAACAGCGGGCAGTGATTATCTTTCGCTTTTATCACGACTATACTCTTGAGGAAATTGCGACTTTGCTCGATATTCCGCTAGGTACAGTCAAGTCCAGATATCATGCTGGCCTCCAGGCGCTTCGAAAATACTTAGGGAATCTCCCCCTGGAAAGGATGGAAAAGATCAATGACTATTGAACGCAAAATCCGTGAACATCTGCACGAAGAGGCAGAAACGATGGAGTGCCCGCCGGCCATTTCCAAACGAATCGAACAATCCTATTCTCACTATTTGCAACGAAAAAGGAGTGAAATAACGATGAAAAAACGCTTGATTGGTGGAATTGTTGCTGCTGCGATTTTGATTCCAACTGCAGCATTTGCGGCCCCTGTTGTAATTGACATGCTTACTCGAGCACCAATGACTTCTGAACAAGTCAAGCTGGATGAGGCTGGAAAAGCGACACTTGAGAAGCTGTATCTGGCCATTCCCGAAACGAAATCGTTTGAGATTATGAAAGCAAGCTACCTTGGAGACCCCAATGATTCAACCAAAAAGGTCCAACTAAGCATCGTCCTTCAGGAAAAAGGGGGAACTGGCAAAAAGATTACCCTCCATACAAACGGTATTACGGATGAGATTCAAGACCTGACGCAAGAGAATTGGGAGCCTAAGGAGAAACCGCTCATTACTTTACCCGATCAGGAAATCAAGGGGAAGGTAGATCAGCTTATTGATAAATTGTACGGCAACATCAAAGATTACGAGGTTGCCATGGAGCAAATGGAGAATCCAGATGAAAAAACATTTATTTTGAATTACACCAAGAAGGGATCAGAGGGAGAGGGTTACCAAGTATTTGTTCAGGGGAATACAATTAGTCTTGCTCGAGTAGATTTTGAACCATCAAACAATAAAGTAGAGGGCTTTTTCTCTTTGAATGGTAAGCCTGATTATAGCGCTGATTCCATTTTAAACGATGAAAAACTGCTTGCTTTACTAAAAATGAGCGCGACAGAGTTAAAAGAAGAACTAGCCAAAGGGAAAACTGTTGTCGAGATTGCAGCATCTAAAAATGTCTCGAGACAACAAGTGATCGATGTGATTGGAAGAACAATGGCTGAAGGACAACTTCAAGACGGAAAAAATAAAGTAACGATCAGCGATGAATTACTGAAACAAATGATAAAAAGCAGTGAACAAAAAATCATACCCATAATTGAACACAAAACGGAAACCGAATGGAAGTAATAGAGAAGAGGCGGGGAACCGTCTCTTTTTTCGTCAAAAATAAAGTTGTGCTTCCGCCTACGGGAAGATTCATCATGGCTACGTATACTGTAACGTACTATTTTGACTTCGCGCTTAAGTCAATCGAAAGGAGAGGTCGACCGTGGCAATTGGACAGACGACTCGGGTCAGTTTGCCGTACCCCTCAACATGGGAAATTCAAGCGAGCTTCGGTGGAAGACCCACTACGTTGGGCACATTGATGATTTCCAATGTCGTAAATGGCAGGGTCAGTGGAACCGTTAATTTCCGTGGTACTCCGATTCCCATACAAGGAAGTTGGGATGAGAGGTCCAGGCAAATCACGATTGAATCACCTTATGCCAATTTTGTTGGCACCTTTGCTTACAAAGACGAGCCAACACTTGGGTTGCGACATTATGTATTACGAGGAACGGTTCGAATGAAGCCCCCATCTGTGCGGGCAGGAGAAGTGGGAACATGGACGGCTGTTACGAATTTGCCGCTGTAAGGAAATAGGAGGGTCTTATCTACCGATGGATAGGGCCTTTTTTTAAATTCCATAAGAGTGAGGCACCTTCCTGTTAGAAGAAGGTGCCTCCTTTTGTGATTTGTGGCCACAGGTGATAGCTTATTGCGTGATTCCGAGCATTTGCTTCATATCTTCTTGGGCATCGCCAATCAACTGAATATGGAACAAGTCTTGCAATACTTGCAGAACACCCGGTTGAATGAACTCAGGCAATTTTGGACCGATCCGTATATCCTGTATCCCCAGGCTAAACAGACCAAGCAGAATGGCAACCGCTTTTTGTTCAAACCAGGAAAGAACGATACTTACCGGCAACTCGTTCACTTCACACTCGAAGGCATCGGCTAATGCAGCCGCAATCGTAATGGTAGAAACCGAGTTATTGCACTGTCCCAAATCGATATATCGTGGGATGTCGGTACCTGGCACGGTGCCGAAATCTACATCGTTAAAACGGAATTTTCCGCAGGAGGTCGTAAGAATGACTGTTTCTGGCGGTAAGGACGTAGCCAATTCACGGTAATACTCGCCTCCCTTGCCAGGAGCGTCACAACCAGCGATGACGAAGAAACGTTTGATCTTTCCTTCCTTGACTGCCTGAATAATTTCAGGGGCAATACCGAGGACCGTTTTGTGATGATACCCGGTCGTCAATGTCAGTTCCGATTCGATGGAAACCTCAGGAAGAGACAATGCTTTTTCAATGAGCGGTGCAAAATCGTTTTCTACAATTTTCGTCACATTTTCCAAACCGGTTATATCATACGAAAAGAAACGATCTGCGTAGCTGCCTCGAATAGGCATCACACAGTTTGTTGTAGCCAGGATGGCGCCGGGAAATTTCTCAAACAACTGGCGTTGATCGTACCATGCTTTCCCGATGTTCCCTTTCAAATGAGGATATTTCTTCAGTGCGGGATAGCCATGTGCAGGCAGCATTTCGGAATGCGTATACACATTGATTCCTTTGCCCTCTGTCTGTTTTAACAGCTCTTCGAGAGCAAACAGATTGTGTCCCGTAACAACGATGCATTTTCCTTCTATTTTATTTTGCGAGACGGTGATTGGCTGTGGCACTCCGAAATGATCTGTATGGGCCCGATCCAAAAGCTCCATGACTTTTATCGCGGCTTTCCCTACTTTCATAGCCATTTGCAAATGTTCATCCAAGCTAAAATTCACATTCGTCAATGTAAAATAAAGAGCTTCCTGTGTAATTCCATCCACTTCAGGATCGATATATCCCAGTTGTCGAGCATGTGTGGCATAAGCTGCAATTCCTTTTAAAGCAAAAATAATTGTATCCTGAATACTCGCAAGATCTTCATTCTTTCCGCAAACGCCGATGACCTTACAACCACCTGATGGAGTCTGTTCACATTGATAACAAAACATGTATAATTCACTCCTTCGATTCAAGATTTCGCTTTGATTATAAGCGGATTGCCTGGAAGGAGCTGTGATTAAAATCACAACGAAACCAAACTTTGCCTCTTATCATAGTGGATGAAGAAGATTTCCCAAGTGAGGGGTGTTGTTTATGGTACGAAAATGGCAGTTGCCATTACAGACGTTAAGTCTTACGGTCGGTTTCATGGTATGGGTCATTCTGTCATCGCTTATGCCTTTTATCAAAGAAACCGTACCCATGAGTGCAAGCGAAGTGGCGTGGGTGACAGCGATTCCTGTTCTTTTAGGATCGTTGCTGAGAATCCCTGTTGGATATTGGAGTAACCGATTTGGGGCGAGGATATTATTTAGCATAAGCTTTCTCTTGCTGCTGGCTCCTGTTTTTTATATTAGCCAGGCGACCACTTATACAGATTTGTTAATCGGCGGGTTATTTATAGGGATAGGCGGAGCGGTGTTTTCTGTTGGTGTTACGTCTCTACCTAAATACTATCCGAAAGAAAAGCATGGTTCTGTAAACGGAATCTACGGTATGGGGAATATTGGTACAGCGATCACCACTTTTTCAGCGCCAGTTCTGGCTAAATCGTTTGGATGGGCAACTACTGTACAGATGTTCATGTTATTGCTTGTGGGATTCGCCGTTCTAACCTTCTTGATGGGGGATAAAAACGAACCTAAGGTAGTGACTCCTCTCGGTCAGCAGATAAAGAGTGTCTACAAAAACGAAAAGCTATGGTTAATCAGCTTGTTCTACTTTATTACGTTTGGTTGCTTCGTCGCTTTCACCGTGTATCTCCCGAATTTTTTAGTGAGCCATTTCCAACTGGATAAGGTAGATGCAGGTATGAGAACGGCAGGGTTCATTCTTTTGGCGACACTTGCGAGACCAGTGGGAGGCTGGCTAGGTGATAAGTGGAACCCCTTCAAGGCATTGATGATTGTGTTTGCCGGGCTCGCCTTGTCTGGTATTGTCTTATCGTTTTCGCCATCGATCTTGATGTATACGGTAGGATGCTTGTTGGTAGCGCTATGTGCCGGAATTGGTAACGGTGCCGTGTTTAAATTAGTGCCGATGTATTTCTCGCGACAAGCGGGGATTGTGAACGGGATCGTATCTGCCATGGGGGGATTAGGAGGATTTTTCCCGCCGTTGATCTTAACGATGCTGTTTAATCTGACCGGGCATTACGCGATTGGTTTCATGGCGTTATCTCAGTTTGCGCTGGTAAGCTTGGTCTTGGTAATGTGGATGTTTTATCAAGAGAAGCTGCAGCTCGCCGCAACCATTATGGAAAAGACGGGAGAGGCGATACTGATTACCGATACACGTGGAGTCATTAAAAGTGCGAACCATGCTTTTACGAAAGTGACCGGTTATGAAATGAATGAAGTGATTGGCAAGTCTCCCAATATTTTAAAATCTGGCAGGCAGAATGCCGATTTCTATCAAAAGATGTGGGATTCGATCAAGAAGAATGGCTATTGGCAAGGAGAGATCTGGAATCGCCGGAAGAATGGAGATCAGTATCTCCAATGGCTAACGATCAGTGCGATACTGGACGATGCAGGAGACGTCGAGTACTATGCTGGCATGTTCAGCGAGCTCGCAGAGCAAAGACATGGATAAAGAAGCTTGAATCACTCATGAAAAAAAGTCTTGGACGGACAAGTCCAGGACTTTTTTTATACAGGAGGTATGAAGACTTTGCTCACATTTGGCAAATATCTGGAGGGCAGTCATCACAATAAATCGCCTCTTTTAAATAGGCAAGGTCTTTAATCAAGATATGCCCGTGCGGAAGCAAATCGATGGAATCCTGTTTTTTTAGATCGGAAAGCATTCGGTTGACACTTTCTCGTGTCAGACCAATGAATTGTGCCAAGTCACGATTGGTAAGGGAAAGGTCGATGAGGATTCCGTCGGGGTGTGGCTTGCCGTACGTGTTACTCATGCGGATGAGCGTTGAATACAAGGCGCCGATTTTGCCATTGAGTAACAAATCGCGAAATTTGGACTGCATCCGCCTGTTCATCAATCCCATCCAACGCAGGAAGTCTACACAAAATTGACCGTTTTTGATGAGCATTTTTTCCAACTCTTGTCGCGGGATGATCCATATCTCACCCTCCATCAACATGGTGCCTGTGGAGGTGTACGTCAATTCCTGTTCGAAGAGACCGGAGACGCCGACGAGCTCTCCTGCACCAAATACTTGCAGTGTTAATTCTTTTCCATCGTTTGTGTTTTTTGTGAGCTTGATTTGGCCAGACGAAATTAAGAATAGCTGATCGGCTCTTTCGCCATCCATAAACAGAACGGCTCCGGGAACAAAGCTTTTCCGAACAGAAAACGTTTCAAGGCTATTCACAAAATCGGAAGAAATCTGCTCGACAAAGGTTGTGCCATTTCCGGTCATGTGGTCCCCCCTAAACCAAGGATACATAGGTAACTCATTATATCATCCGAAATCGAAGGTTGGGGGTAGGAAAATCGTCCTGATTGTGGCAAGGGTGTGAGGTAAATCACAACCCGGGTTACGAGCCGTTGCTACAATGGTCTCGAGCGAAAGGAAAAAATGAGCAGCAGCAGGGAGGGTGTTGTATGAACTATCTATTTGCTTCCAAAGTGGCGAAGCGTGCTTTTATCATCATTGCTTGCTTGTTCGTCCTAAGTTACGTGGGAACACGTTTTTTCACGCATATTGATTTGGCGCTTTACGGGTATATGGTGGGGACTCTTGTCTTTATCGGAGGTTTCCTTTATCGATTTTCTGCGTGGGCAGACCGCCCGCCAACGAATGTCATTTTGAAAAAGGGGTTACGTCTTCTCTTTCGTAAAAGCACGGCGAATACAGCTGTGGATCATCTGGCCATCTATCGCTTTATTTGGAATCGGGGATGGTATCGCTGGACACAGCACATTTTGCTGGGATGGGGATGCATCTTGGCCGCGTTTGTCACCTTTCCGTTAGTGTTTGGCTGGATGTATTTCACGATGACAGACAATGGCTACTATCAGGTCGTGTTCATGGGTGTGGATGTTCTTACCGTACAAGCGGATGGCTGGGTTGCCTTTCTCTTTTACAACGCGTTGAACATTACGGCTTTTATGGTCATCGGTGGAGCAGTCATGGCATTGTATCGCAGATTTAAGAATATGCAGGCACGGGCTGAACAATCCTTTGTCTACGACTTTTTGCCATTATATCTGCTACTGTTTATCAGCGTGACAGGCTTGATGCTAACTGCAAGCAACATGTTCTTAGGGGGCTTTGGGCACCCGGTCATATCCGTCACTCATCAATTTGCAGTGATTGTGACATTGATTTATCTGCCATTCGGAAAACTGGCTCACATACCGTTCCGTCCCATGAGTGTGTTCGCTCGCAATTATCGCGAGCACTATGGCGAGCAGGAAATGAAAAAGTGCAAAGTGTGCAGCAAAGAGTTTGTTTCTGCGGAACAGTCGGCAGATGTAATCAACGTGCTGGGTAAAAACGAAATGGCTTTTCAAATGGAAGAAGGTTTCCACTTGGCTGAACTTTGCTTGCCGTGCCGCAGAAAATACCGGATGTTCCGCTTCACAGGAGTTCCTACGCACGAGATCAATGCCAGGGAGGCAAATCAACATGCCAAAGGATAAATTTTTTAAAGTAATTGAAAACAAGGTACATCCCAATGAGAAATTGGTCAGCACACACTGCAGCTACTGCGGTATGCAATGCGGGATGAACCTGCGTGTAGATACAACGACGAACAAGATTATCGGAGTGGAGCCACGGTACGATTTCCCTGTCAATCTGGGGAAGATGTGCCCAAAAGGGGTAACGGCTTATCAGCAAGTGAATCATCCGGATCGGATACAGCGGCCGTTGATTCGAACAGATGCTTCATTAAAAGGCACGGCGGAAGGTTTTCGGGAAGCGTCATGGGAGGAAGCACTTGACTTGATCGTTTCCAAGTTCAAGGAGTTGCAGCACAACTATGGCAAAGATACCTTGTCTGTTTACTCTGGCGTTTCCATGACGAACGAAAAATGCTACCTCACGGGTAAGTTTGCGCGGGTCGCCTTGCAAACCCGCTATATCGACTACAATGGCCGCTTCTGCATGTCCTCGGCTGCGGCAGGATTGAATCGAAGCTTGGGGATTGACCGAGGTTCTACCATTCCCTGGACGGACATTCACCAAACAGACTGCTTGTTCTTGGCCGGATCAAACGCGGCTGAGTGTCACCCAACCAGCATGTTTCGTATTTGGGAAGTGCAAAATCGAGGCGGCTATCTGATCGTAGCCGATCCAAGGGAAACACCTTTGGCACGTCGCGCTGATATCCATCTGGATCTGCGGCCCGGTACAGATTTGGCGCTGGCAAACGGAATCGTTCATCTCCTGATCAAGAACGGGCATATCGATGAAGACTTTATTCGAAATCATACGAATGGTTTTGAAGAAACAAAAGAAGTGGTTGCTACCTTCACACCGGAGTATGTCAGCGAAATAACAGGGGTTTCGGTGGAGAAGATTGTGCGGGCTGCCGACATTTTCGGTAGGGCACCCGATGCGATTGTGATGTTCTGCCGTGGTGTGGAACAGCAGTCGAAAGGGACAGACAACGTATCGGCCTATACCAACATGTCGCTCGTCACAGGCAAGATTGGCCGACCAAAATCAGGTGTGGCAACCCTTACTGGTCAAGGAAACGGTCAGGGGGGGCGGGAACACGGGCAAAAAGCCGATCAATTGCCTGGCTACCGCAAGCTCGACAATCCTGAACATGTACGTGAAATAGCGTGTGCCTGGGGCATTCCCGTGGAAGAGATGCCGCAGAAAGGCGTCTCTGCCTACGAGATGTTCCAGCTCATGAAGGATAAAACGATTCGCAGCTTATACTTACTCTGCTCCAATCCGGTTGTAAGTGCGCCAAATCTAAACCATGTCCGGGAGTCCCTGAAAAGTCTGGATTTTATGGTTTGCTGCGACTTTTACTTGTCCGAATCGGCTGAATACGCCGATGTCGTTCTTCCCGTTACGACTTGGGCAGAGGACGATGGAACGACAACCAATCTCGAAGGACGCATCATTCGTCACCGTCAGGCACAGGAATGGTTTGCCGAATCCAAGCCTGACTGGTGGATTCAGATAGAAATCGCCAATAGAATGGGGCGCGGACAATTCTTTACTCACTTGAAGTCTCCCCAGGATATTTTCAATGAAATACGTCAGGTTTCCAAAGGCGGAATAGCTGATTATTATGGGGTCACCTACGAAAAAATTGATCAAAACAATGGTGTCTTCTGGCCGTGCCGCGAGGAAGGCGACGAGGGGCAGCCGCATTTATTCCTGGATAAAAAATTTTATCACCCGGATGGAAAAGCCAAAATATGTGCGCTGCCTTACCGCCCGCCAGCGGAGGAGCCGGATGAAGAATATCCTTTGCGGTTAACGACGGGACGAGTTGTGTTCCATTATTTGTCCGGGAACCAGACAAGACGAATCCCGTTTTTGAAGGACATGTATCCTGATCCTCTGCTAGAGGTTCACCCAAAAACAGCGACACGTTACGGTATTGAACACGATGAGCTGGTCACTCTGAAAACGAGAAGAGGCGAGGCGCAGTACCGTGTGAAAGTTATCGAGGCGATTCGAGAGGATACGGTGTTTGTTCCATACCACTGGGGAAAAGAGCAGTCTATCAATCTGTTGACCAACCCGGCATTGGACCCTTACAGCAAAATGCCTGAGTTTAAAGCGTGCGCCGCGAAAATCATCAAGCACAAACATGGAGGAGTTCGCCATGGGTAAACAAGTCTTATACATCGAAATGGATAATTGCATCGGTTGTCGAAGCTGCTTGGCGGCGTGTACACAGTGTGGAGGTCATGACAACCGAAACCGAAACTACGTACTGGATGTGGACCCGTTTATCAGCAGACAAACGATTCCGCTGATGTGCTTCCATTGTGTCAATCCTGCTTGCGCCCGCAGCTGTCCTGCTCAAGCGATTCAAATCGCAGATAATGGGGCCGTATTGTCAGCCTTGGTAGAAAAATGCATCGGTTGTCAAAATTGCACGATTGCTTGCCCCTATGGGATTCCTAAATTTGATGAAGAACAGAATCTCATGTACAAATGCGATCTATGCTACGACCGTACGAAAGAGGGAATCCCGCCGATGTGTGCTTCGGTTTGCCCGACAAACACCTTGCAGTGGATTGAGGAAGCAGAGCTGGAAGAAAAACGGGCACAGATTCCTTTGGCTAATGGCAAATGGACTGCCAGCCACGACCCGGATGTGCTCGAAGGCGAAACCAATGTGAAAATTAGCCTGCCTGGCATTCTGCAGGGCAAACAGAAGCTATTCTAGAGGGGAGATATACCTTATGGAGAACGAGAAAACCCGCCCCATTCCGTTGAAGGATGACAATTATACCCATAACATCAATCGTTCCAATGAGCGCAGTCTGGATCGACGGAGTTTTATGAAAACAATGGTAGGAGCAGCAGGTCTTTTCGCGGCATCTACTCTGCCATGGGGGGCATTAGCTGCCAAAGAGCTGATGAGTTCATCCAGCAAGTCGTATCCCACACAAAAAATTGCGAATCTCAGCGATATAAAACCCGGAGATGCGATCGAGTTTGCTTATCCAGGAGAGCATGACAGCGCGTTGTTCGTATATGTGAAGGAAAAGGAATACAAGGCGTATCAAAATGCGTGTACCCATCTGCGTTGTCCGGTATTTTGGGATCGAGATGAGAAAGAGCTGCTATGTCCTTGCCATCATGGGAAATTTGATATCGCTACAGGTAAGCCGCTCGCTGGTCCCCCAAGAAGACCACTTCCGGAAATTGTGCTTCAAGAGAAAGATGGAGCCGTATACGCTGTAGGGGTGAAGAGTTATGAAGAGCAGCTATAGAGGTGTCATCCTATTAGCATTGATCTTGTTCGCCAGCATTGTTTGCACCCAGTACACAGTCAATATGTATTTCGCCCAGCGATATATGGAGGTGCTTTTGCTCAGCGGTGCAACGGTAGTGTTGTTCCCACTGGCATGGATGGTATTGAGAAAAGATCAGCGAGACCGAAGAGAACAAGGGAAATAATCCGGGGAAGGAAGTGTGATCAGTTGCGATGAATCCTAGTAAGCGAACGATTGCCGAGCTTCACCAGGAGCTGCCTGCCTTAGTGGATAAAAAAATGGGGATACTCATTCAAGATTTGGCGGATGATGCCGAACCACACAGTCCGGCTCTCTTGGAAAGGCAGCTGGCAAAATGGGAGATCACGGAGGATGAGGAGCATCTGCGACTCTATTTTAATCCTTGTCAGTTTGTAGCGATTCCCATCCAGAATGGACCGGTTGTTTTTTCGCAAGACGGTGACTGTATTCGAATGGTTGCTAGGGACAACCGGGGACAGCTAGCATATCATATTTCTTTTGGTAACTGACTCCCACTAGTAGATGGAGGGATTGTAATGGGACCACCGCCTATAGGATGTATGGGGATGATGCAGGAGTTTGAAGGGAGAAGGAAGCTGTGTCCGGCTCTGGAAAAACTGAAAGAAGAACACCTATCATTAGCTGAGCAGATGAATGAGCTCGTACATCTAGCAAATAACCTGAAATCTACTGCCGAACCTACGAAAAGAAAGCAAGGCCTAACAGAGCTTCATGAGCTGGCGTCCTCGTTTCGGGCGGAACTGGAGAAACACTCCAGACGCGAGGAAGAAGACCTGTATCCTCTGATGGCTAACTATATCGAACGGGAGATGGGACCGATTGCAGCCATGGAGGAAGAGCATGATCTTATTCATGAAAGCCTGATGTCGTTTATGCGAATCGTAGAAAAGGAGAAATCTGATCCAGTTGAAATAGAAGCTGTCCACACTCATTTGCTGAAGTCAATAGAAATACTCATGGAACATTTCTTTAAAGAAGAGAGTGTGCTGTTCCCGATGGCAGAATACGTATTGAGTGACGCAGAGAAAGAGCAGTTGCGAGTACTGTTTCAAGATTAGAAATCATGTAGCCCTCCTACTGGTAAAAGTAGGAGGGTGATTTTATTTTCCAAATAGCTTCTTTTGAGGGAAAATGTGCGTGCTTCTCCTGTCATTTGTCGGTTTCAATCGGATGAATCCAATCATTTACTAGTAGGGATTCATTAGAGGAGGAGATTCGAAGTGCCGATTGTTAAACCGTATCTAACCTCATTGAGATTTACGTCCACCATGGGTGCTGGAACTGGTACTGGTGCAACGTTTGCCATTGCGGCAACTGCATTTACCACTGACGCTGGTGCTGCTGCGACAGCATTTCCTGGTACGTTTGCTTTTTACAATCTCTACATCAATGGGGTGCTTCAGGCAGGTAATACTTCCACAATCACAACGACAGCGATCACGATTCCAGATGGAGATGTCGAAAACGGTGGTACACCCATAGTTGTAGAGTTTGTCGTTAACTAAGATGAATAGGATGGTGGCCCCAGGTGGATGAAATGTGTCTGGGGTTACTCATATGTGTAGTGAGAGTGAACGGTCGGAGAATTTCGAGAAAGGACGAGTGATTTCATGAGGCACTATGTCACACAGTCATACACAGTGAGGAGACAGAGTCTGCAAATCGTGCCGCCCTGCCCCCCATGCCCATGTACGCCTGGTTTAATACGAACAGAAACCTATCAGTATACAGCAATTTCAGATGGAGTCAAAAACATGTATACCAACAGTGATGCTGTCATGCTATTCAGTACTTCAGGGATTCTGGACCCGAATGAAGTTTCTATTGTGAATCTTTTCATCAATGGAATGCTACAACCTCCCAATGTATACGCTGTCCAGCCGGGAGTTTTGATTCTGAGTGACATTCCTGTACAAGGAGTTCCTCTTATTCTTCAGTTCATCAAGATGATTACCTCATAAATGGTAGCTTCCACCTTGGGAAAAGGTCATGTCATACATACATGTCATTTTCCTTCTATGCTGTGCCCTTGATGGCGTACACAGCGCACACCAAGAAGGGTAGGCGAATATCATGGCGATATCGACTGAATCTGTACAGGAGGTATTTTCCATGTATCCGAGATACCCATATTACAGTTACAAGACTACTTGCGAAGAGACGCCCCTTACGTTTCCGCCACAGCATCAGGATCGACAACCGGGGATGGAATACTTGATGGTCCCGCGACCGATTTTCGATAATCCTGACTATATAGGAAGCGGCAAGCTTCGGGGAAAGGTAGCGATTATAACAGGTGGAGACAGCGGGATTGGCCGTGCTGTAGCGGTTGCTTTTGCGAAGGAGGGGGCATCTGTAGCGATTCCTTATTTGGATGAGCACATCGACGCCGAGGAGACCAAGCAAGTTGTTGAGTATTACGGAGGGCAATGTTTGCTGCTGCCGGGAGACTTGCGTGACGAGGCTTGGTGTCGGGAGGTTGTACGCCAAACGATTGGCTGTTTTGGCAAGTTAGATGTACTCGTTTTGAATCAAGGCGTACAGTTTCCACAAGAAAGCATCCTCCAGATAAGCCGCGAGCAACTGGAAGACACGTTTCGGACCAACCTTTTCCCCTTATTTTACATCACACAAGAGGCGTTGCCGTATTTGCAGCCAGGCAGTTCCATCATTAGTACGGCATCGGTTACTGCCTATGCTGGTCATCCGCAATTGGTTGATTATTCAGCAACCAAAGGAGCCATCGTCTCCTTTACCCGCTCCTTGTCCCTTCAATTGGTCAAGCAAGGCATCAGGGTGAATGCAGTGGCTCCTGGACCAATCTGGACACCGCTGCAAGTATCCAGCTATTCGGCAGAATACATCACGACTTTGGGTGTCGACACGCCGATGCGTCGTGCAGGACAGCCGTTCGAGCTGGCTCCGACCTATGTTTACCTGGCCTCGGATGATTCGGGATATGTAACGGGCCAGGTATTGCATGTCAATGGTGGAACGATGACAGAGACGTAGCGGTAATCAAAAGTCTCTCGTTTTCGATTTCGTAGGCAAGATCGCTTGCTCTCCTTTTTCATAGAGAGCAAGTAGAGTATGGACAAAATTCAATCTCGGCACGATTATATAGACGGCCAAGGCAGACCCAATGCTGATCAGGGCACCTACAATGACATCTGCCGGATAATGAACGCCTACTAAAATGCGAGAAAGCCCGACACAAGCAGCAAGCAGCATCCAGAGTGGCCCCGTCGTCTTTCTAAAAAGCCAGTAGGTCATGCAAAAGGAAAAAAACAGGATCGTATGGTCGCTGGGAAATGAATTGTCGACTGCTTTTTGTACCAATTGATTGACGTTCGCAAGCTCAGCGAATGGCTGATTATTCGCATGAAGGCTTCCAGCTACTTTCCCGAAAAGCTCAGCGATGGCAAACGTAAACGTCGCACAAATGACCATGATGCGATTCTCATGTTTTCTCGTAAACCAATACACCAAAGCACTCAAAGCCAAAATAAACACCGTATATTCCGCTACGTAAAAAGATACGGGATTGAGAGCCGGATACTCTTTTCCCAAGTCATTAATCAAGCGAAAATAGTGAATGTTGATTTCCATGCCATTCATTTTTGGTGATCCTCCTTTACATGTAACAGGAGAATCGTAAACGATAAGAGAAAAATGGGAAATTGATTTACCTTACGAAATATTACAGGGTTGTAAGGTTGGTTTCGCAGCATCAAATAAGAGACGGCAGAACCGTCTCTTTTTCATTGGACCAAAGGTTCATGCTATTTTCTTTTGCCCGCTGCTTTGGGGTAGATGTCTTTTTTGACAGCCTTTAATTTTCCGACACGATCCAGGGTCACGTTGATGGAATGATCCGGGGAAGTGTAAATCACGAGAATCTGTGTCTTGTTATCCTGAACAGTAGAGGAGTTAATTTGTGAGAACTTGTATTTTTCTGCTTGCTTTCCAAACAGAAGTTTGAGAAACTCCTTGCCTTTTTTGATCGCTTCCTCATCACCTAACACTTCTTTCGAAGACGAGAGTCTGTTTTGAATGTCGATGCTGATCAGCTCTCCTGTACTTGCGTTTACATGGACAACTCCAAAGTCTGGGGTAGTACCCTCTGGTGTGCTCGACAAGATCACTTCCAGACGTTCGATCGGACCAGAAGTGGTGTCGACATTCTCCTTTACGATGGAGGTGATGGGATAGTCCTTCAGGTCTGGGATGACTTCTTTGACGTGATTCAGAGTCGCTTTTGTTTTTTTATTCAGATCGTTTATGGAAAGCTCCTCCAACTTGGTCGCAGTTACAGTTGCTTTCGCTTTGTAGGAAGAGGCTGCTGCGGCTTCGTTTAACAGAACAGGTGTGATTGGCAAAAGGAGTGCCGCTATCAGGGTGAATGCGAGTGCCTTACGCTTGGTCATTTTGATCATCCCCATTATTTGTCAGTCGGGTGTACATGGATTAATACGAAAAGAGATTCGTATTAGTAACGGTAAAAATTGTGAAAAATTTATAACAGAACGAAGAAAAGGAGAAAGTGTCGAAAAATAGTTTTGAAATTTTATTTCAAATCTGACAATTAAGCTTGATATTTTATTTCAAGTGTCTATAATACAAAATATGTAATCAATTACCAAAGTCACACTAGAATGTAAGCGCTTAATAACTTTATGGACTAAAGGGGTGGTATCGTGTTGAATGGCGGGTTGCTGCGCATCCGCGAATCGTTGCACAATATCAAGCGTTCTGAACAAAACGCAGCGCATTACATTTTAGCCAATCCGGATGAGGTGATTCGTCTTTCCATCAAGGAACTCGCGGAAAGAAGCGAATCCAGCCAAGCTGCCATCATACGCATGTGCAAAAGTATCGGTGTGGATGGTTTTCAGGAGTTGAAGATCAGAATAGCGGGTGATTTGCAATCGTCTACCGCTCAGGATGAATACAAAGAGATTCTTCCCGATGCTGATATGTATACCTTGATTGAATCCGTTTCGCTCAACAACATCCTCTCCTTGCGGGAAACGATTAAAATTTTGGATACAGAAACAGTAGAGCGGGCGATTGGTGAGCTGTTCCGAGCCACCCGGATTGATTTTTACGGGGTGGGTGCTTCGCAATTGGTTGCCCAGGATGCCCAGCATAAATTTTTGCGCATCAATAAAATGTGCACGGCCCATTCGGATTCCCACTTGCAGCTTACTTCGGCAGTCACCTTGACGGCTGGAGATGTGGCAGTCGGCATCTCGAATTCTGGGGAAACCTCGCAGATTATAACCACGATGAAACAAGCCCGCAAATCGGGAGCTGTGACCATTGGCATGACCAAATACGGCACAAACTCCTTGGCGGAATGCGTGGATATTCACTTAACCACGTTTTCAACAGAAGCGGATGAACGCAGTGCCGCCACTTCCTCACGGATCGCACAACTCAATGTGATCGACATCTTGTTTAGAGGTGTTGCTGCCAAAAATTACGACGTCTCTGCTGCGTACTTGCGCCAGACGCGTAAAGCTGTTCGAGAGCAATACAAATAAGCAAATCCTCCTTAGACTACACAAACTCCTGCCTTTATCCTTTTATCCTTATCAGTCAATAAAGAGTCCCTATCTTCAAAGTATCTACATGGAGCTAGATGTACGTGAGGCTTTTAGAGATATCGTTAGCTATGCAAGTTTTCCACTTATTGCAATTGGGGAGGTTTTCCATGAAAAAGAGAAGGTTTCTCTCAGTACTCGGTATGATTGGCTTAGCAGCGGCATTGCTTATTTCTGGATGTAGCAGCCAGTCCTCCACACAGCAGGGGGACAAAGTCGAATTGTATATGGGCTACAGCTCTGATCCACCCACGAAGAAAAAGATGGAAGAAATTATTGCAAAATTCGAACAATCGCATCCTCATATCAAAATCAAAACGATGACAGCACCTTATGATGACTTTTATCAAAAGCTGACGACTCAGATCGCGGCCGGGAATGCGCCTGATCTATGGCAGAGCGACGGGACAAAAGTATTTGGTTACGCCCAACGTGGCGCGATTCTCGACATCACCGACTACGTCACAAAAGAAATCAGCAAAGAGGAGCTCAACGGTCTGGAGTTCAACAAAGACTCAGACGGGAAGTATTGGGGCGTGCCACAGGGCATTCAAGTCGGAGCCCTTTTCTACAACAAGGATTTGTTCGACAAAGCGGGCGTGCCATACCCAACGGCTGACTGGACCTGGGATGATTTGAAAGCGGCTTCCGTCAAGCTGACCCTCGATGCCAACGGGAAAAATGCAGACGATCCTGCCTTTGACAAAAAATCAGTGAAGCAGTACGGCTTCGCGTTTTTCGGTAGCTCACGCGGGGCGTTTAACATCTTGAAAGCGTATGGTGGCGGGGTATTGGACCCGACCTTGACAAAATCGATTATCAACAGCCCTGAGAACAAAAAAGCGGTCGAGTGGATGGTCGACGGTATGCAGCGCAAGCTATTCCCGAATCCGGCTGATCTAAAGGCGTTCCAAAGCAACTTCAAAGCATTTTTGAGCGGGGCTGTGGCGATGCAAATCGATATTTATGCAGCAACAACCTCGATGAATGGTGCAGGGTTGAATTACGATGTCGCTCCTATGCCAAAAGGACCGGACGGAAAACGCTTCGCACCCGTCATCGCCAACTCATGGGTCATCAACAAAAAAGCAGAGGAACAGAAAGTCAAGGCTGCTAAAGAATGGATCACCTACTGGACGACATCTGATGAAGCACAAAAGGAATGGACAGAAGTAGGGGAAGCGATTCCGGTGAAAAAATCAGTGGCGAATTCCGAAATGTTCCTAAACCCGGCGACAAAGCCGGAAAACAAAAAAGTGTTCCTCGACACCCTGGAGTTCGCAGGCACGATTGATACCAACGCTGTCTTTACCGAGTGGGTGAAGGTGTTCACGGATAATCTGGCGGAGCTGTTCATGGATAAATACGGAACAGATGAATTCATTACGAAAACAGACCAAGGCATTCAAAAAGTTCTGGATGATTTCTTCAAGAAGCAGTAGTCATCTATCAGTGAGGATGTGTGCCAACCATGCTAGAGCTGCAAACCGAGCAACAGGCGAAGCCTGCTGTGAAAAAGAGAAAATGGTTGGATAGTGAGGGGAGATGGGGACTGCTCCTGGTCTCCCCTTATCTTATCCACTTTCTCGTATTCGTCGTGGGAACATCGGTCGCGTCATTATACTTCAGCTTTTCGGACTACGATATTTTAAATCCGCCTAAATGGACGGGCTTGGACAACTATGAAAAGCTGTTTGAAGACCCGCTGTTTTATCGCTCGTTATGGAATACGGCCTATTTTACGATCCTGTACGTCCCGGCCAAAACATTTTTGGCGTTGCTGTTAGCCGTTGCCCTGAATCAAAAGCTGAAGGGCCTGAAATTTTTCAGGATGGTTCACTTTTTGCCGGTCATCTCCTCGTGGACGGTGATCGCGTATGTAGCGGATGCGGTATTTAACCAGCGGATCGGTTTTGCCAATGCTTTTCTGTCCAAACTGGGCATCGCCCCGCAAAACTGGCTGATTGATGAATTTTGGGTCATCCCGGTCTTGGTTCTCATCGCCATCTGGAAATCAGTCGGCTACATGATGATTATTTTTCTCGCCGGGCTGCAAGGAATTTCTTCTGACATGTACGAGGCAGCCTCGATTGATGGAGCGAACGCTTGGCAAAAGTTTTGGCGGGTGACGGTCCCGATGATTTCCGGCACGACGTTTCTGGTCATCATCTTGAATACGATTTACTCCTTCCAAAACTTCGAGCAGATTTTTGTCATGACCGGGGGATCTACGGAAGCAGGCTCGACAGGTGGTGCGAACAACGCCAGCCTCGTCCTGATGCTGTTCATGTTCCGCCAAGCATTCAGCTTTTTCAAAATGGGCTATGCCTCTGCTATCGCGTGGGTGTTGTTCCTCATCCTGCTTGCCATTACGCTCATCCAATTCAAGCTGCAAAAGAAATGGGTTCATTATGATTAAGAGGCAAGGAGGTAGCCATGCAAAAGCGTTTTCCTCTCAATAAAATCGTCGGATACCTGTTTGTCATAGCCAGTGCGTTGATTATGCTGGTGCCGTTTTTGACGACTGTGTTTAACTCGCTGAAAACCTACAAGCAGTACATGCAATTTCCGCCGGAATGGCTGCCCAATCCTGCACAGTGGAGCAATTATACAACCGTGTGGGAACAGGCGAATTTTAGCAGCTATACGATCAACAGTCTGATTGTCGCGATTCTTTCGGTTATCGGGGCCTTATTGTCCAGCTCGATGATTGCCTTTGCTTTTGCCAGGCTGCGTTTTCCTTTCCGCGACACGCTGTTCATGATCGTGCTGGGAACAATGATGATCCCTGGGATCGTCACGATAGTCCCGCAGTTTATTATCTTTAAAAATTTGGGACTGCTCGACACGTTGGCTCCACTTTGGATTTTGGAGTGGCTCGGACAGCCGTTTGCCATTTTTTTAATGAGGCAAGCATTTTTAAATATCCCGAAGGATTACGAGGAAGCGGCAAAGCTGGATGGCTGCAATCCGTTTCAAATTTATTGGCGGGTGTTTTTGCCGATGTGCAAGCCTTCCTTGGCAACACTGGCGGTCTTTACGTTTATGGGGAAGTGGAATGAGATTTTGGCGCCAGTCATTTATCTCATTTCGGACGAGAACTTTACGCTGCCGATCGGGATTTTGTCTTTGAGCGGTCAGTACAAGACAGAGGATCAACTGCTAGTAGCAGGGGCATTGATCAGCTTGATCCCGATTTTGATAGTGTTTTTGTTTGCGGAGAAATATTTTGTGGAAGGCTCCAAAACTTCCGGATTGAAATAGGACGTAAGGGGGGAAGCATCCGATGCAATACGTACCTTGGGACGATCAATATGCGGACGCTCTGTGCGAGCTGTGGAATCAGGAGTTGGGTGATCGCTTTCCCATGCGGACGGAGCTCATGCGGCAAAACAGCTTCGAGGATCAGAATGTAGTCAAAGCCGGGTCGTGGATTGCGATCGATGCTGTGACGCAGCGTCCCGTCGGCTTTGTGGTGGCCAAATGCTGGCAGGAAAGGCTCGACATTCAGTTGGGGAAAGACATTGGCTGGATACAGGTCTTGCTCGTGGCTAGCGCACATCGCGGGCAGGGGGTCGGGCGTGAATTGCTGGCAAGGGCAGAAAATGCGTTGCGAGAGCAAGGGGTGGAAAAGGTCTTGCTGGGACGCGATCCGTATCATTATTTCCCAGGCATACCCGATGAATCTACGGATGTAAAAGCGTGGTTTGAACGACAAGGGTATCACTCGGAGGATCGGTTGGAAAACGATCTGTTAGGCCGGTATCTCGAACCAGCCGAGCTGGAATTGCCAGAGGTACCAGATGGTCGCTTTCGACTGTTGACGAAGGCGGACCAAGCTGCCTTTTTGGCCTTCTTGCATCGATGCTTTCCCGGACGCTGGGAGTATGAAGCCATTCACTATTTTAAGCGGGGAGGAACCGGACGCGAATTCGTCGTGGTGGAGCTGCGCGGAGAGATCGTCGGTTTTTGCCGGATCAATGATGCCGATTCTCCGTTTATTGCTCAAAACGTCTACTGGGCACCTTTGTTTGCAGATGGGCTTGGCGGCATCGGTCCGTTGGGCGTAGATGCAGAATATAGAGGACGGGGTTTGGGACTGGCGATTGTGGAAGCGGGCATTGTGGCTTTGCGGAATCGCGGTATTTCAAACATTGTCATCGATTGGACGACGCTGGTCGATTTCTATGGGAGGCTCGGGTATCACAGATGGAAGCAGTATGCGAAGTACGGCAAAGCATTCTCTTAACAAGAGCAATTCGGTAGGGAGGAGGATTCCATGCAAGCCGAACATATGACGGTGGAACAGAAGGTCGGGCAACTGCTGATGATCGGTTACCCTACGCTGGATATTCCCGAAGAAATGGAAGTGTGGATCAAACAAAAACAGATTGGCAACGTGATTCTTTTTAGCCGCAATATCGGGACACCGGAAGAGACTTATCAACGTGTACAGAAACTCCAGAGCTGGGCGTATGAGTCTTGGCATCCCTATCCGCTGTTGGTCGGGACTGATCAGGAGAATGGCGTGGTTTCCCGTCTGCAAAAAGGGGCGACGCGCTTTCCCGGAGCGATGGCTTTGGGGGCCACAGGCAATCTCGATCAAGCCAAGCGCATCTACCAGGCAACAGGTGAGGAGCTGCGTGCAGCAGGGATTTCAGTCAATTTCGCTCCGACGGTCGATGTGAACAACAATGCGGACAATCCAGTCATTGGGGTGCGTTCTTTTGGAGAAGCGCCAGAGCAGGTGGCGCGGTTTGGTGAGGCCGCCATTCAAGGCTTGCTTGAGAGTGGTGTCATTCCCTCTATCAAGCACTTCCCCGGTCATGGTGATACGAGCACCGATTCTCATGAAGCCATTCCTGTGCTTGGACATGATCGGACGAGACTGGATCAGGTCGAGCTGGTTCCATTCCAGCGCAGCATTGCGGCAGGAGTCCCCATGGTAATGGTTGGACATATCAGTTTGCCCAGTATGGATGAGTCAGGCTCTCCTGCTACGTATTCCAAGGAAATCGTGACGGGAATATTGCGTGAGTCCCTCGGCTTTGATGGGGTTGCGATTACGGATTGCATGGAGATGGCTGCCATTGCGGATACCATCGGGGTTGCGGAAGCGGCGGTGCGTTGTGTGCAGGCTGGGATCGATCTTGTTCTGGTATCCCACACGCATGAAGTTCAGCAAAAAACGTACGAACGACTCGTTGCGGCCATTCATTCGGGGGAGCTGTCAGAAGAGCGGGTCAACGAAGCCGTAAATCGCGTGCTTCAAATAAAGAAACGATTTCTGTCCTGGGAGCATTGCTTGCGAACAAAAGGCCCTTCCTTTGACCGTCTCCAGCATGCAGACATGGCGAGAAGTGCGCTCGCCCAAGCCATAACCTTGGTGAAAAATGAACATCAGCTGCTTCCTTTACAGAGCGGGACGCAACCGCTAGGCGCGATTTTTCCGGGGATTTCCAACCTTACTTTGGCAGAGGATGGGCAAGCAGCTTCTGGTGATTTGGTCGAACCATTGAGAAAATACCGTGAAGTTGAATACCATATGATGTCGACGCTCAACCCGACAGAGGATGAAGTGGAGATGGTGGCAAACGTGATGTCAGCCACGGAGCAAATCGTCGTTTTTACGTACAATGCCCATATCTTTAAAGGACAATCGCTGCTGGTGAATCGGCTAGTTCAACAGGGGAAAAAGGTCGTAGCTGTCGCCCTGCGAAACCCGTATGATCTCTTGGCAATGCCAGAGGTCGATGCGTATCTCGCCGTTTACGACCATACGTATCATGCCATAGAGCTTGTGGCAGACATTTTGTTCGGGGAACGAAAGGCCGTTGGACATCTTCCGGTCAGCCTGTTTCCGTCGGAGAAAAAGCAGCATGGTGTGGGGTAGAAAGAGAAGATGAGTGCAAATGGGTGGGAGGTAACTGGATGAAGTTTCACCTTCGTGATTTAACGACAGAAACAAGAAATCGAAATACGGAAGAGCTGGATAAATTCTCTACGATGGAAATTGTCCAGATTATGAATGAAGAGGATAAAACAGTTGCGTTTGCCGTTGAAAAGGAGCTGGCTTCGATTGCAGCGGCCGTTGATTTGATCGCAGAATGTCTGGAAAACGGCGGAAGACTCTTTTATTTTGGAGCGGGAACGAGTGGGAGATTGGGCTTGCTCGATGCTGCTGAATGCCCCCCAACCTTTGGGACGGACCCCACATTGGTGCAGGGAGTCATAGCAGGCGGGGAAAAAGCTATCGTCAGAGCTGTCGAAGGAGCCGAAGACGTGGAGCAGAACGGCAGGGAAGATGTGATTGCCTATGGCGTAAAGGCAGGGGATGCCGTGGTGGGAATTGCAGCGAGTGGTCGGACACCCTATGTCATCGGAGCATTGGCGGAAGCAAGAAGACAGGAGGCAAAAATCATTTCGTTGTCCTGCAACCAGGCGGCGCAGATCAGCCAAGGTGTGGATGTGGCGATTAATGTTGTAGTAGGGCCAGAGGTAGTGACCGGATCTACCCGCTTAAAAGCAGCGACGGCGCAGAAGATGGTTCTCAATATGATTACGACCGGATGCATGGTACGGTTGGGGAAAGTGTACAAAAATTTGATGGTCAATGTGCAGGTAACCAATGAGAAACTGAAGGAACGGGCAAAACAAATCGTGGCAGAAGCGACCAACATCTCTACCGATGAGGCAGAGGTACTGTTGCACAAGGCAGACGGTGACGCCAAACTGGCAATCGTGATGCAAAAGACAGGGCTGCAAGCAGAGGACGCAAGCCGCTTGCTCACCCAGTACAAGGGCAATATCCGGCGAATTTTGGAAGCGAATCACACTCAGGAATGACCAGCCTAATCCTTTTGGATGAGGCTTTTTTTGTCTTGGTACGACATGACTGGTAATGAAAATCACTTGTATGATCCATAAAATGTTCATTTGAATATGGACGAAAAAGAGGATATGATTACATTAATTCTTACATTATAATTTTTATAATTTGAATGGACAGAGGTGATAGGTATGAAAAAGGGTGATTTTCACCATCTTGATCATGTGAAAGAACAGCAAACATCGAAGAAAACATTGTGGATTACGCTCCTATTGACGTTGTTTTTTACGATCGTGGAGGTTGTGGGGGGCTTGATGTCCAATTCACTCGCGCTCCTGTCTGACTCCGCCCATATGATTTCTGACGTCTTTGCTTTAGGGTTGAGTATGACCGCTATTTATATGGCGACACGTAAGCCGACTAAGAAGTATACGTTTGGATTTCTCCGTTTTGAAATTATTGCTTCGTTTTTGAATGGCTTGGCTCTTGCCGTGATTTCGATCGGGATTGTCATTGAAGGGATCAAACGGATGATCAATCCGCAAGACGTTGATTTGCAGTTGATGCTGACTATTGCATCCATCGGTTTGGTTGTAAACATCGTGCTGACCATCGTACTTTCCCGCAGTATGAAGGAAGAAGACAACCTCAATGTAAAGAGCGCGTTATGGCACTTTATTGGGGACTTGCTCAGCTCCGTCGGTGTGATTACGTCGGCGATTCTCATTTACATGACCGGCTACTACTTGTTCGACCCGTTGATTAGCTTGGTGATTGGGGGCATTATTTTTACAGGTGGTGCCAAAATCATTCGTGAGTCGCTGCTCGTGTTGATGGAATCTGTTCCAGAGCAGTTTGATCTTGATCAAATTCGTCAGGACCTTGGTGAAGTAGAGGGCGTGGAGGATGTTCATGAGCTGCACCTGTGGGCAGTATCCACGGAACATTACTCCCTGACAGCGCATGTGTTCGTTCGTGAAGGCATCCAGCCGTATTGTGTCATTCTGGCGATTAATCACATTTTGCAAACGAAGTACGGAATTGACCATTCGACGATTCAGATCGAGCACCCGACGATTCTGGATCACGGGGAATATGGCAAGCAGTTTTTGCTTAAGCAAGCATAATGATCATGAGAAAAAGGCTAGTCTCCAAGGAAGCTCAGGAGATAGCCTTTTTTTATTTATCTCCCCATTAAAGAAACTGATTACATAGGGTGAACGTCTTACTAGAAAGGGGAGGTTTTTTTATGAGAATCACAACCAAATTGCCACAGTATCATGAAAATGTACATGTTGAATTGATGAAAAATGAATGGGTTCCACTGAATGAACCACAGAGTTTGGGCACGGCAACTCTTTTATCGATTCCTTTCATGCTGATTAACGCACTCATCGTTTTTGGGATCATCCATATTTTTTCGCCAATAACCTTGGAGGAATTGGGGCTGACATCTGATTCGCTATCCATATCCATTGACTTCGGTGCGATATTCTCTCTACTCGCCTTGGTCATTATTCATGAATGCTTGCATTTGATTTTTATCCCGAATTTCTTGAGATCAGAAAAAACATGGATGGGGCTAACGTTGTTTGGCGGGTTTGTAGCAACGGAAGAAAAGATTCCAAAAGCAAGATACATTCTGATTACCATCGCTCCATTCATTCTCATTTCGATTATGTTGCCTGTTCTTCTAGGTTTTTTGGGGCTGTTCACTACTGTATTAAAATTTATGATTTTGATAAACGCAATCGCTTCTTCGGTCGATATGCTGAATCTTTTCCTGGTGATGAAGCAAGTTCCGAGACAAGCAATCTTGATCAGTAACGGACAAAAAACGTACTGGAAAGCGCCCGGAAACGATTAAAGCCAAAGGAGAAGCAACGAACAAATAAGCATAATTCCTGCATTTATCGCCATGACGGGTTTATGCTTTGCCCGAAAAAGATGGGCATGGATAGCACCGAGCATGAGGATGGCGAACAGGATACAAGCGAATGTTAATACTCCAGGAATCCAAAAGGAGCTAACTACTCCGATGACTCCGACCAGCTCAAGTGAGGCAATCACGTCCATAAACCAAAGGGGGTACCCATATTCCTTCCAGTGCTGAAGCATAGAGTTTGCGCGTAAAAATTTCATTAACACAGAGATGGAAAACATCAAAGCCAAAATCAGTGAAAGAATCATGATGAATGTGTTCAACGATTTACACTCCTTTGTTCATTCGAAATCCATTGCTTAACAAGGAGTATAATGGGTGTGATCCATACAATATGTAGTCCAGCCTACAGTGAGCAGGAGGAAGTGCACGGTGATCGAAAAGGAGAAGTTTTTATCCCGCATCAATTTGTTTCAGTCGTTAAGTGAAGCAGAGCTAGCCCAATTGGAACCGGCGACTCCTATGGAAGTAGTCAAAAAAGGAACGATAATTTCCTCTCCTCACCTGGAGCTAAAAATGCTGTTTTTGATCAAGGCTGGGAAGGTTCGTCTATACAAGCTTTCGGCTGACGGCAAAGAGCTGACGATTGATTTGCTCGGCACGGGCCATGTGTTTGGCGAGATCGGCTCGTTTACGATTAGTTCAACCAATATGTACGCCGAGGCGTGGGAAGATTCGGTGATTTGTTCGATTGATAAAGGACAATTTGAAGAGCTGATGCTGGAGAAGCCGAGGCTTGCCTTGCATTTTATCGAGATTGTCTCGAATCGCTTGCAAGAGGTAGAAGAAATGATGGGGCTCATGGCGTATGGAAGTGTGCGACAGCGTCTAGTATATTTGCTCGGCAGGCTGTGCGAGAAATACGGAGGAGAGCGCCAGGCTGACGCACCAGAATGGATCGAGCTGGCAGTGAACCTGACGCATCAGGAGCTGGCGACGATGATGGGGTGTATTCGTGAAACTGTAACAGAGACGCTCCATGAGCTAACTGTAGAAGGCATCGTGAAGAAGGCGGGCCTGCGTAAGCCGTTATGGGTGCATCGGGAGCGATTGAGGGAAGCGCTTGCCACTCATTCATTCACAAATGTATTCTTCACTCGTTTGGACAAGCGGAAATAGGGAATCCAGATCATTGCGGTGATGCAAGTATGAAGCAAGCTTAGTCCCGATTGCTTGACAAACTGACTTGTGTCTCCGAAAAGATTGTCAAAGCTCGTCCAAGCGAACAAATCGATCATGTTCAAGGTGATATAAAAAAGAATCAGACCAACAAATAAATGCGGAGCACGTTTCTTTTTCTGGAAATAGAAAACGAGAAGGAACAGCGAAAATACGAGTAGTCCTATCTCTAACAAAATGTTGCCGTAGTAATACAAAGTGAATGACAGACTTTGCTCCATAAACGGTGCGAGCCCTTCAATTGCTTCAGTATAATCCTGAAAAATGCCGATAACGGATACAAGCAAGGAAAGTGGGCTCAGAACGACAATAATGGTCGGCCAGATTAACCAGCCGCCCAATCCTTTTGGCTTATTTACATTTGCTTCTGTTTGGACATTCATTCGTGTTTTCTTACCTCTCTGATCGTAATGATATCGATACCAGATAATGGTATATAATCAAAGAGGTAAGGTCAAATGCAAAAAATAAGATTTTTGCGAAGGAAGTTGGCAAGAGTTAATCCCAAAGATACGATAGAAGAAGCACTGTTTGGTCAAGGCTGTATACAGGAGCGGAATGCCCATCAACGAAAGGTATTGATAGCCTCCGTCCAGAAAGAAGAACAAGGACAGAAAGGCTAATCCAGCAACGATACGAAGCATTTGATCAAAACGACCGACGTTTTTCATTCTTATCCCTCCGGTTATGGTGTTTGTGATTGATGAGACTTATTGTACCGGAGTACTTTTTGGTTGCATGTAACAAAGTCACATAACGCAAAGCAGAAGGGGAGAAAAGCATGAACCAAATCCGTTACCATCGCAGAAAATACTCGCAGGGTCATACACCAATCGAAAGGCTGGAGCGTTTGTCCAAGGAGTTAGGCGGACCGAGCATTTCTATCAAGCGAGACGACATGCTTGGCTTGACAGCAGGAGGAAACAAGACGCGAAAGCTGGAGTATCTGGTGGCGGAGGCAATCGAGCAAGGGGCAGATACGTTAATAACATGCGGAGCTGTCCAATCCAATCACTGCCGGTTGACTCTGGCGGCGGCTGTTCGAGAAGGTCTGCACTGCCAACTCGTGCTGTCCGCGCCTGAGACGGGCGACTACCAACCGCAGGCGAGTGGCAATCATCTGTTGTTCCACTTGCTCGGAGCAGAAAAAATCGAGGTCATTCCCGCAGAGGCAGATTTGCTTGCAGCTATGGATGAACTCGCTGAAAGTTTGCGAAAACAAGGGAGAAAACCATACCTGATCCCTGTAGGAGGCTCCAATGAAGTCGGCTCCTTGGGGTATATGGCGTGCGCGGAAGAAATTGAGCAGCAGGCTTGGGAAGCGATGACTCCGTACGATTATGTCGTGACGGCAACGGGAAGTGGCGGTACCCAAGCAGGCTTACTTGCGGGATTTATGGCGCGTCAGTCTAACACGCAGGTGATCGGGATTAACGTAAGCCGCGACCGAGCTGCTCAGGAAGGGAAGGTGCTGGACCTGCTTCGCAGTACAGCCGATTTGATCGGTTTGCAAGGGGCCATACGTGCAGAAGCAGTGCAGTGCGACGACCGATTTGTAGGTCCAGGTTACGCGATCCCGACAGATAGCATGATTGAGGCTGTTCAGCTGGTCGCACGGACAGAGGGGATTTTGTTAGATCCGGTCTATACGGGTAAGGCAATGGCAGGCTTGATCGGCTTGATTCGCGAAGTGCGTTTTAGTCGGAAAGATCACGTGCTGTTCCTGCATACGGGTGGTGCCCCAGCGCTGTATACCGTTCCGCAGCTGTTTTTGCCATCCAAATAGCGTAGCAGGCAGCGGTAGTCTAGGATGTACTTTCACGTCCATAGCTACCGCTGTCTTTTTATAGGAAGGCTGACTGACTTAGTGCTTCACAGTGCCTTGGTCTGCCACAACTTCGGGGGTGTCTACCTGCTGCATCAGCATACGCATGGAAAAGACGATTCCTAGTGCGGCTGTTACCAAAAGACCTGCCAATACAAGGTAACCGACTGATGCGCCTGTTGAATCTAACATGAGAGTAAATAGAGCGAGTAATAACAGCCGCATGCATGTACCAATCGACCGAAAAAAGCTCAGGACCCTTCCCATAAAACGATTAGGTAGCAGTTCCATATAGATGGTCTGTCGGATCAGCCTGGTTGATACATTGCACCAGCCCATAAAAGCAGAGAGCAACACAAAAACCGAGCCCATTGGGATCACAACGGTCATTACAAGAGCAATCGCCATCAAGATGAAGTTCCCTACCATATAAGGAAAAGCACCGATTTTTCCACGAAACCAGGTAAGAAGAAATCCCGCCAGCACTGCACCGATGGAATACGTAACCTCTCCCATGGAATAGATCGCCACATCCTCCCCCAAAACTTGGCTAACAAAGATAGGGTTAAGCAGGTTCGTCAGCATAACGGCGAGGAATGGTATCAGCGCAGCAATTCCGAATACGATAAACCCTCGTTTTTCTTTGATATAGACCCAGCTTTGCTGAAATTGTGACAGCCAGGATGTTCGGAGGTATTTTTCTACTTGTTTTTCTTGTGTAAACACATAGTCGATTCCGGTTAAGGAGAGAAAAGCGATCAGATAGGTCAAAGTGTTAAGGATCAGCACGATATGTAATCCGTATTTCCCCAATAGAAAACCTGCGAAAGCTCCTGCGAGGACCAAAGCGGTCTGGTTTTGAATTTCCATGGTAGAATTGATCACATTGTAGTCCTTTTGCTCAAAGGTTTCCTGTATGAAGGCTGACTGTGTAGGTTCGTGAATCTGAAACATGAACATCGACGCCAAAAAAACGAGAACCATCATCCACTCTTGATAAGTCCCCCAAAATCCCCAAGCTGTTACAAGAGCGAGGACCGAGAAGCCTCCTAGCTGTTCCAGCTGTAGAATAGTCTTGCGGGAAAAGCGGTCAATCAATGTACCAAAATAAGGTCCGAGGAGCAGTGTCATTATCGAGGAGAGAAGCATGGTGGAACCAAGTAGGCTGGCTGAGCCTGTGGATTCTACCAAATACCAAGATATCCCGATCATGGTCATCCCCTGGCCAAAGCCTGAAAACAAATTGGAAAGAAACAGCTTGCGAAAATTGCGAATGCGAAAAATCTCGTTCACTCTCGTCACTCCCTTTTCGTTATTAGGGCAGATGAGCAGCCCTATTACAAACATAAAGGAGCCTGATTATTCACGAGGGTCGCCCTTCATCAATAATCAGGCTCCGGGAAGTTCCGAGAGCTCTTTTATGAAATCTTATACCATAAATCGTATCACTTTTTTCTTAAGTCAGCA
Source organism: Brevibacillus brevis (assembly GCF_022026395.1). Taxonomy (NCBI): domain Bacteria; kingdom Bacillati; phylum Bacillota; class Bacilli; order Caryophanales; family Paenibacillaceae; genus Brevibacillus; species Brevibacillus brevis. The sequence goes on along the minus strand of NZ_CP041767.1, from coordinate 4,867,929 downwards.
AGATGGAGAACAAGCGTTACTTATTCAAGATACCCAAATATTCCCGCCAGGGTCCAACATCATCCGTGTACCTTTTGGCCATGACCCGTACGATTTGCGCCGTGTGCGTTAAATCGTGAACGACCCACGTAGAGAGCAATTCCCGTACTTTTACGATCCCAAAAGCGGGATGGAGCCCGGTTAATTCCAGATGCTTTTCCGGTTCCACGAGTGTTCGCAGCTTGGCGATATTTTGGGCACGAAGCGATTTGAATTCCAGCAGCTTTTGCTCGAACGATCTAACCGAGTTGTCCTGTAAGTGAGCGTATCGATCAAATGGAGGAAAAGGTTTCATTTCTCCCTCTTCCAGAATGATCTCCAGACGTGGTAGCCAATTTGTTTTCTCCGCCAGGGTCAGGTGTTCAATGACCTCGGTAGCATGCCAGGTGCCGTCGCCTTCGTTGTGCAGCAACCACCCATCCGATAAGCCTGTTAACAAGGATTCCAATGCTTGTGGCGTACGCGCTAGAACCTCAATCGCTTCATCCAGATTAAAATTCATGGTACGACTCCTTTCAGTATGGAATCCGGAGTTATTCGCCTTTCACTAACGTCATCCCTTCCCATTTGTTTGGAGAAGGGTGGATTTGTTTGCGTGATTACGTATAGAATGGTCGTAAGCAAGGCTCGTCTAAATAGAAACGCAGAGGTTGATAGATGGATGTTTAAAATCGGCGTGGTTGGTCCCAAGCAATCAGTAGAAAGGATTCTGGCGGTTGCAAAGGAATTCGAGGAAGGAATGAATTTTGTTCCGTATCCGTATACAGAGACAAAAGAGACAGAGAAAATCGTCTTGGAAAATGATCAGTATGTGGATCACTGGCTTTTTTCCGGACCGATTCCGTACTTGATTGCCAGGCAAGCATTGGATGATGACAAGCGGATGGAACATATTTACCCGACGGAGTCCAGCATCTATAAAGGCTTTTTGGAAATGGTCTACACTCATCGGAAATTAATTGATCGCGTCAGCATTGATATGCTTTTATCCACAAAATTCATGGAAGATTCCCTTCACAACATCAACATCTCTGTGAGCGATATGTATATGAAGACGTTCGAAGCTACGATCGATCCGCAGGAACTGCTGGATTTTCATCTTGCGCTATGGAAGGAGAAAAAGACAGACGCTGCCATGACCTGCTATCCGACAGTCTATCAAACGCTAGTAGAAGCAGGTATCCCAGCCTATTGGATCTCGCCTAGCCATATGGAGATCCAGCAAACGATACGCGTGTTTGTGGAGAAAGTGCGGACGTCGTATTTCAAGGATACACAAATCGGGATCGAGATGATTGAGGTCGAGCAATTTGACAGAATCAAGGAAAGCGCAAAGACCCCGTATCATTTGCAATATTTGGAGCTGCGAATAAAGCAAGCGCTGATCAAGCTGTGCGAGCAGGTGGATGGATCACTTCTGGAGCAGGGGAATGGCCGATACGTTATCTACAGTACCCGTGGGACGATTCACAGAGAGATCCCTACCTTGCAAAACACAGTGGAGTTTTTGGCGAAGGAAGCAGATACGACGGTCGCTGTCGGAATCGGTTTTGGAGAGACGGCTTTTGCAGCAGAGATGAATGCCCATCGCGCCCTGCGCCAATCGAAGGAAAAAGCAGCGCGAGATATTGTCATGATTCAGGATGATGGAACGATCGTGGAGTGGGTCGGGCAGGAAGAGGAGCTCGTCTACTCGTATCGTGCCGACGATGATGAGGTTTTGGAAAAGCTAAAAAAGGGGAACATCAGCGTCAAAAGCTATAAAAAGCTCGATGCCTTGCTGCAAAAAATGGGTTGGACCGATTTCACGACAAAGGACCTGGCCAAATATTTGCAAATGAGCGAGCGAAATGCACAGCGAATCGTCGCGGATTTGTGTGCCGTTGAGCTGGCGGAGAGCTCGGGGGAGGAATCGCAATCAACCCGAGGAAGGCCCACCAAACGATACCGACTTTTGTAAGCACCCGTTACGGGTGCTTTTTTCATTGCCGAGAAATCGAAATGTTAAAAAAAACCGTTGCCAATAGTCTCAACATTTCGTAGAGTATATATAACGACATGTCGCAATATATGCGGTAAATAAGAGGGCTGGACCATATTGGCGCGGATTGTCGGTCATCGAACGAGATGAATGCGCTTTCGCCAAAATGAAAGACTAGCTTAGTAACGCAACTAGAAGGAGGTATCCACACATATGGTATCAGCACGAACGAGAAACTGGATTTTAGCGCTACTCTTTTTAGGCTGGGCATTAGGGAACCTGGATCGATACGTCATGAACTATGCCATTTTGTCGATCACAGAAGACTTGCAGCTTGGTGCTTCTTCCACGGGATTATTGCTCAGTAGCTTTTTTGCTGGTTATGCACTCATGCAAATGCCTGGAGGTTGGCTGGCAGACCGATTTGGTGCCAGAAAAGTACTCATTGCTTCTGTTGTCATGTGGTCTATTTTTACGGGGCTGACCGGAGCTGCTTGGTCTATGGCTTCGATGATTCTCATCCGTTTTCTGTTCGGGATCGGCGAAGGTGGTTTCCAACCAGCCAGCTCGAAGATTATCGCTACCATATTTCCTATCAAGGAACGCTCGCGAGCCATGTCCGTGATGCTCTCCTCTAGTGCCATTGTTGGACTTTTCTCTCCGATTTTATCCGTTTGGATGATTCAAACCATGGGCTGGCGAACCATGTTCCTCGTCATTGGAGCTATTGGCGCTATCATTGCTTTCCTGTTCTGGCGCTATATTAAACTTCCACAAGCAGAATCTGCAACGAATACAACTGGCTCCGAGCAATCAAAAACCTCAGTGGCTATGCTGTTTAAAACACCGCTGCTTTGGAGTCTGTTAATCGCTTACTTCAGCATTTATGCAGTAAACTGGGGCCTCGTAACCTGGATGCCAACCTACTTGAGCAAGGTACGCGGACTGGACATGATTTCACTCGGCTGGCTGCAAACGATCCCAGGTTTCGCTACGTTGGTCGGTATTTATGTGAGCGGCTATGTACTGGACAAGCTGCCTAAAGGTCGCGAAAAAATCATTGGTAGTTTCTCCTGTGTGGTAGTGGCGGTCCTCTTGTACTTCATGTTTACTGCATCGAGCGTGACGATGTTTATTACGTATCAAGCCATTGTGTCGCTGTTCCTTTCCTTTGTGATCATTCTGTTGCCGTCTGTTGTCCTGAAAAATCTTCCGGCTACCGTAGCGGGAACAGGGATGGGCATCGTGAATACAGGTGGACAGCTGGCTGGTTTTATCACGCCGATGGCGATTGGTTTTATCGTAGAAGCGTTTAACGGTTCATTTGATGCAGCGTTCTGGATGCTGATCGGCTTCGCGGTCATCTGCATTGGCGCACTATTATCGTTGAACTATGAAAAAGGCGAGCTGTTAAAGCAAAACGCCGACAGTGCATCCGCCTGAACATCGAGAGAAAGGAGCGTATGAAATGAACAGAACCGAGATCATTTCTGCGTTAATTGAACAAAAAAGAGACGCGTTTATTCGCGTTAGCGATAAAATTTGGGAAACACCAGAGATTTACTTCGAGGAGCATCGTTCTGCCGAGTACTTGTGTCAAGCGCTGGCAGCAGAAGGCTTTGAAGTGGAGAAAGGAATCGCTGGACTGAATACTGGCTTTGTTGCCAGCTTCGGAAGCGGCAAGCCTGTCGTAGCCATTCTGGGCGAGTATGATGCGCTGGCAGGTTTGAGCCAGAAAAAAGGCGCCATCAATCATGATCCAATTGTCACTGACGGTCATGGGCATGGGTGCGGACATAATCTCCTCGGAGCTGGAGCGTTGGCAGCAGCGGTTGGCATCAAGGATTACATGGAGCAAACCGGCTTACAAGGTACAGTTCGCTACTATGGGTGCCCAGCAGAAGAAGCGGGCTCGGGAAAAGCGTATTTGGCAAGAGCCGGCGTATTTGCTGACGTAGATTTTGCGCTCTCCTGGCATCCTGCGACAGCGCCAAGCATCATGAACATCAGCTCGCTTGCGAATTACTCCGTTCGTTTTCAGTTTCACGGAAAAAGCGCGCATGCAGCCGCCGCTCCGCATTTGGGACGCAGTGCCTTGGATGCCGTGGAACTCATGAACGTAGGCGTGAACTACATGCGAGAGCATATGATTCCGGAAGCACGGGTTCACTACGCGATTACGAATACAGGTGGAATTTCGCCAAACGTCGTCCAGCCGTTTGCGGAGGTCGTATACTTGATTCGCGCTCCGAAAAAGCAGCAAGTGAAGGAGCTGTATGGAAGAGTCTACGACATCGCAAGGGGAGCCGCCTTGATGACGGGAACCACTATGGATGCGGTGTTTGAGGGTACAGCTTCTGATCTCGTGCCGAATACGATATTAGCAAAGCTCATGCACAAAAATCTGGTTGAAGTCGGCGTGCCAACGTACGATGAAGCAGATCAACAATATGCCAAACAAATTCAGGCAACGTTATCAGCTGAGGATATGAGAGCATCATTGTTCGGGTTGGATCGTGAAACGGCGAAGCAACTAAAGGACAAGGCGATTGCGGATGTGATCGGGCCACTTCCTACGCACGAGTTTACGCTTGCCGGGTCTACAGATGTAGGAGATGTCAGCTGGCAAGTTCCAACGATGCAATGCATGACGACGTGCTGGGCACTGGGTACGCCTTTCCATACGTGGCAGGTCGTCTCGCAAGGGGCCATGCCAATCGCACACAAGGGGATGTTGCAGGCAGGTAAAGTCATGGCTGCTACAGCGATTGAGGCGATGGAAAACCCGGCGCTGATCGAACAGGCAAAAGCCGAATTGCAGGAACGTTTGGAAGGAGAAGAATATTTCTCGCTCATTCCTGACGATGTTCAACCGCCTCAAAAAGCGTAAATCGACGGTGAAAAGGAAGTTGGTTAGTCAAGTGGCGCAGCAAACAAGAACGATTGAAACAGACTGCTTGGAAAAATGGATCGAGCAATATCGCGGGGAGTCCGGCAAGGGCAAATGCGCTGCTTATATCCCCGCTTTGAAAGAGGCTGACCCAACACAGCTAGGGATTTGTGTGATGGGACCAGATGGACAAATCAGCAGGGCAGGCAACTACGATGCTCCTTTCACCCTGCAAAGCATTTCCAAAGTCATCAGCTTTCTCGCAGCTTGTACGCACCACGGGATTTCGAATGTATTGGAGCAGGTGGATGTAGAGCCTACAGGAGACGCATTTGATTCGATGGTTCGGCTGGAAATGCATAAGCCGGGCAGGCCGTTTAATCCGATGATCAATGCAGGAGCCATTACGGTTTCTTCCTTATTGCAGGGGAACGGAGTCCAGGAGAAATTTCGTTCCTTCCAAGACATGGTCGAGCACATGACAGGACGCAAGCATCCGATCAACGAGGAAGTGTATCACTCCGAGTGGCAAACGGCCAACCGCAATCGTTCCCTCGCCTACTATCTTGCAGCTACTGGCTTTTTGGCTTGTCCGGTAGAGGATGCTTTGGATGTGTACATTCGGCAATGCTCTCTGGAGGTAACGGCGGAGGACATTGCAAAAATCGGCTTGATCCTGGCCTATGATGGCTATGATCCGATACGCAAGGAACAGCTTTTCGGCAAAGAGCTGGCTCGTGTAACCAAAGCACTGATGGTCACATGCGGCATGTACAACGCTTCCGGCAATTTTGCCGCTTTTGTGGGCGTACCAGCGAAAAGCGGCGTTTCAGGAGGCATTATGGCTGCCGTCCCTCCGCGTGGGCGTTTTGGTGAGCTGCCTTTTGCTGGCGGCTGTGGAATCGGTGTGTATGGCCCTGCGATTGACCAGTACGGAAACAGTGTGGCAGGGGTAGCACTGCTCAAGCATATGGCAAATGCGTGGGATTTGACGATCTATTAAAAAGAAATGGCTAGAGATCATGTCTGGATCTTTAGCCATTTCTTTTTGTCCATTGTACCTTGATTCATTTATAAACAACTAATTACTCAAGGAAATTGTCATTGTTCCTCTTATTCCTTTACCAGCACTTTGGTTTGTGTGAAGTACAATTTTATTAAAACCATTTGGAATGGATGTATTAGGATAATTGTAATTTTGACCTGAACCAGGTATAGAAATTTCTTTTCGCAAAGCTGAATCTTGATAAAATTGGAGTACGGCTGGTTCACTAGAAAAATTTGCGGTTCCTACTATAGAAATAGGCCGGTTAATTGTATTCCCTTTCCAAAGGGTTTTTGAAAAAGGATAACCTTCCGGAGCATATAGGTAGTATGGGCCTGAAAATAGAGTTTGAACCGGAACAAACTCAATCCGATCAATAAACAGATTACCCTGCGTTTGACTGGTGTATTGTCCGAGACGTACATCGATTTCTCCTAAAGGTAGGGAGACAGGATCAGGAAGAGAGATTGTAAGCAATCTATAGTTTCCATTTTGTCCTGGCACGTATCCTTGATCTTGAACGTTTTTGGTGCTTGGAAATGTAAAATTACCGCCTTGAAGAGTCTGCTTTCCTGCATTGACTGATTGCCAAATATCGATGCTTGAATCTGAAGGGTTCGCATAACGTACACGAATGTGATACTGACCAGCAAGTTTATTGGTAATAGGTACAACGAGGGAAGGTCCGAGTGGGAGTTGAACCGCGTTGGTCCCGTTCAATCTTTCCTGTACAACTTTAAGTGGACTGCCATCCTCAATATAACCTTTTTCAGCTGGAATTCCTTTAATCGTAAATACTCCTGTTGTTGGATCTGATTGGCCTATTACATTTTCGGGATGTAGATTTTTGAAAACAAATGCATTTATCACTGCATCTTGGCCACCCAGCTCGTCTGTCCATGGAAAGACAAAATGAACTTTATGGTTATCAGGTGCTACAACTCTCTTGTCATAGCCATAATTTCCTCCATTGGTAATACTAGTCCCATCTGCAAAATCCATCATGATTCCAACATACGGGCTCATAACCCGTGGTGTTACTCCAATTAACGGATTGTCTCTTGAAATGTTGATAGGGTCATTTGCAGCTCCACCGGAATCCCCGTAAGTATATGTTTGTGATTGATTGTATCCTCTATCTAATACTTGTTGAATCTGATCCACTCGATCCCATGTTCTCGTTGAAATTTGCGTCAGTTCACCAGGGAAATTCCCATACAGGTACGTGCTTGGATCACCAGCGGATGGATAGCCTCGCCAGTCAACCCTTCCTACTAGATCAGAAAATAAGAATCTCGTTTGTTCTATATCTGTTTGTGTCGGATAAACTTCTGGACTGTCATTAGTAGGCCATTTATCAAAAGTAGGCCATAATGCAGCAATATCAAACCCGTATAATGTTGACGTGTAGATAAAGTCGGCGGAGCTAATTTGACTAGATTCATCGTCCTGTATGTTTTGTAACCCTGTTACAAAAAGAGTATAAACATTCTCACTATGCTTTACGATCCACTGTTTTAGATAAGTCAGAAAGTTCGTTTTATCTGAATCACTAATTCCCCAATCTGTTTGTTTAGAAATAGCCTCCTTTAAAAGGCCCAGATGCATGGTTGCTGCTTGAACATATAGAGGAAGTGCATAGGCTGCATAGTCTTTTAGTGTAAATTGGGGTATATCATGAACAAATTGGAGGTGAATCGTATTAACTGTGCTTCCTATAGTCGAGGTCTTCGGATCGGTTAAATTCTTAACTTCTGTGGCTAAAACATCAAGTTCATTTTTCCAACCTTGCAGCAGTGCCTGTAATTTGTTCAATGTGTCTGTTGTTAACGCTTGGTTAATTAAATCTTGAATCTGCTGCCGCAAAATATCAAATAAATCGGGTTGTGAGGGGGGCCAAATTAAATCAATAATAGGAATAAAGAAGCCTATTACAGACCCTACAAAAGGTATGTAAGAAGAAGCATAGCTTAATATAGTTGTGACTAAGGCACGATAATCGATATTATTGTCTGTTGCGAGCTGAAGGTAATCTCGCGTGATTTGTCCATTGTAAACATCATGCCAAACATCTTTTAATAATTGCTCCCAATCAAATCCGTCTGCCTTGCTAGCTAGATTGTTCAACTGTTGATAAGCAGATGTCGATAGTGTGTTATAAGGACCAGTGGATAAAGAGTTTTTTTCCTGCATGGAATAACTCCCCCTTTTTGATAAACTACGCTAATTAATTTCCTTATTTTAACATTTTTGACGAATACTCGTACAGCCGCTGGCTTTCATTGGCAAAAAAAAGAACCTGTGACATACTGGAGCTATCACGGTCATCGGAGGAAATCAACATGATAGATGTGGTTGCATGTGGTGAGCTATTGATTGATTTTACACCTGTACAGCAAAAGGAAAAGCCGGGCAGCATTGCATTTGAGCAAAACCCTGGAGGAGCGCCTGCCAATGTGCTTGCCGCCCTGTCGCGCTTTGGGAAGCGGACTTCCTTTATCGGTGCGGTGGGAAACGATATGTTTGGGCGTTTTTTGCAGCAAACCTTGATCAGACAGAATATTGGCACAGAAGGACTTGTATTCACGGAGGAAGCACCTACAACGTTGGCTTTTGTCCATCTCGATGAGACAGGCGATCGTGCTTTTCACTTTTACCGCAATCCGGGTGCAGACATTATGCTGCGGGAGCAGGACGTGAACGAGGAGCTGATTGCACAGGCAGCGATTTTTCATTTCGGTACGCTGTCCTTGACGCATGAGCCAGCCCGATCAGCAACCTGGACAGCCGTCCAGTACGCGAAAAAGCATCAGCGGCTCCTTTCATTTGACCCGAATATTCGAGCGTCCTTATGGGGGGATCTGGAGGAAGCAAAGGCTTTGGCTCTCCAAGGAATGACGCAGGCCGATATCGTCAAGCTGTCCGAAGAAGAGCTGGCTTTTCTCATTGGGAGCGAGGATGTCGTGGAAGCGACAGCGTGGATGCTTGCGCAATATGAGCTGCAGGCTGTTTTTGTCACCTTGGGGGAAAAAGGGTGTTTTTACCGCACACGAAATCAGTTCGGTACAGTCGGTGGATTTCCAGTAACCGCGATTGATACGACTGGTGCGGGAGACGCGTTTGTGGGCGCGCTGCTCTATCAGCTTCTTGAGGTGGGGGAAAGTATGCTGGATATCTCACAAGCCACGTTAGAGGACATGGTGCGTTTTGCGAATGCCGCAGGTGCACTCGCGACAACAAGATCTGGTGCCATTCCCGCCATGCCTACACTGTCTGAGGTCAAAAGCTTCATGGAAGCAGCACGGTAGGAGGGAAGAGTCATGATTTTTGTGGAAGTCATCCTGCCTGTCCTGCTCATTTTTCTCAGCGGCTACATTTTGCAGCGCATTTTCAAAATGGATTTGAAGCCGATTTCTTCCCTGGCGATTTACATCTTGTCGACGGCGCTCGTCTTTCGTACCTTTTACAAAACACAGCTCGACTTGCAATTATTTTATATCGTGGTGATTTCTCTGCTTTTGCTGGCAGCTCTCGTTGTGATCACGCAGTTGACGGCACGCATGTTCAAATACGACAAGCAACAGGAAAGCGCACTGATGCTCGCGACCGCCTTCATGAACAGTGGCAACTACGGGACGCCGATTATCTTGTTTGCCTTTGGAGACGCTGGCTTTACGTATGCGGTGCAAATCATGGTTTTCCACTCGATCATGATGGGCGTATTCGGCGTGTATTTTGCCTCCCGAGGCGGGAATGGGATGGGGACGGCCATCAAGGCGATTTTCAAGCAGCCATCGAATTACGCAGTGGTTCTCGCGATTTTGCTGCAACAGCTGCAAATCGTCATCCCGCAAAGCTACTACCAGGCAATTGATCTCGTTGCACAGGCGGCGATTCCAGTCGTGATGCTCATCTTGGGCATGCAGCTCGCCAATGTATCTACCAAAGCGCTAGAGTGGCAGGGACTCAGTGCTGCGAGTGTCATTCGACTCGTGGCGTCACCACTTTTGGCGTACCTCATCTGCCTGTTATTCCCGATTGATCCGCTGCTGCAAAAGGTGCTGGTCGTTCTGGCAGCCATGCCTTCTGCAGCAACGACTGCGATCTATGCGATCCAATTCAACATGCGACCACAATTCGTCTCCAGCAGCGTGTTGGTTACGACGGTGATCAGTATAGGTACATTAACGTTTTTGCTGAACATTTTGCACTAGTCCTGATGTAGACAAGGGAGGAAGAAAACTTGAACAAGGCAGAAGTATTGCGGCTTTTTGACAAGGAGATGAGGGTGAAAATCACTTATCCGCCACTCCGGCGGGAGGAGACAGAACACCTCGTTCGCCACGTCTCACCCACCCCGGATGATTCAGGAGTCGTCTTGTTTTCCAGGCTGTCTGAAGAAAATGCAGAGGAGGTTATCCAGCAGGAACTCGCTTATTTCTCAAGTCTTCAGCAATCCTTTGAGTGGAAGCTGTTTGACTATGACCAACCCGCTCATTTGCTTGAGAGGCTGAAAGCTCATGGTTTTACGGTTGATGAGGAGGAAGCGACGCTTGTGTTGGAGGTGGCGCAGGCAAAGGAGTTGCGAAGCCTTGTCATTCCGCCAGAGATACGGCAAATCACAGACGCGGCGGGCATTGATGATATCATGCAGTTGAAGGAGCATCTATGGGGGAGTGTGAGTGCTGAGCTTGCTGCGAGATTAAAACGGGATTTGGCGGAAGATCCTGAACACCTGCTCGTGTACGCTGCGTACAGTGGCGATCAGGCAGTGAGTGCAGCTTGGATGTACTTGCATGAGGATACGTCCTTTGGCAGTCTGTGGGGAGGCTCTACTTTACCTGAATTTCGAAATAAAGGCTATTATACGGCTCTCGTGGCAGTGCGGGTACAAGCAGCACAGGAACGCGGGTATCCGTTATTGATGGTGGATGCGAGCCCGATGAGTCGACCGATCTTGGAGAAAAAAGGCTTTGAATTTCTCGCCTATTCTTATCCTTGTTTTTATGAGTATAAATAGTATCGTATCGTGAAAATGGAAGCTGCCCAATGCTCTGAGGGGCAGCTTTTGTAGTTGCAGATCGTCGCCTGTGTAACTATTATGAGAATAAGAATCATTTGCAAAATTATCCTACATATGATTAGGCAGGGAGAAGGTCATGGAGCAAGCATCTGTACATTCCATATACGATAGCTACATTAATGCATTGCCTTCTACGAAGAGTGATTGCATTGTGTCCGAAGCGAATCGGTATACACGGACGAATAATGACGGCTACTTTCGGAGAGTGATTCCCCGACCGGGATTGGAGCTGGTTGAATCCAACTATTCCCTCCAGGAAAACCGCGTCATGGATATACAGTCGCAGGCAGCCATGGTGGAGCTTAGCTTTTGTTTGGAGGGGAGCGGGGAGTTCGTCGTTTCGGGAAGTCAGCACGAGTTTTTGCCTGGGAGCTGTTCTCTTCAATTGATGAACGACTTTCATGCGCATTTTATGTACCGGGCGGATGGTTCTCATCAATCTGTCGGCATCGGTATATCCGTGGAGCAATTTAATGATTGGGTGGCCGAGAGCGATGTGGGAGCAGCCTATTCTTTTCAAGGGCTGCTAGGCAATCAAGCCTATCGTCTGTTTCGTATGCCGTTGCAACCATATATGGCTCGGATGCTCCAGCAGTTGAACGATTTTACATCCTCCCATCAGAAGCTGCGGAGATTGTATACAGAAAGCAAGATTCTTGAGATTGTGTCGTCGGCGCTGGATGCGTTTTTGTACGAGCGGGAAGTGAATCGACCGAGATCACAGTTATCTCGGAGTGATCGGGAAAAGATACACAACGCTCGTGACATTTTACTCGAAAATATGGAGTCTCCCCCTTCTCTGATCGAACTGGCGCGTTTGGCGCAGCTCAATGAATACAAGCTGAAGATCGGCTTCAAAGAAGAGTTCGGGACCAGTGCATTTGCCTATTTGCGGGAAAGGCGTTTGGAAAAAGCACTTGGACTACTACAGGAAGGCAATCTGAATGTCAGTGAGGTTGCGCTCATCGTGGGATTCTCTAACTTCAGTCATTTCTCCGAGGTGTTTCGCAAGCAGTATGGACTCAATCCTTCCGAAGTGAAGCGGGGGAGGTTTTGCTAGTTTTACAAGCCATCAGACCGTGTTATACGTCTTCCACAGATATATCGTTTATAGCAGAGCGGTTGTTCGGACAAGAGGTTATTCTCATCCTCGGCATAGGGCGAGCGGCAACATGCCATTAGGCTCCAGGTCCCTAAAGAAAAACAATATTTTCATGCGAATATTCAAAAAAATCCATTTTGCACTTGAAGCTTACGTAACGTAATGAATTATGATGTAGATCCCGGTAAAAACCTCACGCGAAAAACGTACGCTAAGCTTAAAATGAGAGGGAGTTGAAGAGAATGACGAAACAAACACGAATTGGTAAAACAGATTTAGTTGTCAATCCAATCGGACTTGGAACAAGCGCTGTAGGTGGCCACAATATTTATCCTGATTTAAATGAAGAAGTAGGGAAAGATTTGGTGCGGGCTGCGATTAACCATGGAGTGAATTTTTTAGATACAGCGTTTTTTTATGGAACAGGACGTTCAGAGGAGCTAATAGGTGAAGTGATAAAAGAAGCAGGAAAGCGTCATGAACTCATCCTTGCAACAAAAGGTGGCCTTACACTTGTCGGCAATGATGTTACCATGGATAATTCGCCTGCTTATTTAAAACAAACCGTTGAAGATAGTTTGAAAAGGCTACAAACAGATTACATAGATTTATTTTATATTCATGCTCCAGATCAGGATACACCAAAAGATGAGGCGGTTGGAGTCTTAAAACAGCTAAAGGACGAAGGTAAAATTAGAGCAATTGGCGTTTCTAACTTTTCACTGGAACAATTGAAAGAAGCAAATAAGGATGGTTATGTCGATGTAGTACAGGGAAACTACAATTTGCTGCAGCGTGAAGCGGAACAAGAATTCTTTCCATATACGACAGAGAATAATATCTCGTTTATTCCATACTTTCCACTAGCATCAGGCTTGCTTGCCGGTAAATACAATAAGGATATGACATTCAATGATCTACGCAAAGATATGCCTCACTTCCAGGGCGATAACTTTATAAGAAATCTAGAAAAGGTAGAGCAGCTCCGTAAAATTTCAAATAAAAAAAATGCCGAAGTTGCTCATATAGTCCTTGCTTGGTATTTCACACATCATTCAATTGATGTTGTCATTCCCGGAGCACAAAGAGCAGAGCAAGTGCTGGATAATTTAAAAACAGTAGACGTCCACCTGACAGAAGAAGAAATCAACGAAATTGATCGTATTTTTAAATAGGTTCTCTGTGGCGAATCTTCGTACTACTGCCCTTTCGTATTAGGAGGTTAGCCAGTTTTTACTGGTTGACCTCCTTAGTAAACGGTTTGGTTGAACTTAGTAGTTGATTTTGTTGGTCTAATCGCTTTAATGCGTCAGTGACTACTTCTTTTGAAAAGTTTTTCACAATTACCTGATTCTCTATTAAGAAAACATTATCGTCCATGTTCCGCTCAATGTAACCCAACAATCCAGCCTTAGTGCAAAGGGAACACCATCTCTTGTCACCTTCACTAAAGGTGACTGTGACCTCAATATGTTCTAAAGATTCTTCACTTGAATCTTGAATCGTATCGTCAAATGTCCAGTTAACTAATACTGGTACACTATTCCCGTCAGGTACGAAATAATACTTTCTAAACCATCTTGCTCGGTTATTGTCACCAACAACCCTTATCTGTTCTTTTGCTTCGTCCTCAGCTAAAACTTCGTAATGCTTACCACGTGTCAGAGCGTCAAAATAAAGACCCACATCATTGCAAATTACTATCGTTCTTTTGTTGTCTGCCACCTTCGTTCACACCACCTGTTCCCCAATGACAATATATCAATATCTAAAAATCATTATACATGAATGCTGTGCTAAACGGCCCTTTCGTGCGCAATCAGCAACCCTAGCGATTCATCGTTCATGTATAGTAGAATGATACAAAAAAGGGAACAGAAGGTGTAAGCGATGTGCAGAAACATCAAAACCTTATTCAACTTCGACCCACCTGCGACAGAAGATGAGGTTCAAGCAGCAGCCCTGCAATTCGTGCGCAAACTCTCGGGCTTCAACACGCCTTCGAAGGCAAATGAAGAGGCATTTTACCGCGCGGTCCAAGAGGTCTCCGTTGTTGCGAAAAACCTTCTGGATTCGCTCGTGACGAATGCAGAGCCACGCAATCGAGAAGTCGAGATCGAGCGTGCTCGCGCGAGAAACGCCAAACGGTTTGGCACGACAGAGTAGTGAGACGATAAAGAGTAACAGACTATTTAACGGGCAGGCCTTCAAGGTGACTGCCCGTTTTTGTTTCCTGTATCAGAAATTTCAGTATCTTATCATCGTCTTATGAGATGATTTATCATTTCGCTACTATGTCTCTCTCCTGCGAATTATATTATCGTAGAAGGCAAAGGGGAGAGGATCATCATGGAAAAGGTGAACGTCGCACAACATTTATCACGCTTGCAAGATTCCTGGGGCTCTCTGGTTGTCGGAGAGATGAATGATACGTCTATTAAGCTAGAGAAGCTGCAAGGTGAGTATCCTTGGCAACAAAATGACCAGAAAGATGAACTGCTGTTTGTCGTCAAAGGCAGACTGCTGCTGATGTACCACGAGCGTAATATATGGGTCGAAGCCGGAGAGTTTATCGTTGTGCCAAAGGGAGTTTCCTATAAACTGTTTATTCCGAACGGCGATTGTCATCTACTGGCGATTGAACCGAAAAAATTCGCTGCTCTCAAGCGCTGCTCCTAAGACGATCAACATAGAAAATCAAGCGCTATTCGTTTGTGGATAGCGATGATATAGAGCTGTCAATCGCCCGGTCACTTTCGTTGGCTGGACAATTGGCGGCTTTTTTGCTATTAATATATGTTCAAAAAAGTGTTGACTTATACGTAATTTGTACTGTAATAAATACTGATAGCTCCAACTCTTTTCGAGGTGATGAATGTTGGACGACGGCATATATGTATTGATCAAAAAGGGAGACCCCGAACAGCTTCAAAAGCGTCAGTTTCTACATAAGGAAGAGTGTACGATTGGGAGACGGGGCAATCAATTACAACCAGACATTGCTTTTTCCAGTCCGTATATATCCAGAAGGCATGCAGTGATACGGAAAATCAATAACCAATATACGATTTCTGATTTGCAAAGCAAGCATGGGACAGAAGTGAACGGAATGCCGATACAGCAGGCACCCCATTTTCTTTATCATGGTGATCATATTACGCTGGCCAAAGGCGTGGTAGAAATGATATTTTTTGCAGAGGGTAGCGAGATGGATGTGACACGGGAGTTCTCATTCCCTTTGACGTATCCAAAAGAAACTACCTCTACTTCCGGCTTGGTCATCAATCTGGAACGCAGAGAAATCCGTCTCGATGGTGCGAGAATCCATTTGACCGGAAAAGATATGGACTTGCTCATGCTTTTGTACCAACGTGCGAATCAGGCGGTTAGCTATGAGGAAATCATGGTACTCGTCTGGCCGGAGCGGTTGCTGAATGCTGAGAGCAGTGTTCCCGATGTTGGACGAGCCGAGATCAACGCTCTCGTTTATCGCTTGCGTAAGCGGCTGGGCAGATATGGCGAGAATGTCACCACGATCCCGCGCTTTGGTTACATGTGGGAAGAATAGTAGGCAGTACGACAGACACAGGATAAATTTCCTGTGTTTTTTTGCATTTGATGTAACTATCTGACACTTATCATCGTACTATGAGAATAGTCTCATCATGTCATCATCTTTTTTCCATATATTATGGTATCCGACTGTAATATCGTGTGATAGGGAAGGTGAATGACTAGTGAAAAAGACATGGATAGTATTTTGGACGGTTTTTGTCGTTGTTCTTTCAGGTTTTTTCTATCTTTTCTGGGACTTTTGGAAGGACACTACGCAGTCGGAAGGCGAGAGAGCAAAGGCCGCATTCACCGCGTATACGACAAAATGGGGAGAACAGAAATTCTCTGACATGTACGAGCAGCTTTCTTTACATACAAAAAGGACCATCAACAAAGAAGAATTCGTTTCACGTTATCAAAACATTTACGGAGGAATCGAGGCCAAAGCGATTGTGGTCGAGCCGATGTACAATGGCGACGTTTTGCCAGGTGAGGATGGGCAGATCAACTTTCATTACCGGCTGACGATGGAAACTTTCATTGAACCGATTTCCTTTACGGGAAAAGCGACGCTAGTCAAAGAAACGCAGAACGACTTGGAGGATTGGTACATTCATTGGAATCCTTCTTTTATTTTTCCAGAAATGAAAGAAGGGGACAAAGTAAGAGCCAATACGGTGTATCCCAGACGAGGTGAAATCACGGATCGGGCAGGGCGGCCATTGGCAACAGAGCGTATCGTGGTAGATATCGGGATAAATCCGGGAGAATGGAGCCAGACGTCACAGACCGGGAAAATGGCGGTCAGCAAGCTTTTGCAAATTCCGTTGGATGACCTCACCTCGAAGGTACAAGCTACGACAAGCAAGTCGGCAAAGTTTATCCGGATCGCCACGCTGCCACAGGACGATGAACGCCTCAAACAATTAGAAAAAACAGAAGGGCTCAAATTGCACAAAAAGAAGGTCCGTTACTATCCCTATCAGGACGCGACGGCCCATCTGGTTGGCTATGTAGGAGCGATCAATCAGGAAGAGTACGAGAAGCGAAAGAATCAGGGCTATAAAACGTCCGATGTGATTGGAAAATCAGGACTGGAACAGATTTTTGAGGAGAAGCTAAGAGGGAGTACAGGTGGGCGCATTATCATCACGGATGCAGATGGAACGGAAAAAAAGACCGTGGCGGAACGCTTTGCCAAGCATGGACAGCCACTGGCATTAACCATAGATGCTGAAGTACAGAAAACGATTTACCAGGAGCTGAAAAACGAAGCAGGCACGGCTGCGGCCATCTCACCAAAGACCGGGGAAATACTGGCGCTCGTCAATTCTCCTTCCTTTGATCCGAATGCGTTTGTGCTTGGGATGTCGGCTACAGAATGGAAGCAACTGAATGAAAACCCGCAAAAGCCGTTTCTGAATCGATTCGCGCGCGGGTTTGCGCCGGGCTCCACCTTCAAGCCGATTACGGCAGCGATTGGCCTTGAGTCAGGTGCAATTACCTCTTCGGACAGTATCCACGTCCGCGGACTGCATTGGCAAAAGGATGCGTCCTGGGGTGGATACGAGGTAACGCGGGTCAGCGATTACGGGGGACCTGTCAATTTGGAAAAAGCATTGGTGTACTCCGACAATATTTATTTCGCGAAAGCGGCGCTCTCCATGGGGGAGGGGCAATTCGTGAAAAAGAGCGAGCTGCTTGGATTCCATGAAGCTCTCCCGATTCCATATCCACTGGAAAAGTCGAAGCTGTATAACGATGGTTTCAAAAACGAGATTCAATTGGCAGACTCCGGTTACGGTCAGGGCGAGGTAACGATGACGCCGCTTCACCTCGCGTTGGTATACAGCGCTTTTGCAAATGACGGGAATATCGTTCATCCATCACTGTTGCAGGAAGACAAAAAAGACGGGTATTGGAAGACGAATGTCATACCTGCAGATGTGGCGAGTACGGTGAAGCAGCATTTGATACAGGTTATGGAAGATCCGCGCGGCACAGGACGAGGAGCACGCGTGCCTGGTATTCGCATGGCGGGCAAGACTGGAACAGCTGAACTAAAGCAGAAAAAAGGCGAGCTTGGGCTGGAAAACGGTTGGTACGCCGTTTTTAATGTAGATGATCCGCGTTTGCTGGTTACCATGATGATAGAAGATGTTCGTGGTCGGGGTGGCAGTCATGTACTCGATGCACGTATCAAACGGATTTTCACGAAGGTACTGAAAAATTAGGGAGAGCAAGTATGAAGGAAGAAAAAAACGATCGTGTGAAACGGCTGCAAATCGTCTATATCGTCGTATTTCTGATGTTTGTGGTTATCATTTTGAGATTGGCGCAAATCCAAATCCAGCAAGGGAGCAGTTATGCAAATGAGCTGGCAGACAGATCGTATAAAAAAGATTACATTCCCGCTATGCGTGGAAACATTTATGACCGCAACGGATATGTCATTGCCGAAAGTCGGCCTTCCCATCTCGCCGTCTTCCGTGAACAAGAGATCATGGAGCAGAAAGCGTACGTTGACCTGGTGGAAAAGCTGGAGAAAATACTGAGCCTCGACAAGGCCACGCTGTTAAAAAAGATGGATGTCGGCTATGCCTACGAGAAAGGCAAGTATGTGGAAGCGGCGCGACAATTGCCGCGCTATTTAGAGAAAGAGCTGAAGGTGGATTTGACGAATAAAGAAATCGCGGTATTGGGTGAGCATCGCGGTGATTTGCCGGGGATTGAAGTCGTGACAAAACCGATCAGAAAATATGATCCGAAGCAAATCGCTGTACAGGCGGTTGGGTATGTCCGGCCCTTCCACATTGCTGAAAATGTGAAGCTCGCCTCCTATAAGGATGAGAGTACGCAGTATTTACCGAACCAGTTAGTCGGGCTGGATGGAATTGAATTGTCTTACGAAAAAGAGCTTCGCGGGAGTAACGGTTACCGGATGTATGAGGTCGCAGCAGATCAAACGGTAGTGAAGCAAGTGGAGGAAGTTCCATCTATTCCGGGCAATCATGTGTATCTCACCATTGATCAACGGGTACAGCTAGGTATCCGGGATTCGATCCGAGAGTTTCTTCCGAAGATGCGTGCAACCATCCCTGAGGCGAGGGGGGCAAAGGGAGCATACGTCGTGGCGGTCGAGGTTAAGACAGGCAAGGTCGTCGCGATGGTCAGCTATCCTGAATACGATCCAAACGTATGGATTGAGGGACCCGATCAAAAAATGTATGACCAGATCAAGCTGGCGGTGACGAATGGGACGATTCGGGAAGCCCCTTACGACACGCGGCCATTAAATGGCGAGTCGGCCATCCAGGAGGGCTACAAGCACCCGGGCTCAATCGTGCCATCAGGGTCTGTCCTCAAGCCGATTACAGTTTTGCTCGGTTTGCAGGAAGGCATCATTACTCCCTCCGACCGTTGGAATGATGGAGGTGTGTATCACTATGGACGTGGTACAGATCGGATTAAGAACGACAATTCCAAAGCGCATGGCATCATTACCCCTCCGATTTCCCTGCAAAAATCATCGAATACGTACATGGCGAGAATCGGGGAGGAGCTGTCCCGTCGAAAAGGAAAAGAGTCAGCGTCTGTACTGCAATCGTACTATCATGCGTTCGGATTAGGCGTTCAGACTGGTGTGGATTTGCCGAATGAAAACAAAGGCAAAGAAGACTATTTGGTGATGGATGAAAACTACGGACCATTAGCCGCGATGGTGCAGGCTTCCTTTGGGCAACAAGTTCGGGCGACGACGATGCAATTGGCTCAGTATGCAGCGACACTTGCAAATAAAGGGGTACGTTTGCAGCCGCAGATGGTAGATAAGATTACAGATGCAAAAGGAAAACTGGTGAAAACGCACACGCCAAAAACGATGAGTACCTTTCCTCACTCAGATAAATATTGGGACATTTTGGAGCAAGGCATGGTGATGGTGGCGAAGCCAGGGGGAACAGCAGTCCGCGCGTATGCGGGAATGCCGTTTCAGGTAGCTGCAAAAACGGGTACATCTGAGCAAGACATTTATGTACCGGTAACGGTGACAGATGAGAAAACAGGACAGAAAAAGACAAAGTGGAAAATGCATGCCCGCATTACGAATGGTGTCAGCATTTCGTATGCGCCTGTCGACAATCCGGTCCTGGCAGTAGCCGTAATCGTTCCAGAGGGTGGTTATGGGGGAAGATCGGCTGCGATCATCTCACGTTCCGTGTACGATGTGTATGACAAGTATATTGGATTGAAATAACAGGATAGATAGGGAGAAAAATAGGCTGTTCGAAGTGATTCTGCCGAGGATCTACTTCGGACAGCTGCGTTTTTCCATTTGACAGACTAGGGGGATGATTATGGCCGGGGTGGAGATAAACGATTTATTAAGATTCGTTTTGATTACTTTTATCATAAGTTTAGCAGTTATTTCCGTTGCTTTGTTGCTTCAAAAGAAACAAGGTAATCTTGTCAATGGATTCACACTGAGCATGATTTCAGCAATTTCCGTAACCGTTTCTGGAACGAATCTTATGATGATGGGTTATATAGCTGATGAATTGAACCTAGGTGGAGACGCTATGTCTACCTATATGTTTTTAATCATTGTAGGGCTAAACATCCTTAATTTCCTTCTTTACTTAAAAAAAGAATGAGGGTTCGGAAAAACTCGCATCGTCGGCGATACGAAGTTTTTCCGTTTTTTTATTTTGTATCTGCTTTTTGCAAAAAACGGCGGATCACTTGCACGTATTCGTCTGTCTCTTCCAAATAGCCGACATGCGAGCTGTTTTCAAAGACATGGAGCTCGGCGTTTGGCACCAGAGACTGATAATAACCTGTCGATTCTGGCGTCGCTTCATCAAAACGGCCGCAAACGAACAGGGAAGGGATGTTGATTTGATGCAGCTGGGGTGTGTAGTCGAATGTTTTCAGATTCCCTGTTGGACAAAACTCAGACGGTCCCCACATCGTCATGTACACTTCTTTGTTCGCTTTTGGACGGCTTTCTATCATGACTGTTGGCATTGGATCAAGGCGGCACACATGGCGCTTGTAGTATTCCTTCATGGCATCCTGATATTCTTGTGAATCAGTGGTACCCTGCTCCTCGTGTGTGGCGATGGTTTGTTGCACATCCACTGGCAATTGCTCGATTAAACGATCTGCGTCCTGTTTCCAACGCTCTGCGCTCAGGCATGGGCTGGAGAAGATGATACTTTGTAACCCTTCCGGCTTGGCATCTACCAAATAAGCTGCTGCCAGCATCGTACCCCACGAATGCCCCAGAATGTGAACCTCTTTTAAGTCAAGGGCTTGTCTGATGTAAGCGAGCTCCTCCACAAAGCGTTCGGTTTTCCAAAGAGTCAGATCAGTCGGGCGATCGGAATTTCCTGAACCCAGCTGATCGTAGAAAATGACGGGTCTGTCGTTGCCTAAGACATGGAGCGTTGATTTGAGCGGGTCATGCGTATTGCCAGGTCCGCCGTGAAGGACGATCAGAGGCGTTTTCTCCCCCTCGCCGACGCGACTGTACCATACTCTTCCACCAGGAACGTCAATATAGCCTTCTTGCATACTCATCGATAATGCCTCCACTTCAGGTTCAGACTGATTTTTCTTCCTTTCAATATAGCATATGGAATCGTTTTTACACTTTTTTTAGAATTGATTTAGAGCGTGTTTAGACCCTCTCTTTATCATCACGAGTATAGAAAGCGATGACAGTTGCTTTCGATGAAATAGGAGGGATCATCATGCGAAAAAAATGGCTGGGTATCGGCTTGTCGGTTGGAATCACAGGGGCATTGATATGGGGATACGGGGCTTCAGCGAGTGCGGATAGCACGACGATGGACGTGTATGAATCAGCCCTGCATCAAACGAAGGAAGCGAAGAGCATGACGGCCCACGCGCAGCTAGCGCTCACAGACAACGGAGCGAAGCTGCTCACATTCGAGGGAGTCGCAAAGATCGATCACAACCAGCACATCGGAAATGTGAATGCGACTTTTACAGACTCGCTGGGCGAGAAAAGCATGCAAGCCTTTTTGGAAAAGGATAAAGTTGTGGTTAAAAAAGGGGATAGTAACGTTTATCGGGTCATGGAAAAAATGGATAGTAGACAACAACCAGAAAATAATGCCGATAACAAACGCGGGGCCATGATGCACAAGCTGTTTGCTACGGTATTCGGCGATCTCGGAAAAAACGCGACCGTTGAAAATCTACCGGATGGAGGCAAGCGTACGTCGCTTCAGCTCTCCAAAGAGCAAATTCCGGCATTTATTCAGGCAGCGGGGCCTATTTTCTACGATAAGCTTGCTGAGCATAGTCAAGAAGCGTCTTCCTCTGAAAGCGATCTAGCTGTCAAGCTTCCACGTTTGCAAGAGGATTTTCAAGTGGACCAAGTATTACTGAACGCCGAGATCAACGAAAAAAATCAAATCGAACAGCAAACCGCTGTGATACACCTCTCGGGAACGGATGCGTCTGGAAAAGAGCACAAGCTCCAGCTTTCTTTGGATATCCGCCTGTCTGATTTGGGTACGACCACACCTGACCGCATCGAACTTACTGGCAAGCAAGTCGAGAAGGTTTCCCGTGAGGACATGAAGAACAAATGGAGAAAAGGCTGGATGAAGCATTCCGATTCCGAGTAAACCATGACTGCAAGGGGGTAAGTAACCATGTCGATCAAAACAAGACTTTTGCTCTCCTATATTGCCATGATTATCATCCCCCTTGTTTTGTTTGGATTGGTGGCATCAGGATTGGCGAATTACTTTTGGGAGGAACGGGAGGCAGGCAAACCATTCATTCGTGATACGCTCAATAAACGAGACGAGTTATTTGCTGGTGTCTCATTCATGGCCAAATACGCTCCCAACGAATTGACGAACCAGAAGATGCTGACAGAGACGGATGAGCAGCTACAAGCAGTTGGCGGAGCATTGATTCTGACAAAGGGCGATCATGTGCTATTTGTTTCCCCGTCGATTGATAGCGCTGACGTGCCTGATTATTTGCAGGAACAACCGGATCAGGGGCGCATGCATAGCTGGAAGCAGTTTAAACAAGACGGCTACACGTTTGATACGTACGAGTTCACTTTTGCTGATCAAAGTAAAGGAATGCTTTACTTCCTTGCGAATTCTTTCCCCTTTATGCAGACTGGCATTTATTTTTTCATCGCATTAATTCTCAGTCTTCTAACGATTGTGGCGCTGACGAACGGTGTATTAACGTTTCTTGTTTCACGAAGTATCATTCGACCTTTGTACGCTTTAAAGCAGGCAGCGAACGAAATCAAAGAAGGCAATCTGGAGCGTCCTGTTCAACTCCATCGCAAGGATGAGCTGGGGGAGCTGGGAGAAGCATTTGAAGAAATGCGCGGCAGATTGCATGCTTCTATTCACTTGCAGCTACAGTATGAGGAAAATCGTAAACAACTGATTTCCAGTATTTCGCATGATCTAAAAACACCCATAACAGGAATCAAAGCATGTGTGGAAGCGGTGCAGGAAGGGATTGCCGATACGGAAGCGAAGCGGGAAAAATATATGAAGATGATTGCCATCAAATCAGAGCAGATGGACCGCCTGATTGATGAGCTGTTTTTATTCTCGAGACTGGATTTGAACAAGCTTCCCTTTCACTTTGAAGAAGTCGATGTGCGAGCATATATGGCTCAGTTTGCCGATGAGCTGCGGCTAGACCCGCGGATGAACGACGTTTCTATTCGCTATGACGAGGAGAATACGAGTCCGATTCCAGTCATGGCTGATCAGGAAAAACTCCATCGCGTGCTCATGAATATGGTAGACAATAGCCTGAAGTACTTGAACAAGGACGAGAAGCTGATCCGATTGGAGGTGGAGAAAGCCGACGGTGAAGTGATCGTGGCGATCTCCGACAATGGGACCGGGATTGAAAAAGAAGTAATTCCCCATATTTTTGACCGCTTTTATCGGGCGGACCCTTCACGTAATTCGGCCATGGGCGGCACCGGTCTCGGACTCGCCATCGTCAAACAAATTGTGGAGGGGCACGGTGGTCGTGTATGGGCGGAGAGTGAGAGCGGACGCGGGACCCGCATTTGTTTTACCTTGCCAGATTTGAAGAGAGTCGGGGGTGACACGAAATGAAGCACATTTTAATCATTGAAGATGACACGGTGATTGCAGAGGTGCAAAAGGATTACTTGGAGGCAAACGGCTACTCGGTCGATGTTGCTACTTCCGGCGATATGGGCTTGGAAAAGGCGCTGCAAGAGGAGTATGACCTCCTGATTCTTGACCTGATGCTCCCGATCGTGGATGGCTTCGAAATCTGCAAGCAAGTACGGAAAGCCAAAAATATTCCGATCCTGCTCGTCTCCGCGAAAAAGGAAGACATCGACAAGATCCGTGGACTGGGTCTGGGCGCCGATGATCATATAAGCAAGCCTTTTAGTTTGGGAGAACTGGTAGCGAGGGTCAAAGCCCATTTGGCCCGTTACGACCGTCTTGTCTCCGATTCCAAACCGCATACGGCAAAAGAGGAGATCAGGCTTCGTGGGATTCGCATCGACAAGCTGGCGAGGAGAGTTTATATCAACGGAAACGAAGTGGCGTTCACTTCCAAGGAATACGACCTCCTGCTCTTTTTGGTGACCCATCCCAACTGGGTATTTAGTAAAACTGAGCTGTTTGAAAAAATTTGGGGTCTCGATTCGTACGGGGATATCGCGACGGTGACCGTGCATATCAGCAAGCTGCGGGAAAAAATAGAAAGTGATCCGGCTAAGCCGCAATACATCGAGACGGTGTGGGGTGTCGGTTATCGCTTTTTACTATAGCAGATGGAAACGAACAGAAGAAATGCGGCATACATAAACACTTGGGTATTTCGTACCAAGTGTTTATTCTGTTTACCATAAATCGACAAACTTAGGTAAAATAAATGGCAGATGTCGAAAAGTGTGTGAGTAATGCGAGCGAGCTAAGGGAGACACAGATTATGGAGAGAAAAATCAAAATCCTCGGAACAGGGAAATACTTGCCCACTCGGCAAGTGACAGCGGCAGAACTGGAAGAAAAGCTGGGACTTGCGGCAGGATGGGTAGAGAAAAAGTCCGGGGTTAGCGTCAGGCATTTTGTGACGAACGAAACGGCAGCACAGATGGGAGCCATCGCTGCTAGGCGTGCCTTGGAAGCGGCGGGACTGTCCCTTCACGATATCGATTGTATCGTATGTGCAAGCGGGACGGCCCAGCAGGAAATCCCATGCACGGCTGCTTTGATACAAGAAGAGCTTCAACTAAGCAAATCAGGGATTCCTTGCTTTGATATAAATGCGACATGCCTAAGCTTTGTCACTGCGCTGGATGTGATGTCGTGCCAAATGGCAGTTGGTATTTACGAGCGAGTCTTGATCATTTCATCAGAGATATCCTCGGGAGGTTTGAATTGGGAGCAGAAAGAGAGCTGCGTGCTGTTCGGAGATGGGGCTGCGGCTGTTGTCATCGGCAGGACGCCAGAAACAGAAAGCTCCCGTATCTTGGGTTCAAGCATGAAGACATACAGTGAAGGCGCGCACTATTCCGAAATAAGGGGTGGCGGTACGCTGATCCACCCAAGCCAATTTGCGCAAGGAAGAGAAGCAGACTTTGCATTTGATATGGACGGACGGAAAATTTTTCGCCTGACCTCGCAGTTGATTACCGGATTTGTGGATCGTTTGCTGTCCTCTGCCTCCGTAACCAAGGAGCAAATCCGTACCGTCATTCCTCATCAGGCCAGTGGGATGGCGATGCGGATCATGGCAGGCAAGCTCGGGTTTAGCGACCAGCAAATGGTGAACATTTTGGCAGAGCACGGCAATGTCATCGCAGCTTCAATCCCGATGGCGCTGCATGAAGCGATTGGGCAGAAGCGGGTACAGCGAGGCGACTACCTGATGCTGCTTGGTACATCTGCTGGCTTGTCTCTCGGAGGAATTGTGCTTGAATACTAAACAATCAGTCTTGCTGACAGGAGGACGAGCGCCAGCTACGTTGGAGTTGGCGCGCTTGCTGGGTTCTGCGGGACATCGAGTCATTGTAGCGGAGAGTGCGCGGCGACATTTATGCCAGCACTCTCGTTATGTAGAGCGCTCCTACCAAGTACCCTCCCCCCGACAGCAGTCCGGTGCTTATATCGAAAAGCTATGTGAAATCATGCAGCATGAGGGCATCGATCTGTTGATCCCGACTTGCGAGGAGATCTTTTACGTATCGCGGGGGCGGGATCAATTGCTTGACTATGGTGAAGTGCTCGTGGAAGGAATCGAGGTACTGCGTTCGCTGCATGACAAATGGCTTTTTGCCGAAATGGCGTGCGAGGTGGGAGGACTGGTCCCACAGACAGTTCGGGTACAATCTTCGGCTCAGTTGCGGGAGGCCATGCTGCAAGCAAGGGGACCTGTGGTGCTGAAGCCCGTCTATTCTCGTTTCGCCGCTCATGTAAAAATCGTCGCAGACCCATCATCAGCGGCAGGGCAGTCCACGCTGCCCGAGCCGACGGTCAGGGAACCATGGCTAGTCCAACAGTTTATAAAAGGGAAACAGGTGTGCAGCTACGCGGTTGCTCGGGATGGACAGCTCACCTTGTACGCCGATTACGAAACAACACATACAGCAGGACAGGGTGCCTCGATTTACTTCGCCTATTCAGATCATCCACAAGTAAGAGATTTTGTTAGTCGTTTCGTGCAACGGCATGCGTTTAGCGGACAAATCGCATTTGATTTCATTGAGAATGAGCAGGGAGAGCTGTACGTGCTCGAGTGCAATCCACGCCTGACAAGCGGTGTGCATTTGTTTGCAGGACAGGAGGAAGCTGCTACTGCCTATTTGTCTGATCGGGGAAAAACCGTTGTTCCTGCTGGAAAACAAGCGAGCATGCTAGGGATGGCGATGCTGACATACGGCCTTCTTGGCATGAAGAATGGAATGAAGGCAAAGCGTTGGGTGAGCGACTTGCTTTCTGCAAGGGATGTTCTGTTTAGATGGGAGGATCCACGGCCTTTTTTTGATCAGTTTTCCATGCTGGCTGATTTGGCTTGGCAGAGTTTTCGAACGGGAAAAAGCATGATCGCTTGCAGTACGAGCGATATCGAATGGAACGGAGAAGAGGCGTAAGGAAGTGAGGAAGAAATGAACAAGCGGGTTCTAGTAACAGGGGCGACGGGGTTTCTCGGACAGAAGCTGGCTACACGACTGCATGAAATGGGCTATGACGTAACAGCGCAAGGACGAGATGAGCGAGTCGGCCGACAATTGCAGGATCGAGGCATTCGATTCCTTCGGGCAGACCTAAGAGACAGAGAAGCCGTGGTGAAGGCTTGCCGCGATCAGGATATCGTGCATCACGCGGCTGCTTTTTCCTCCCCGTGGGGGACGTACCATGACATGTACGAGACGAATGTGACAGGAACCATTCATGTCATCGAGGGTTGCAAGCAGCACGGTATCCGGCGTCTGATCCATGTATCGACGCCGAGTATTTATTTTGCTTTTGAAGACAAGCTGGGAATCCGCGAAGATGAACCGATGCCCGTACGGTTTGCCAATACATACGCACAGACCAAATACCAGGCGGAGCTGGAGGTCGACAAGGCGTATCTTGCAGGGCTTCCGACGATTACGATTCGTCCTCGTGCCTTGTTTGGTCCTGGGGACAATGCAATCCTTCCCAGATTGATCCGCGCCAATGAAAAGAAGTTCGTTCCGCTGATCAATGGAGGCAAGGCGATCATTGATTTGACGTATGTGGAAAATGTCGTGGATGCGCTGATCTTGTGCATGGATTCTCAAGCGCACACATTGGGGCAGGCTTACAACATTACAAATGGGGAGCCAGTGACGATGATCGAGGTGTTGTCAGATGTGTTTCGTCGCTTGGGAGTTCCTCTGAAAACGCGCGAGTTGCCATATTGGAAGGCGTATGCGGCAGCATGGGTGCTTGAGGCACTCTCCAAGACCGTTTTGGGCTATCGCGAGCCGATTTTGACGCGTTACTCGGTCGGTGTGCTCGCCAAATCACAAACCTTGGATATCTCAAAGGCGAAGCGCGATCTGGGCTATGAACCCCGGGTGAGCATTGCCGAGGGCATCGAGACGTTTACAGATTGGTGGAGAACGCATGAAGGACGTTAAACTGACGCTGATGGACACAGGCTACTGCCAGCAGCTCGAGATGTTTTCACGAAAGGGCGGTCGGATGAAAAATATTCCGTTTCACGCCATCGCAGGGCTTATCGAGCATCCCGTCCACGGCTTGCTCCTCTTTGATACGGGCTATTCACAGCGCTTTTTTGAAGCCACGAGCAAGCTTCCTTATTCGCTGTACGGCAAAATAACGCCCGTATTCTCAGAAGCACATGAGAGTATTGCTGAGCAGCTCGCGGCACGCGGAATCAAAACGACAGACATTGCGGGTATTCTCATTTCCCATTTTCATGCCGACCATATCGGCGGTTTGCGTGATTTTCCGCATGCGCGACTATACTGCTTCGAGAGTGCCTACAACCACGTAAAGGGAAAGACGGGTTGGGCCGCGCTGCGGGAGGCGTATTTGCCTGATTTGATGCCGGACGATTTTGAAGAACGGGTGACTTTCATTGATCGAGGAGCGCTGGTGGCATTGCCTGAAGCTTACGCGCCTTACACCGAAGGCTACGATTTGTTCGCCGATCAGAGTCTGTACATCGTCGATCTGAACGGACATGCAATCGGGCAGTTTGGTGTGTTCCTGCGCGATTGGGATCATGGGGATGTATTTTTGTGCGCGGATGCGGCTTGGTCGAGTGAAGCCTACCGCGGCAACCTGTTGCCTCATCTGTTGGCTATGTTGATCATGGCGGATCGACAGGCGTATCGCGAGCATTTGCACAAGCTGCATGTACTATCCCGCCAATGTCCCGACATAAAAATCATGCCGACTCACTGCGGGGAAGTCTGGCAGGCCAGCAGAGGAGCATTCACATGGAGATCATGACGCTCTTGAAGCAGTATGTAAAAACGAAGTGGCTTGCCCGTCGGTTTTCCTCGCGCGAGCAGCTGGTGAAATGGCAAGACGCGCAGGTCAGAGCGATGCTGTCACGCATTTTGCCAACCTCTCCTTTTTACCGAAAGAGATTGGGAATGCCAGAACAATGGAGACAGATGGAGCCGATTGATAAAAAGCGCATGATGGACCATTTTGACGAGCTGAATACGTGCGGGGTCAAGAAAGAAGAAGCATTTGCGATTGCACTGAAAGCAGAAACGACACGCGATTTCACTCCCCAATTAAACGGCGTGACCGTGGGCTTATCTTCTGGGACATCTGGCAATCGCGGGCTTTTTCTCGTGGGACCGCAGGAGCAGGCGAAATGGGCAGGTGTGATTTTGGCGAAAGCACTGCCTGGCCAGCTATGGTCGACACATCGGATTGCTTTTTTCTTGCGAGCGAATAGCAATCTGTATACGGCGGTCAACAGGCGTCGCATTCAATTTTCGTTCTTTGATCTGCAAATACCGCTCGATCAGCATCTTGATCACCTGAATCAGTATCAGCCGACGGTGTTGGTTGCGCCAGCCTCGATGTTGAGAATGCTCGCGACCGCCCAGCGTCAAGGGAAGCTGCGGATATCTCCGATCAAGGTGATCTCGGTGGCTGAAGTGCTGGACCCGTTGGATCAAGCGTACATCGCAGAAGTGTTCGGGCAGATCGTGCATCAAATTTATCAATGCACAGAAGGGCTGCTTGCGGTGAGCTGCTCACACGGGACGTTGCATGTCAATGAAGACCTCGTGGTGGTGGAAAAGGAATATCTCGATGAGCAAAAGGAGCGATTCTTTCCGATCATCACAGACTTTTCCCGGACGACACAGCCGATTATCCGTTATCGATTGAACGACATTTTGAGGGAAAAGCGTACGCCTTGTCCATGTGGCTCGGTGTTTATGGCACTGGAATCGATTGAGGGCAGGGCAGATGATCTGTTTGTTTTTCGCCATGAACACGAAGCGCGATGGATATCGGTCTTTCCTGATTTCATCCGTCGGGCTGTCATTACCTCGTCTGATGCGATAGAAGAGTATACGGTACGGCAGCTAAGCTACGAGCAAGTTGAGGTAGCGCTGCTCATGAAGGATGGGGAAGGACCGTCGACGCAAGAGCAGGAACGAGTACGCCAAAGTCTTGAGCGAGCCATTGCCGATCAACAAGGAAAAGTGCCTGCGATTGTTTTTGTGCCGTACGGGTTGAATCTGGGTACGAAAAAATTGCGGCGGGTAGAGAGGATGTTTGTTCCAGGTGAGTAGGCCATTGATTGAATGGTATGAAGGGACCTCAGCGGGGCAAATCCCTTGGGAACAGGCGCAGGATGCAGACTACGTCAAAAGCTACTTGCTGCCCATGATGACGGAACAGCCATCCCGCTATGTGCAAAATGTCCAGACACAGATGCATGCACTCCGTGTAGGCGATTGGATCATGCCCGTAACGGTGAACGATACCGAGTACGACAATTCGTATGTCAGTTCGGTGTTTACCCATTACGTGACGTATGCGAAGGAAGAGCTAGGCATGCTCGATTCTGCGGTGTTGAGGCGGGCATTGTCGACCGTACTCACAGGCCTTGGACGCTGGATGAAAAAAAGCCAATGCAACCAAATGGTCATCGTCAACAACTGGCTGCTATCAACGAATCTGTACCATGATGTGCGTGCAGATGAAGTAAAGGACATCACGGAAAGCTGCATTCAAAAGTTCCCTGGCCATATCATCACGTTTCGATCTGTTTGTCGCAGGCTGTATCCGGATTTCCACAAGGGGCTCATCGAGAAGGGCTATCTCATGGTTCCCAGTCGTTACGTCTACCTTTTTCACCCCGATTGGCCAGCGCAGGGAAAGTGGCGGGTCCGCAATACACTCAATCGCGATCGAAAAATGCTTGCCAAATCCGGCTATCGCATCCTGCGTCATGAGGAACTGGGAGAACAGCATGTCGAGAGAATCGTTGCTTTATATAACGCGCTGTATCTGGATAAATACTCCCAGCATAATCCGCAGTTTTCGATGGAGTTCGTCCGACTGGCGATGCAAAAGAGGACATTGACCCTCATCGGCTTGGAAAAAGACGGACGGCTGGACGGCATTCTTGGCTATTTTGAACGAAATGGTGTGATGACGACACCGCTATTCGGGTATGATACGACGCTTCCCAAAGAGACCGGGCTGTATCGGATGCTGTCGTGCCTCTTGGTGCTAGAAGCACAGAGCAAAGGCATCCTGCTCCATCAAAGTGCGGGCGTAGGCGCATTCAAAGCGGACAGGGGAGCGGAGGGAGAACCAGAATTTACAGCGGTGTATGTCAAACATTTGCCGTTTTATCGTCAGGCGGTCTGGAAGGTGCTCGCCGCCTTGCTGAATCAAATCGGGATTAAGATGGTGGAAAAGTACCGGCTGTAAACCATATGCACACTTCGACCCTCATCGAACTAACCGTCAGGTACACTACATGTAAGAAGAAACAAGTAGCTTGCCTGAAACGGGGGGAACAATGCGATGAATCAAATTTTGTTCGGGATACTTGTCGTCGTGACGACATCATTGATGGGCTCGTCTTTTGCGGTAGGAAAGATTGGATTGGCCTATTTTTCACCATTGCTGCTGGTAGGACTGCGTTTTACGCTGGCAGGACTGATCATGGGAGCGTGGGTATGGAAAAAGCCGCTCCCGAAGTCGGCGGGTGACTGGGGGAAGCTGTGTTTGATCGGATTTTTGCAGACGGCTGCTGTCATGGGGTGTATCTTTTTGAGTCTGCGTACGATCACAGCGGGTGAATCCTCGATCCTGACGTTTATGAACCCACTGCTCGTGGTCATATGGGGAACGGTGTTTCTAGGAATATCCTATCGGCTGACGCAATGGATGGGGGTTCTGATTGGACTGGCTGGGGTGTTCATCACGCTTGGCTTCCATCTGCAATGGGAGACGGGAACGCTGTTTGGTATCGGGTCCGCATTTGCGTGGTCAATGGCTACGATTCTCGTTAAAAAGTGGGGAGTCCGCTTCAATGTGTGGGTGATGACAGCCTATCAGATGCTGTTCGGAGGAATTCTTCTCCTCGTGATGGGGTTCACGTTGGAAACGCCGAAGCTCATTGTGACACCGACCGCTGTGTTCGTCGTCCTCTGGCTCGCGATCATGGCTTCCATTGTGCAGTTTGCGACGTGGTTTTACTTGCTGAATCACGGCGATCCGGGCAGGACGAGTGCTTTTTTGTTCCTCGCTCCGTTCTTCGGTGTTTTGTCGGGTTGGGTGTTGCTGGGGGAGGTAGTGCAATGGCATGTGTATGTGGGAGGATTGTTGATTTTCGCAGGGATTTTCCTGGTGAACTGGACGTTTGCCCCACGCAGGCAAGTCAGTGAAAAAGCACAGCTGGCAGAGTAGCTAGCTGTGCTTTTTGCATTCATCTACATGCAGTCCGAACTCGGTCATAAAACCAGAGCTGCCTAACGGCGTTACACGGACTGCCCTCCCTCCTGGCACTCGCTCGATCCAGCCAAGCTCAAAAAATCGGTTGGTGAGTGAGGCTCCTAGGCTACCTGCCAAGTGATGGCGACGCTCGCTCCAGTCCAAACAGGGACGGGCAAAGCGACGTCTGCTCTTTGGTTTGGCCACAAGGTCTACGCCGAGTGATTGCAGCTTGGTTTTCCCAGCTTCACTGAGCACGTAGTCTTGATCGGATGCCTCGATCAACCGCATTTCCAGCATTTTCTGCGTCAGGGCAACGCCCACTTCTCCTGCGAGATGGTCGTAGCAGGTACGAGCATAGCGTATGGCTCGCAATTGGTCAGACTCGCGCAAGGAACGAACCGGCTTAGGTGCTGCGATCGTCATTAACGATTCAAGGGCATGGGCGACATCAGGGCTGGCTAGGCGATAGTAACGATGTCGGCCGTGTGACTCGCTGATCAACAGACCTCCTTCCACCAGCTTTGCCAAATGCGTGCTTGCCGTTTGGGGGGTGACTTTTGCGTTTCGTGCGAGTTCACTGGCGGGGAGTGCCTTGCCGTTCATCAGGCTGATCAGGATGGAGACGCGGGATGGCTCTCCTATGAGGGACGCGACCTCTATAATATTCGGGCTGGTACTCATCAGACAGCGGACCTCCTCCAGCATTTTGTACCTTCTATTAATGACTCTAGCAGAATCTTACAGCTAAAAAAACTAGAGATGTTCCCAATAAGGCGTTGTAAAATATATCCAAACATGAAAGAGGGGAGATCCATATGGAAACCAAGCAATGGCGAGTAGGAATTTTTTTGTTTGACGATGTGGAGGTGTTGGATTTTGCAGGTCCGTTTGAAGTATTCTCGGTAACATCTATGGAAAATGACCAATATGCCTGCTTTTGATATTCTCATCATTCCAGGTGGGATAGGTGCGAGGGAACGAGAAGTCCATAATGAGCAGGTGATCCAATGGATTCGTGAGCAAATGCAGCAGGTGGAGCTGATGGCCTCTGTCTGCACAGGAGCCTTTTTACTTGCAAAAGCAGGCTTATTAACAGGCAAAAGGGCAACGACTCATTGGGCCAGTCTCGAGCGAATGGAAAAGGATTTTCCAGAAGTCGTTGTGCAAAAAGGAGTAAAATTCGTGGATGAAGGAAATATCGTGACATCTGCTGGAATCTTAGCGGGTATCAATATGTCCTTTCATCAAACGATTAGTAGGTGCGGAAGTAGCAGAACAAACTGCCAAGATAATGAAGTATGATATTGTCCTCTAAAAGGAAGCGGCAGTCCATCTCTTTGGATACAAGACAAAAGGATGGACTACCGCTGTTTAACAGCTACACTATTTATTTCGCAGGAATGCTGTCACCTTGACGCGGATTTAATCCGTTCTCCCACTGCACGCGAATGGATTTGCTATGGAACAAATCCTTGCCGTCAGAGACCTGATAATGCAGATGAGGCTCGCTGGAATTGCCAGAGTTGCCGCATAGCCCAAGCAAATCCCCTTTCTCCACACGATCGCCAACCTTTACCTCGGCGGAGCCTTCCTTCAGATGGGAGAAGTAGCTGTATTCTCCGTTACCATGATCGAGAATGACGACGTTGCCAGCGGGCTGCTGTGCGTTCATTGCTCCGACAGGGACATTATCCTTGATATCATGGACGACATGCACGACGGTTCCAGCCTGGGGGGCGTGTATTTCTTGCCCGAATGCGAAGTAGCTTTCGTTTTTCGCAGGATCACCCTTGTAGGATAGTCCGTCTTTGACCTGAATCAGATCGTATGCATAGCGTTGGCTCTCTACCTCGTAGTGATAATTCGAAAGGACATTCTGACCTCCCCAGAACACATACCACTCACCTGTAAACGGTGCACTGTACGCCAGCTTTGTCAAAGCATTGTCGGTGTCGGGGTAGCTTTGCAGCGGCTTTAATAAAACGCCTGTGATGATCCCTTTTTCATCCATCGTAAGGACAAGGCCCCGTTTGGCGTCCTGATCCACCCAGGTGCCATAATAGCTGCCGTTTACGGACGTGTGGGAATGGTGATTCCACGACTTCAACCCCGCGCTAAAAGCAGTATACCCTTCTACAAACTGCGCTTTTGAAACCTGCTGTTTGAATGACGGGCTTGTTTGCTCATAGACCTCCTCTATTTTTCCGTGAAGGAGAGCTTGCACAATAGATTCCGCTTGAACCGTCATCGTCTTTCCACCTTCTTCTTTCTTTGTAGGGGATTCAGTAGTAGAGGGGATTGCGGTTGCTTCTGATTGCGCAGCACATCCTGTCAAAAGAATCGCTCCTACACCGAGTGAAATCCAAACTTTTTTCATGTCGCCACTCCTATCCTGTTCTTCGCGCTAGTTTCATTATAGAAAGCCACTCTTATCAGATATGAAACGCTGGCTTACAGGATACTTAAATCTGTCGCGGCAAAATTATGATTCCGTTAAGGTTGTTGCGGACGCGTGCCGACACTACGCATGATAAAATGGAGGATAACGCAAAAGCGCAAAAGGAGCGAAGTGATCGTGAAAGATGCAGCTATCCTTCTCGTAGACGATGAGCAAGCTATTCTCCAATTGCTTGAGACCGTACTGCACAAAGAAGGATTCCACTCGATCGACAAGGTGAAAACATCGGAGGAGGCGCTCTGTGCATGCGAACGCAAAAGCTATGACCTGATCGTCCTGGACGTAACGCTTCCGAACATGAGCGGCACAGAAGCTTGTCCATTCATCCGCCGTCTAACGGATGCGCCGATTTTATTCTTGAGTGCGAGAGATACCGATTTTGACAAGCTAACCGGATTTGCCGTTGGCGGGGATGATTACGTGACGAAGCCGTTTAACCCGATGGAAATCGTCGCGCGCATCAAGGCGTTGCTCCGTCGTACGCGTAAACCGGACTCGGTTGTCCCGATTGCACCCGTTCAGGGGGTCTATGATTTTGGACGTTTTCAAGTCTATGAAGCTGCAGGGGAGCTCTATGTGGAGGGAAAAACCGTTCCTTGTCCGTCCCTTGTTTTTCAACTCTTGCTATTTTTGTGCAAAAATCCGAATCGAATATTTTCGAAAAGCGAGCTGTACGAACGAGTATGGGGTGTGAATAGCTTACGTGACGACAACACCATCATGGTACATATCCACCGGATTCGGGAGCGCATCGAGCCTGATCCAGCGCAGCCAGAGTTCTTGGTGAACGTCAGGGGACTCGGGTACAAATTGGTGAAAAAGGGCCTTCCTTATGAATATTAAGAGCAGAATCGCCCTCCATCTGGTCATGTGGTTGGTGCTGGTTGGCCTCATTCTCTTTGTGCTAGCCGGGTTTACGTTATATTGGACACTTGAAGAAATGTCAAAAGTGCAGTCCTCACGTCAATTTGAGAGTGTCGGCTTGCAGCGGCTGATCCAGACCATAGAAGTAGAGGGAGAGGATGTCCGCTTTGACCCGGAGCTGCTGGAGGAGGTGCGAGATAGCGGTGGGTGGCTTCAGCGGATTGATGAAAAGGGCTATGTCACCGACTCTTTCTTTACCCCGCCTGACGTACCCAGCTACTACGGTCCTGGCCAATTAACGGCTTATTGGCTCCGTAAAAGCCCGTTTCCCTATCAGCTATCGTTATGGATACAGGAAAAAGATGGCGTGGTACACACCTTGTTGTATGGCATGACGAACCGCGATCACGATTTCTTGCAACAGGTGATTAAGGAGGCTGATCATAAAAATAGCGAGATCATGCTTCCGCCAAGTATCCAAAATCAATTGAAGAGTAAAGCGGGTTGGGTGCAGCTCTTGGACCCGAAAGGAGCAGAGCTGGCTTCCTTTAATAAGCCTGCAAAAGCGATCAAGGATTTCACCGTGGAAGAACTAGCGCTGCGCTCGGTATACCCGGATCGCTACGGAGCAACAATCGTATCGCATTATGATCAAAAAAGCGGCCAAACATGGGTACTCAGTTATCCGTTGCCAGGAACGACTCCTGGGGAAGAGCCGCTTTTGACACCGGAAAGTAAGGCCCTTTTTATCGGGATGGGCATGTTGCTCTTGTCGGCGATGCTCGTCTTCGGGATTGTGTCCTACTTGTTCGGACAGCGATTTGGTGCACCGATTGTTCACGTATTAAGGTGGCTGACCTTTTTGCGTGGAGGAAAGTACGAGGAGCCTGCCAATGCGGAAGGTGTTCCGCTCAGCCAAGACAAGCGAGGGAAGAGAAAGCGAAAATACCGTATCTACCAAGATGTAATCGATTCGATGGACTCCTTGTCGCAAACGCTTTACCGCAACGAAAAGCTTCGCCAAGAAACGGAGCAATTGAGAAATGAGTGGATCGCAGGCGTTTCCCATGATCTGAAAACGCCGCTTTCCTCTGTCAAAGGGTACGCGCATCTGTTAGGAAATGCCGAGTATACGTGGACGACAGAAGAAGTACATGCTTTCGCCAACATTATTTTGGACAAGTCAGCGTATATGGAAGACTTGATTAACGATTTGGCGCTGACGTATCGATTGCGGAACGGACAAGGTGCCCCTACAGTCGAGCTCGTTGACTTGAATGTTTGCACAGCTAATGCCATTACGGAAGCAGCAAAACATCCATTGTACCCGGAAGGCTGCATCCGGTTTACCCCCTCTGTCGAACCTGTTTACATGCTCGTCTACAAGCCTTGGTTTCAGCGTATCGTGGATAATCTGGTTGCCAATGCCTTGATTCACAACGAGAGCGGTACGATTGTGTCCATCAGCGTACAGGCACTCGAGCCAGCTACAGCTTTACTCATTTTTAGCGACAATGGTAGCGGGATGGATGAAGAAACAGCAGATCGGCTTTTCGAGAGGTATTATCGTGGCACAGACACCGAGTCTCGGACGGAAGGCTCTGGACTTGGGATGGTCATTACAAAAGCATTGGTGGAAGCGTTTGGTGGTTCAATCGAAGTGAAAACAGCTGTCGGGCAGGGGACGACGATTTCGATTACGTGGGAAGCAGAGCAACCGCCTCGAGTTTAAATAGGCTGATAGGGAGAGGAAAAGGCTGCGTTTGCGAGGTCAAAGGTGACTAGCAAACGCAGCCTTTTTTCGTTTGAGTGTTTATGGTTACACCTTAAACTGTTGAATCGATTCATGCAGCTCGTCCGCCATTTTTGACAAGGAAGCAGCAGAGGACGAAATTTCCTCCATAGAGGCTAATTGCTGTTCAGCGGCAGCGGAAATGTTCTGTGTTCCGAAAGCCGTTGTCTCCGCAGTCGTGGCAATCGCTTCAATGGAATGGACGGCTTGTTCTGCTCCGGTTGTCATGTGATGAGTGGCAGTGGTAACTTGCTGAATCTGACGTGCTACTTCTGTCGTTCCAGACAAAATTTCCTGGAAGGCCTTGCTGGCTTCATGTACGACTTCGATTCCAGCCGAAACCTCAGAAGTCGTCGTCTGCATTACGTATACGGCTTTGTTTGTATCGACCTGAATCGCGCTAATGAGGTCTTTAATCTGCTGGGTAGATTTTGCTGATTGCTCAGCCAAGATACGTACTTCATTGGCGACGACAGCAAATCCACGTCCATGCTCTCCAGCACGGGCCGCTTCGATTGCAGCATTTAGCGCCAACAGGTTCGTTTGTTCGGCAATCGAGGTGATGACCTCGACAATATTGCTGATCTCCGAAGAGCGGTGACCAAGCATTTTGATTGATTCTGCCAGCTCTTGGACAGTTGTGTTGATGGAATTCATTTGAGCGATGGCACCGACAATTGCTTCATTGCCGTTTGAGACCAGCATGTTCGTTGTATCGACTGTCAAAGAGACTTGTTCGGAACTGGACGCAATTTGTTGCAAACTCGAGGACATGTCGTTGATCGTCTTGACCGTTCCATCGATCGTTTTGGACTGATCTTCTGCTCCAACGGCGATCTCTTGCATCGTGACGGCAATTTGCTCGGTTGCCTTACTCGTCTGTTCTGCACTCGCCGTCAACTCCTCAGAGGTAGAAGCGACATGCAGAGAGCTGGTGCGGACACGAGAGATGAGCTCGCGCAAATTCTCTGTCATATGGGTCACGTCATGGACCAATTGTCCGATTTCATCACGGTTTTTTACGACGATGTCTTTCCCGGACAGATCACCACCGGCAATTTCTTTCACGCGCTCGGCAACCAGGGCAATAGGTCTGGAAATGAACCCGGAGGCATACCACGAGACGACGAATCCGACGATCAAGGAGATTCCCAGCACGATCATTAAATCAGACAGTACACCTTCAGCAGCGGCATTGAAGTCTTCCATGTAGCTGCTTGCGCTAACGATCCATCCCCAGTGAGGGTCTAGCTTGGAATAGGCGATTTTCGGATAGAGAATATCTGGCTCCGCTGGCTTTGACCACTGATAGTATGTAAAGCCGCCGCCTTCCTGACCGCGCTTAATCATTTCTTGGGTAAAAAAGATACCGTCAGGATCTTTTGCATCCCACTGATTCTTCCCCTCAATGGTAGGAGAGGCGAGCATGACACCTTTCTCATCCAGAACGAACATGTATCCACTGGCACCGGAATCGACATTTTTGTTAATCGAGCGGGTTCCATCCGACTGCTTGGGGCCGAGGATGTGAAGCTTTACTTGCTCTTGTGCATCTTCTTTGCTGATTTTTCCAGCTTCGACCTGTTTCTGGAGAACATCAATCATTTCAATCGTCAAATTCACGTTGTTTTTTAAGATGCGGCTGCCCAAGTCGTCCAAGCTGTAGCTCGCAGAATAATAGCCCTGAATTCCGATGTTAAGGCAAGGAAGCGCCAATAGCAGGAGACATAGCAGGACGAGCTTGGTTCGCAGAGATCTTGAACGGGAGAACTTGGCTGTTTTCATAAAGAACACCTCGTTGATCCATAGTATTTTATCTAAAAAAGAAAACACCAAGATGATTGCCCCTAGATTACGTCAATTATCGACAATATGGAAACGTATTTATAGAGGATTTTCAGTAAATCAACAAAAAATATTAGATTAGGAAACAATGCTTCTTAACATGAGCAGATTCGAAAACAGTACAGACAAGCAGGAAATGGT
Organism: Brevibacillus brevis; assembly: GCF_022026395.1. Classification (NCBI taxonomy): domain Bacteria; kingdom Bacillati; phylum Bacillota; class Bacilli; order Caryophanales; family Paenibacillaceae; genus Brevibacillus; species Brevibacillus brevis. The sequence continues at coordinate 4,828,647 of NZ_CP041767.1, read as the reverse complement.
ATGATTAGGAAGATAGAACGTTTACGGATGGAGGCTATCTCATGAAATTCATCGATAATCAAGGGATTACAGATCCCCGCATCAATTTGGCGATTGAGGAGTACGCCCTGAAGCATTTGCCCAATAGTGACGACTACTTGCTGTTTTATATCAATGAACCTTCTATTATTATCGGAAAAAACCAAAACACTATTGAGGAGATTAATGCAACTTATGTAGAGGAAAATCATATTCATGTCGTTCGGAGACTGTCTGGAGGCGGCGCTGTTTATCACGATCTGGGCAATCTCAACTTCAGCTTTATTACGAATGATGACGGTGAGTCCTTCCACAATTTTCGCAAATTCACGGCGCCTGTGGTACAAGCCTTGAAAACATTAGGGGTAGAAGCAGAGCTGACAGGACGAAATGACATACAGGTCGGGGAACGGAAAATTTCTGGCAACGCGCAGTATTCGACCAAAGGACGCATGTTCAGCCACGGCACGCTCCTTTTTGATTCGGAGATGGAAAATGTCGTATCTGCGCTGAGGGTAAACGCAGAGAAGATCCAGTCCAAAGGGATCAAATCGATTCGCAGCCGTGTCGCTAACATCTCGGAGTTTTTGGAGACGAAGATGACTATTGAAGAGTTCCGTCTGGCGATTCTCCGTTCGATTTTTGGAGAAGGGGAGATCGAAGAATACAAGCTGAGTGAAAAGGATTGGGAGAACATTCACGAGCTTTCCCGTTCCCGTTACCAGACTTGGGAGTGGAACTACGGCAAGTCACCGAAAAGCAATTACCGTCAATCGAAACGTTTCGATATCGGCACCGTGGAGATCCAGCTTGATATTGAAAAAGGCAAAATGAAAGAAGTAAAGATATACGGAGATTTCTTCGGTGTACGTGATGTAGCGGAGCTTGAAGCGGTGTTGCGAGATACGCCGTACGATCGCTCGTCCATCAGTGAGCGACTCGCCGACATCAATCTTCAGGAGTTTTTCGGAAAGCTGGATCAAGCATCTTTTGTCGATCTGTTACTCGTCTAAAAAAGAACGTCAAAAAACCTAACTTTTGTTAGGTTTTTTTCATTTCCTCCTCTGATAGCATTAGTTTGCATGATTTTGTCATACAAAAGAAAAAGAGGGGGTATTTACATATGGGCAAACAGCAGCCAAAAGCCAAAACAATCCTAACAGCGGTTGTATCCACGGGTTTTTTGCTTTCTTTTGTCGGCAATGCCTATGCAGCGGTTTCCTATCCGATTAAAGAAATCCAGACAATCGGGACAGCCAGCGCATCAGTAACAGAAGAGCAAATGGATGAGGAAGTCCGAGAGGCTTCAGAGGAAGCAGTAGAAGAAGATAACCAGTCAAAGGAGTCCTTGCTAGAGTCAGAGGGGCACATAGCGACGAATGGATTTATTGCCTATCGATTGGAGAATGCTCCAGACAAGGCACCTGCTGCAAAGAATTTCCGTTTGACGGCCGCCATAGATGATCGAAATCCTACACGGATCAAAATCAAAAACTTTATTTGGCTAGAGAAAGAGCAGCTTGTATTGCTCAGTTTTTCACCGATTCGTGCCGCGAAAAAAGAACAGACGGTTTCCCTGCGCTTGCAGTATGACGGTGAAGAAGAGGAATTTGAACCATTCGTCATTGCCGAAAGAGGGACAAAAGCAGAGCGGATCGAGCTGGTAACGGTCGCAGAGGATGCCCAGCTATCTACCAAAGATCATACAGATAAATCGTTGATGCTAATCGCCGTTGCATTCGATGAAAATGATCGCATCGTTACTGGACGGGAGCTGCTGTGGAGCTCTAGCAATAGACGAATTGCCTTCGTCAACATCGAGGGCAAGGTAACAGCCAAAAACGAAGGATTGGTAGAAATTACGGCAAAAATGGACGATGCAGAAGCCGTCTTTGAGATCGCCGTAGATGGAGCCGAGTTGCCTGATTTGCCCGCGCTTTCCGTTAGCGAGACGGTGATAGAAGAGGCAGGAGCAAATGATGGCAGCATCACGGCAAAACAAACGATCAAGCTGTCTAATGGCAAGTTCCTTGGTGAACTTTCTGCCGATGATATCGAAATACATAATCTGCCTGACGGACTGGATATTGAGGTCAAACAAGAGAGCGACGACGAGCTCACGATTTGGTTTACGGGACAAGCCAGAAAGCATACAGTCGCGGACACTGTGAAAGAGGTCAGCTTCACGATCGACAAGCGAAACATCAAGCGCGCACAGAAAGATGTCACAAGTGACAGTTTTTCCATCCGTTTCAGAGACCCCGTCATTGTGATTCCATCCCCAAGCGATCCTCCACCGATCCCGGCTCTGCTAAAAGCGAAGAGAGCTGTCGAAGAGCTGTTTACGGATGGGAAGAAAGAGGAGCTGCGGGAAGGAACGACCCAGAAACAGATCGATGATGCCAAGAAGCTGGTCGAAGGTCTGGATAATAGCGTGCAGGAAAAGCCTGGTCTGCTTGCCGATATCGAGAAGGCACAGGACCAATATGACGACTTGCTGCTAGTTGAAGCCAAAAAAGCCGTTCGTGACCTGTTCACCGATGAAAACCATACTGCGCTAAAACCGGAAGTGACACAAAGCACAATCGATGCAGCGAAGGCAAAGGTAGATAAGCTAAAGGATGGTTCGGAGGCAAAGGTATTGCTGTTGGCAGACATCCAAAAAGCACAGGAGCTATTTGATCTAGGGAATAATCTCCCGGAGGAAGTGAAGCGAGCAGTTGAGGGACTTTTTACAACGAATGATATGATCGAACTAAGGCCCAAGGTCACGCAGGAAATGATCGATGCAGCCTATTCCAAGGTCGAGCTTCTGCGTGAAGGTCCAGAAAAAACACACTGGATGTCCTATGTAGAAAAAGCACAAATGTTGTTCAACAATCCACGAGTAGATCGTTTGCCGGATGCAAAGATCGAGCTACCGATTGCTCCGACCCAGACCCGTCAAGTTACGATTGGCGACAAATGGGAGCCGGCAATGGACAAAAGGGCATTGAGCGAATATCTGGAGGTATCTGTAAAAAACCAGCCTCTCTCGTACAACTATGACAACCAGTTGGATCGTTTTGTAATCAACGAAAAGGAGTACATCACCGTTGAGGTCGACGAGTCTTTACTGGAGATGACCCATGGAGATTATGGAGTAACGTTTAAGGCCAAACCAGCGGTTACAGAAGATGACAACTCTTATGCAGTGTTCAAGCTGTATCGCGGCCAAGATTTGCTGGATACAGAAGAGATCGGTGTCGGGTTTGATGCTACAAACCCACAATTGTCCCCAGACGTTACTGAAGAGGGAGCAACCTATACATTGTCGGCGTCAGAGCCACTTCGTAATGACCCAAATCCGAATTTGCGGTTGTTATTCTCACCTTCCGGGAATTTTGACGACAAGAGAGAAGTGACGGGGTATGCCAGATTCCAGGTGTCAGGAAGCACTATTCGCGTAACGTTCCAGGATACGTTCTACAACACGTTCGGGTCTCTCATCACGGAACAGAGCAAGGTTTCCTTTGAACCAGGCTTTATAAGGGATAAGGCCGGGAACCTTATACAAGGTACAGCAACAGCACCAGTAAAACCCAAGCAATGAGAAAGCCAAAGTCCATCGAGGAGGTACGAACATTGCAACTAGAGGAACTGACTGCTAGCACTGCACGGGCGTATAAATCGTTGGTGCACCCCAAGCACATGGAGTGGCTGGACCAGATCAACGGCTCATCTGTTTGGGGATTTGGGGCTTCTAACAACAATCAGCCTGCGGGCATCGTGTTGGGGCGATCCGCTGTAAACGAAGGACAGGCCAAGATCATCGAGCTTGTGGTAGCAGAGGGGCATCAACGGCGGGGAATAGGAATGAAGTTGTTGTGGCACGCTGAGCAAAAAATGAGAGAACAAGGCATCAGCGATGGACAGTTTGCAGGCTTCATCAAAGCGCAAGATTTTCCATGGCTCTCCAAAATTGCGATCAGGGAAGACTGGCAGTTGCCGAAGGTGAAAACCTATTTGTACACACTCAGCTCGATGCGGTTGGGTGAATGCCAGTGGGTGCAGAGGCTGGCTCTCCCCGAAGGTTTTACCCTTTTTCCCTGGAAAGACCTGACGCCAGCAGAGCGACTGGAAATTGAGCAAGGGGAAGGCCAATGGTACCCGTCACTGTTGTCTCCGTTTTTTGAAGAAGGAAAATTCGATCCCGAATACAGTACAGGCTTGCGCTATCAAGGGAAAGTCATTGGCTGGGTGATCGTACAGCGAATGGCCGGTAATCTGCTTTTGTACAAAACGATGTTTGTCCAGGAGAAGTATCAGAAGCAGGCAAGAGGAATTACGCTTTTGATGAAAACCATTGAACACGCGCAGCCGACGTTTCCCTTTGGCATGTGTTTTGTCGAGCATGACAACGAGCCTATGCTGCGGTTTATGGAAAGAAGGCTGGGTCCGACGATTTTGCAACGGAAGCTCTGGATTGAAACGACGAAGGTACTAGTCGGACAATATTCGGATCACTTCTGTTAAAATTGTATGCTTGTCACGCAAGGGGAGCGGCGACTATCGATATAAAAAAGGATAGAGATTCAGGGCTTCCTGAATTTCTATCCTTACTTTTTTAGACTACATGGACGGAACTTTTCTTCCACTTGGCTGTTGCTTGGCGATTGAACGGTATGGCAGTTGCTTTCTTTGGAAGTGGTTGTTCCCGATCAGGGCCAGGATCACGAGCAAGGTGCCGCACAATTCGTAACGGCTGATCTCATAACCTTGAAACGCCATCATAGCAAAGGTCGTGATCGGAACCAGGTTGATAAACAAAATGCCGTTGAGCGGAGTGAGCAGCTTGATGCCTGCATTCCAGCTTAAAAGAGCTACAAAGCCGGGTAAAAGAACCATGAATGCCATTTCGTATTTGATGGACATCACCGTTTCGACGGTAGGAACCGGAAGCCATTGAAAGAGTGAGGAAGTCGTGACAATCACGAAATTCACTCCTGTTCCCAAGAGACACGTCAACGTGGAGTAGCGAAGTGTAGACCACGTGTTAAAACGCCCGCCGCCGATCGAGTAGACAACCCAACCCACAACGCCGATGAAAATGAAGAACAACGGGATCAAATGCTCACTTGCTGTAGTAAAGAAGGTAAGATTGCCATTGGTAATCACAAGGACAGCGCCGACCAAAGCAACCAGAATCGTCGCCAAGGTATAGTACGGCGGCAGCTTTCTAGTGGTAATGGATAAAAGTACAATTGAGATCATCGGCATGAGCACTTCCATAATGGATGCGGCAATCGTGCCTGGCTCTCCCATCGAATCCTGCCCGAGAAATACTCCCATATTGTAGACGGTAAACGCCATTGTTCCAAAAAACAGCAGAGACTTCCCGCGCCCCTCAAACCGAAAAGCAGACAAGCCTTCTTTTGCCCAGAGCAAACCGCACAAAATGACTGTTACGAAAAAATAGCGAAGAAATGAGAAGTAAAATGGATCGATCTCTTGCAGTGCGATGTGCGCAACCGGAAACATCGCCCCCCATGACATACTGGCGACCATGCAGAAAATAGACCCCAAAAGTAGTTGCTTGTTCATTATGCGATTTCTCCCTTTTTTTGAACTTCCTCTTAGATGTTGACTTACCACATCATACTGGATGGAAATATGTTAGTATAATGATTGATAATAACTTTATGTATCATTTTCAGTGATAGATGAAAAGAGGGAGAGAAACGTGGAGATCAATGATTTGAAAATATTCCAGATGGTCGCCACATTGGGCAGCGTGAGCAAGACCGCAGCCGAGCTGAGCTACGTTCAGTCGAATGTGACAGCACGGATCAAGCTGCTCGAAAAAGAGCTGGGGACACCTTTGTTTTATCGCAACAAGCGAGGCATGACCTTAAATACAGAAGGGAAGCGCCTGCTTGAATATTCGCGGGAGATCATTGCCAAATTCGAAGAAATGCAAAAGTACTTCCATCGAGCTTCCGAGCCGTCTGGAGTGCTGGAGGTCGGGATGGTCGAGACGATTAATGCCCTTCCAAGGTTGCTATCCTCGTATTGCAGCCAGTATCCGCATGTGGATATTTCCTTGAAGGCAGGCGTGACAGAGCAATTGCTGCAGAAGGTATTGGATCTCGCGCTGGATGGAGCGTTCGTGAGTGGGCCGATCAACCATCCTTTGATCGAGCAGGAGCAAGTGTTTCAAGAGGAGCTGGTGTTAGTAACGAAAAAAAGTTCCTTCACTGCCAGTGATATCACAGGAAAAGCTCTTTTGCTCTACAAAAAGGGGTGCGGGTATCGAGAACGGTTAGAGACCTGGATGAAGGTTGAGGGCTTGATTCCCAAAAAAGTGATGGAGTTCGGTACGTTTGAGACCATTATCGGGGGCGTAGCAGCGGGGATCGGCATTACCATTTTGCCGAAGTCGGCCGTACATCACTTGGTCGAGAGCGGAACGGTTCATATTCATCGCATCCCGGAGCCTTATCATGAGGTGACAACCGTTTTTATTCGTCGAAAAGATTCCTTTGTAACGAACACGATGCAAGCGTTTCTAAACGAAATCCGTTTGCAGAAAACGAAAGCGTAACTCCTGCAATTTACTTCTTCCATCGTTCAGAAAAATATGGTAAATTTTATTTCAGAACAGATGTTCTGTATTTTGCTGTGCAGAAGAGGGAGGGAGCAGTTCGATTGATGGACAGGTATACTGAAATTGACGAAGTGATCGCTTATATACATCGGCATTTAGACGAGCCGTTGCCACTTTCCCGGCTGGCGAATCATGTTGCGTATAGTCAGTATCATTTTGCGCGGATTTTTAAAGAAAGAATCGGTCTCCCACCTCTTTATTACGTATCGACCATGCGACTCCAACGGGCAAAAGATTTACTGCTGCGCACGAACATGAGTGTCCGCGACATTGGTCTGGAAATTGGCCAGCAGAGTCTAGGTACGTTCTCTACCCGTTTTACGGAGCGTGTCGGAGTTTCGCCTAGCGAATTTCGGGAAACGGCCCAGTTAGCGGAAGACCGCCTCCGTTCCTTGCAGCAGTTGACAGAGTGGACTCGGTTACATCCTGCCCCCGAGCGACCGATGACCATTGCAGGGACAATCGAGTCCACAGAGCCTTTTCAAGGCGTCATTTTGATTGGATTGTTTGCCAAGCCGATTCCGGAAGGTCTTCCTTTATACGGAACATTGCTGCCCTCGCTAGGCAATTTTTGTTTTACCAATGTCAGGCCAGGCACGTATTACTTGATGGCGACGTCTGTTGCCTGGGGCATGCAGGCGATGGATTTTCTCTTGCCGTACGAGACCTTGCGTACACGTTCCAAGAAACCAATCATTGTCACACCAACTATGATCGTCCCTCATCAGCAAGTTACTCTTCATGTGCCCCATCCGGACGACCCTCCCATCTTGATCTCTCTTTCTTTGCTCATGAACAGATTCATTCAGCGGCTTCCTCAATAAGAACAAGAATCCCTTGGACTGCCTTTTCAGCGTGGTTTGGTTAGAATAGAGCTTCTTGGGAAAGCCTACTATCACAATAGTCGAACTTTTTTCCGCGAGCAGGATATTGGACGGAAAAGCGAAATGATAACTAGGCGTGAATACCATGCGCAAAAGAAAGGAAAGCAGGGAACGAGAATGTCAAAGCCTTACAAAAAAGTTTTTTGGGCAGCCGGTTTTGGCTGGATGTTTGATGCCATGGATGTTGCACTTTTATCTTTTATTATGGTGGCATTACGACAAGAATGGGGTTTGACGGGGGAAGAGGCCGGGTTGCTCGGGACGGGCAATCTCGTCGGCATGGCGATTGGGGCGATTGCAGGTGGTTATTTGGCTGACCGGATTGGCCGCAAACCAGTGTTTTTGCTGACTTTGATCTTGTTTGGCTTGGCGAGCTTTGCGAGCGCTTTCGCAACTGGTTTTGCGACCATGCTGCTGTTCCGCTTCCTGATGGGACTCGGTTTGGGTGCCGAGCTGCCGGTAGCCTCGACGCTGGTAAACGAATTTGCGCCACCGGAGAAGCGAGGAAGTACGGTTGTGCTGCTGGAGAGCTTTTGGGCGGTCGGTTGGATCGCGGCAGCCGTCATATCGTATTTCATCATTCCGGACTACGGCTGGCGCGTGGCTGTCATGATCGGGGCGTTGCCCGTCGTGTACGCCTGGTTCGCTCGGAGGAGCATTCCTGAATCTCCGCAGTTTCAAAAGCAGGCGGAAAAGATTCCGGTTGGAAAGCTGTTAACGTCCCATCGCACAGAGACGATTACGCTGTGGGTCGTCTGGTTTGCGATTGCTTTCTCGTACTACGGCATGTTTTTATGGATGCCATCTGTTTTGGTTGACAAAGGCTTTACGATGATCAAAAGCTTCCAGTACGTATTGATCATGACGTTGGCCCAACTGCCAGGCTATTTCGCGGCAGCCTACTTCGTGGAAAAATGGGGACGGAAATGGACGCTGGCGACCTTCTTGTTCATGACCGGAGTGATGGCCTTCGCTTTTGGACAAAGCAGTGGCACCATGGAGCTGTTGGTGACAGGAGCCTTCTTGTCCTTCTTTAATCTGGGGGCTTGGGGTGCTTTGTACGCATACACGCCGGAAAATTATCCGACACCGCTGCGCGCTACGGGTTCTGGTATGGCATCCGGTGTCGGAAGAATCGGCAGTATTATCGCGCCGTATCTCGTCGGTTACTACTCGTCACATCATTACAGCTACACGTTCATTTTTAGTGTATTTACCGCGGTGCTGATCGTGGGAGCAATCGTACTGCTCATGTACGGACGAGAAACAAAAGTCCTTGCTAATTCTGGTTCTCGTACTGGCCAAGTATAGCATGCGCCTGCGCTATGACCTCATGTTTCAGCTCTTGCGGCTCCAGCACTTGAATGTGCGGGCCGAAGCTGAGCACTAGCGAGCATGCTGACGCAAGTGTGTGAAATTCAACCTCTGCTTCCATCCAGTCGTCTGTTGCGGCTTGGGTGGAAGCTATTTTTATATAACGCTCCTGTTTTACGGCAGGCAACGTCCCTTTTTTGACGAGTAACCGCGCAGGATAACGTGGGAGGCTGGATTTGAAGTCCAAGGTGGATTGTTCCCAATAGGAAGCGAGGTCGAACTCACTTGGGCGGATGAAGCCATCGTCTAACAGATGTGCATCCAACAGTCGTGAAATCCGGTACGTCCGCATGTCCTCGTCCACTTGTGCGACCAAATACCAAATGCTGCGCTTGGCGACGAGTCCGAGCGGGCAGACAATTCGCTCTACGGCCACATCCTCGCGCATGTAACGAATGAACAGCTTGCGGGAAAACCATACGGCATCTTGAACCACTGACAAGAAAGGAAACGTCTCTGTCGATTCGTGCCAGCCAGCCCCATCGATATGCAGGAGCTGGCGCACGTGGATGGCATCCTGCTGAACAGGTTTTGGCAGTGCGGACAGCAGCTTGAGAAATGCAGCTTCATAGTTTTCATGCAGCCCGAGATCATTCAACAAGGCAGCGGGGGACGCTACAAGCAGTGATTGCAGCTCATCTATTTTCATTCCGGTCAAATTACTGCGATACCCTTCTGCCAAAGCCCAGCCCCCATCTGCACCGCGAAGCGCATAGACGGGAACACCTGACGCACTCAAAGCTTCCATATCACGGTGAACAGTTCGCTCGGACACCTCCAGCCTTTCTGCTAATTGCTTGGATGTCATGCGACCGTGGTTTTGCAAGAGTAACAGGATCGTAAGGAGTCGATCTGCCCGCATAAAATTCCCTCCTAGAGTAAGAACAACATTACTTTGATTGTATCGTAACGAATATGACAGCGGTTGTCATATTTACTTCGTTATTCTTGATGCATGAATCGATGAGGAGGCATGACGAATGAAACCATTACAAGGCAAAGTTGCGGTGGTAGCAGGCGGCACAAGAGGAGCAGGACGGGGGATTGCGGTCAGTCTGGGAGAAGCAGGGGCGACGGTATATGTGACGGGACGAACGGTTCGAGGTCAACACTCTGATATGGCACGACAGGAGACGATTGAAGAGACAGCAGAGCTCGTGACGGCAAGCGGAGGAAACGGGATCGCTGTTCGAGTCGACCATACGCAGGAAGATGAGGTAAAAACGTTCTTTGAGCGTGTAAAAGCGGAGCAAAATGGTCAACTCGATCTTTTGGTCAATGACATCTGGGGTGGAGATCCGTTGACTCACTGGGGGACGCCGTTTTGGGAGCAGCCATTGGCAGACGGCCTATTGATGCAAGAGCGCGCCATTCGTACGCATATGATCACCAGTCACTATGCGGTTCCACTCATGGTGGCGCAGAAAAAAGGGTTGATCGTCGAAATAACCGACGGAATCGACTATCGGTACCGCGGCAATCTGTACTACAGCTTGGCAAAAATCTCGACAATTCATTTAGCGGTGTCGATGGCAGAGGACCTGCGCCCACACGGGGTTACCGCGTTGGCTTTAACACCAGGCTTCCTGCGCTCAGAAGCGATGCTCGATCATTTTGGCGTGACAGAAGAGACGTGGAGAGAGGCAACGAAGCAAGATAAGCACTTCCTCATGTCGGAAACACCCGCGTATATCGGTCGAGCGGTGGTTGCGCTGGCATCGGACCCGGCTGTCGCAGAAAAAACAGGGAAAACGCTCAGTACATGGGGCTTGTCGGACGAGTACCCCTTCACGGATCGAGACGGCAGTCGCCCGCATTGGGGAAATTACGCCGAGGAACAAGGGTTTTACCGCTAGTTTCAGGGAACATACCAAACGGCTCCTCAGATTCATTCGAGGAGCCGTTTCTTAAATTGCATCCAGTACATCCTCTTCCGTAATAGAGGGAATCTTGTCTGACACAAACACGTTCTTATACGCGGTGTCGCTGTCCCCACCTGTCGCCTTAAATAACTGGTTGGGGGTATTTGGAAACCATCTCACGTGACCAACTTCTTCATCATAACCACCGTTGAGAAACAGAAGATACTCGCCTTCTGGAATTTCAGTCTACTTATGGTCCGCAATCAGAGCGATCTCTTTATCTTTATCAGGTTGAAACCTACGATGCGGTACAGCTTGATCGTATCTCCCGCCATTGAGGAGTGTGTAGACTCCTTCGTCGTGCAAGCAGAGCCGATCGTTAAAAGGAAAGCTGAAAGAGTGATGATACCCAACCATCTTCTCACGGGACTCTATCCTCACGTTCAGGCAGCTATGCCAACGGCTGCTTATTATTCTTTTTCCCCAACCAGCTTTTCACGTTGCCATTCAAAATCAGATGGGTGATCACCCCTGCAATCAAGCCCCAGAAGGCAGCGCCGATTCCGCCAATGGAGATGCCGGAAATCGTGACGAGAAACGTAACCAAGGCGCATTCCCGTTCCTTCGCTTCTGCCATCGCCTGTGCGAGGCTGGAACTGAGTGAGGCAAATAGCGCCAAGCCCGCAATGACGGCGATCAATTCTTTGGGCAAGGCAGCGAATACCGAAGCCATCGTAGCCCCAAACATCCCGAAGATTAAGTAAAAACCTCCGCAGGCAATCCCGGCAATGTAGCGCTTGGTATGATCCGGATGAGCTTCTTTTCCTGTGCAAATGGCCGCCGTAATCGCTGCCAGATTGATTCCCGGTGAACCAAAAGGAGCGAGCAACAGCGACGCGATGCCAGTAGTCGTTACGAGCGGTCCAGCAGGTGTATCGTACCCGTCTGCTTTTAAAACGCTAATTCCTGGGGCGTTCTGAGAGGCGAGCGCAACGATGCACAATGGAATTCCCAAGCCGATGATCGCATCGAGAGAAAACGTCGGCATCGTAAAGACAGGCTGGACAAGGGACATCTGAACATTGTCCATTTGCAAACGCCCCAAAAGAAAGGCGACACCCAAGCCGACCAAAAGTGTAAGCACGACAGCATACCGCGGAGACCAGCGTTTTGCGAATAAATAGCAAAAGATCATCGGCAGAGCCAAGGCAGGCAGGTGCTGCATGGAAACAAAGACTTCTACGCCAAAAGACAGGAGAATCCCCGCGAGCATGGCGGTCGTAATCGACTGCGGGACGTATTTCATCAAGACGGAAAACAAACCGGAAACGCCGACAAGCGTAATGACTACGGCTGAAAAAATATATGCGCCAATCGCGTCGGGGAAGGAGTATACGGTCAAACTGGTGACCAAAAGGACTGCCCCCGGCGTCGACCAAGCCGTGATGACCGGGGTGCGAAACCAGATGCTTAGCACAATGCACGTCAAGCCGCTCCCAATCGAGATGGCCCAAATCCAAGAAGCGAGGACAGCATCACTGAGTCCTGCACCCTTGGCTGCTTGAAAGACGATTAGCAATGGTCCCGCATAGGAAACCATCGTGGCGATGAGTCCAACAATAACGGCAGATAGAGAGAAGTCAGCAGGGATTTTTTTCAGGGTCGAGAAAGGTTTTTCGGGAACCACGACGTGAATGCCTCCTAGATGCGCCAATGCAGACGTTATGCTTTTTCGTTCAAAATGTAGCGAATCGTCCGTTTGGTGATGTTTAATTTTTTGCTCAAAAGCTGCCTGTTTCCATTCGTTTCGGTCAAGCCCTTTTCGATAATCGTTCGCCCGATCTCGCCTTCGAGCTGTTTAACCCGCTTGATCAAATAGTCGAAGTCGATCCCGTCTACAGAGGTGACAAGGCGACTGATCGTATCGACAAAGCGCTCGCATTCATGATCGATGACCTGCTCGATCCGTTTGGCGACAGTGGGTGGATGCGCTTGTACCGTACGGCTCCGCAAATTCGCTGGCAAATGCTCGGCACGCAGTCGTTCGCATTCGTGCAACGCGATGGTTTGATTCAGTACGTTGATCAGTTGGCGGACATTGCCGGGCCAATCGTAGCGCTGCAAGAGCTCAATGGCATCCTGGTCGATTTCACATGGCCCTCCACTGCGCTTTTGCAAGTAGTAGTGCGCGATTGTCGGGATATCCTGAATCCGTTCGCGAAGAGGTGGAATCGACAGCTTGATCCCTTCCAGACGATACAACAGGTCACTTCGGAAACGATTCATTTCGACTTCATGCTCCAAATCGCGATTGGTAGCAGAAATAAAGCGAATATTGCTCTGACCGATCTGCTCGCCACCGACGCGCATGAACTCTCCCGTCTCTAATGTCCGCAAGAGCTTCACTTGGATGGAAGGGGGAGCCTCCCCGATCTCGTCAAGAAACAGTGTTCCGTTATGAGCCTGCTCGAACAAGCCTTTGCGGGATTTGAGCGCTCCGGTAAAAGCGCCCTTTTCATAGCCAAACAGCTCACTTTCCAGCAAGGATTCCGGCACGGCCCCGCAGTTAAAAGCGACAAAAGGCTGTTGGGCGCGATTGCTTGCTCCGTGGAGAAAACGGGCCATCAGCTCCTTGCCTGTACCCGTTTCGCCCTCTATAAGCACGTGGATCGCCTTTTTTGCTAATTTTTTGGCAATTGCGGTCACATTGGCCATCGGACTGTCAGATGAATACACGATACCATATTGGGCGGCTTCTTGGGATAGGTGATCGCTGTGTTTGCTGGAAGAGGAGAGCACCGCGTCGATGACCTGCTCCAGACTGTTCAGATCGTCGAACGGCTTCTCCAAGTAATCGCGCGCGCCCCATTGCATCGCTGTCACAGCCGATTTAATCGTACTGAAGCCCGTCATAATCAAGACTTCGCAGGCGGGAAATACGGCCTTGATCTGTTTGAGTAGCGTCAAGCCGTCGGCATCTGGCAGCTTCAGATCCACGAGTGCAGCGTGAAATCCGGTAGAATCCGAATGAAGCAGCCGTTCCACGTCCTTGCCAGAATTGGCGACGACGATATCGCAGTCTTTTTTCTTGAGGAGATAGGTGAAAAAGGTAGTCACTTCTGTTTCATCATCCACGATCAAAATCCGTTTTTTCTCCATCGTTGTCCTCCTCGTCAGCTAACAGTGGCAAAAGCATCGTAAACTTGCTGTACTCTCCCTCTACGCTTTCGGCAAACAGCTTCCCGCCGTGTGCTTCTGCAATTCCAAGACTGACGGAAAGCCCGAGACCAGTCCCTTTTGTCCGTTCCTTCGTCGAGAAGAAGGGCTGAAAAATCTGCGAAAGCTGTTCTGCACAAATCCCTGTGCCGTTATCGTAAACGGATAAGCCAACGTAAGAGCTGTTGTTCTCTTGTGTGAGGAAGGAACGAATGGCGATGTGTGGAGATTCCCTGTCTGCCACAGCGTCCCGTGCATTTAACAGGAGATTGATCACAATTTGCTCGATCTGATGACGACTCCCATGAAACAGCAGGGGTGGCACAGACATTTCCCGGGTTATGGTCAATCCGGAAACAGACAGCTGGTAGCCAATCAGCCCCAGTACATCCTCTACGACCTCGTCAATAGAGGTAGTGGAAAACAAGTACTCTTCCTGCCGCGAGAAGGTGAGCAGGTTTTGAATGATCTTTTTGCAGCGCACCCCGCATTGAAAGATGTCTTTCATCAAAGGAGCCTCTGGTGCATCTGCATCTGTCATCTCGCGCATGAGTAATTGAGAGTTTCCGAGGATGGCTGTGAGCGGACTGTTCAGCTCATGGGCAATGCCAGCAGCCATCTCGCCAATCGCCGCCATTTTTGCGGATTGAATCAGTTGGGCTTCGATTTTGATCTTTTCATTCACGTCTTGAAAAAGCAGGCTGTTTTCTACGACGACACCGACATGGCTGGCGATGAGCTGGATTAATTCGGGTTCGTCCCGATCGACTGGCTGCTTTGTTTGGCGTAAGAGTGTCAGAAAACCAAAGGTCTGATTCAACTGGCTGCGCAGTGGAACAGAGGTGGCATGATGCTCCGGCAGCACTTCGGCAAGGGTAAGATGAACCTGCCCGGTGAGCACAGGGGCTTCCACTGCAACGGTCTGTGTCAGCGTATGGCATTGCCAATCCCCGTCATTCCACGTGGCGAGATAGGAGGAAAGCATGCCCCCCTTCACGATGGTCAGGGCAAAGTGCTCGAATATGAGAATTTGCGAGAGCTGTGCAGCGATATAACTCGTCGTTTGTTGCCAGGTGGCGTTGATCTGGATTTGTGTCAGCTGGTTAATGACGGCGAGCTGCTTGTTTTTCTTTTTCATCTCCTCGATCAGATAGACGAGCTCGCTGTAATAGCTTTTTCGCGAGGATTGAATCCCGGTCAATTTTTCTAAAATCTCTTGTTTGGTATGCATGACGGACCTCCTACAAGGCTTGGCGAAACAGCGTCGCGACATCGTGGACGGTCATGTCGCGGGGATTGGTCGTCATGCACACGTCCAGTACAGCGAGAGAACTGAGCAGGTCGATTTGCTCTGGATGTAGCCCAATGGCCGACAAGGATTGGGGCACCTCCAGATCGCTTACCAGCTCCTTGACGGCTTTTAATGTGAGTCGAGAGGCGGCATGTGTGCTCAAGCCCACCGTGTTTTCACCGAGACATTCTGCGATTTGCCTGTATTTTTCCGGGGCCGCGATGTAGTTGTACTCAAGTACGTGGGGGAGCAGAATGGCATTCACCTCGCCATGTGGAGCGTCGAGGAATCCCCCGAGCTGATGGGACATGGCATGCACAGCACCGAGTATGGCGTTGGAAAAAGCGATTCCGGCTTGAAGACTCGCCATGGCCATCGCTTGCTTGGCCTCTGTATTGTATTGACTGGCGACAGATGGGCGCAAATGCTGGGCGATGAGACGCATAGCTTGCAGCGAATGCACTTCGGTCAGCGGCGTTGCGGCAAGCGAAATATACGATTCAATAGCATGTGTCAGCACATCTATGCCTGTATTGGCAGTGAGCAGCTTGTCCTTGGTCATCAAGGTTTGCGGGTCGATGATAGCGATATCGGGTATGAGCGATTTGGAGATAATCGTCATTTTCACTTTGCGTGCACTATCCACAATAATGGAAAATTGCGAAACCTCCGAACCGGAGCCGGCTGTCGTCGGTACCATTACCATGGGAGGAAGAGGATGCTGGATATTATCGACGCCTTCATATTGGACGATGCTGCCCTCGTTGGTAGCCAACAGTGCAATTGCCTTGGCTGCATCGATGGCACTGCCCCCGCCAACACCGAGAATGGCATTGCACTCCTTGGCGCGATATTCAGCAATCCCGGCATGAATCTCGTAATCTTTCGGATTGGCTGTCACGTTTGTCCATAGATGGTAATCGAGCTTTTGCTGCTGTAAGTAAGAGATGATCCGCTCGACCCAGCCTGCGTTTGCGACACCAGGATCACTGACAAGAAAGACCCGAGAAGCTCCTAATCGGCGCAAGCTTTCCCCTACCTGTCCGAGAGAGTGATTCCCAAAAATAATTTCCGGTGTCATGAACTTGGATATTTGCATGCGTTCGCCTCCTTTTTCCACTACGTAGTAATACAGCAGGCAGGGAGGAATACCCTTTTTCGGCCAAAAGGTTGGCAGGTGGGCCGTTTTTTCGGCTCATGTGCCGCAATATCGGCTGCTTGAAAGAAAAGAATCCGCGTAATGACTCATTTTTGAAGCGCTTTCATTTTGGCATACTGCTTGCAAGTAGTAGGAGGCGGGAAGAACACCTGCCCTTTGCGCACATGCCTGAAGGGGAAAAAAGAGGAGGAAGGTCAAGATGAAAGCAGCAGTAGTCAACGAGTTCCATCAAAAGCTGGAAGTAAAGGAAGTCGCCATTCCAGAGGTCGGACACGGTGAAGTTCTGGTAAAAATCAAGACGTGTGGTGTCTGCCATACGGACCTGCATGCGGCACATGGGGATTGGCCTGTGAAGCCAAAGCTGCCTTTGATTCCTGGACATGAGGGCGTAGGTGTTGTCGAAAAGCTCGGGGAAGGCGTTACCTCGCTAAAAATTGGTGATCGGGTAGGCATTCCGTGGCTCTTCTCCGCTTGCGGCGAATGCGACTACTGCCTGACAGGGTGGGAGACACTGTGCTTGCAGCAGTTAAACGGGGGCTATTCCGCCGACGGTGCTTATGCCGAATATTGCGTAGCGCCTGCTGCTTACGTGGCACGCATTCCTGACGAGCTGGGCGATGTGGAAGCAGCGCCAATCCTGTGCGCTGGGGTAACCACGTACAAAGCATTGAAGGTAGCAAACGTGAAGCCGGGTGAATGGGTGGCGATCTACGGCATCGGCGGCTTGGGTCATGTGGCTCTCCAATATGCCAAGGCGATGGGGTACAATGTCGTAGCGGTCGATATTCACAAGGAAAAACTGGACTTGGCCAAAGAACTAGGGGCAGATGTGACAGTAAACGGCAGTGAGGTTGATCCGGTACAAGCCATTCAAGAGCAGGTGGGCGGTGTCCACGGTGCGATCAGCGTGGCAGTTACCAAGAAGGCTTTTGAACAAGCCTACAAATCCGTTCGACGCGGCGGCTCTCTCGTTGTTGTTGGCTTGCCGAATGCAGAGTTGCCCATCCCGATCTTTGACACGGTGTTGAATGGCGTGACGGTGAAAGGCTCCATCGTGGGGACACGCAAGGACATGCAAGAAGCGCTTGATTTTGCAGCACGCGGCAAGGTTCGGGCGATCATCGAGACGCAGCCGCTTGATCAGATCAACGATGTATTGGAGCGTTTGGAAAAAGGTCAAATCAACGGTCGGGTTGTTTTGACGATGGAGTAATGGAAGGATAGATGAAGCTGTTGTCGGGTTATGCTTTTCGTAAGCATGGGCTGGGCGACAGCTTTCTTTTTATAAAAGAAGCTGCAGTGTGGGGAAGAAGCGAATTTCCAGTCTACGCTTCGGCCTACGCCCTGCTAGGGGGCTAAGACTGTCCGCTCCGAAATAAATGGCGGGAGCGCTTCAAACGTAGATATTTCGATGAGGTAATCCATAGGTGAAGCTGAAATTCCCCGCCATTTATTCCGGAGCTGGGGCGGGCTCCAGAGGCGCTTGGACTGGAAATTCACTTCTTCCTACGTAGCTTTTGTTTATTTTTGCAAGTGAACCTGGGAGTCTACTGATAGAACTATTAAAGCAATTACCCGTTCCCGCTTCTTCACTTTTAAATCCAATAGACACAAAAATCCTGATATGATTAAGCAATCCCTTGAATGCCAAGAAAAGCTGTCTGCATAATGGTAGTAACACTGAATCAGTAAAAAGTGTAATCTATTTAAAAAATGATTCAAATCGATTATATCAATCGTGGTTTATTGTGCTATCATATCCATAAAAAGGAATCATCAGGAGGGTGTATTTGCTGTGATTTCAGAGGGAAAGACCTTTGGGGGCATATTACGAGTATATCGAAATAGAGCAAACTTAACACTGACTGAGTTATCAGAAAGAACAGGTGTAGCTTCTGGAACCATTAGTAAGATAGAATCCGATGCCTTTACTTTACCAAACATGCAGCATGTTATGAAACTGGCAAAAGAACTAGATATTCCACTATATACAGCGATCGTACCCTATTTACATAAAATTAAGCGCGAAGCGACACTTCGGACTCTATTAGAGGCAGTGATGCAAGAGAAGAATGTGGTACTTACCAACAAAGTCGCTTTGCAATTGTTAAATTGCCCCAAAAGCAATACATTTCTTTCTTTAGACTATCTGTATCAAACCGCTGGAACGGAAGCGAATGAAGAACTGCGCTTGGCTCTTTATGACGTGATCTGTGACTACTCGCGTGAGAATGGAATTCCTTTGTATCTGGCAAGATCGCTTTTCCAACGATACATGATTCGACGTGAAAATCTAAGTCAGCTAGATCAAACCTATGTAGAAGGCAAGGAGCTATTACACTATACATCCTATCTGCATATCAATGAGCGGATTTTGGCCTACTATAAATTTTCCTTCCATGCATTGCGTCTTGGATTCTATTCAGATTGTATTCATCTGTGTAAACAAGGACTTGAGATCGATCATAGTCAGAGTGAGCAAAAAGCAGCAGCGATCCTTGCGATCATCATTTCCTATTTTGAACTGGAAGACTATACATTGGGACATTTTTATCTGGAGAGATACGAAATGTTCGATTATCCCGAGGTGCATAAACATGCCAGACATATTCGGGGGAAACTATACGGAAAGACGGGGAAATTTGATAAAGCCATTCCGGTATTACAAGAGTGTCTGGCGCAACAAGCACAGGATGACAAAATTGTGATCGCGAATGATTTGCTGGAGATTTATATCCAGGTAGGAGAAGACGAGAAAATCCGTGAACTATTTTTGGCAGAAGCATCGATCTTGCCAGAAAATTTAACTACTCCGAATCAATACAATCAAATGGGACAGTATTTCCGAACGAAGGGCATCTTTTACATTCAAAAAAACGAAGCAGACTTAGGAATCGATAGTCTTGTGGAGAGCGTGAATTACTATCGCGCAATCAATGAGATAAAACAGGCGGATAAGAGTCTGAGTGTTCTTTTTGAATTCTATGTGTCACAGAAAAAAAATCTTCCTTTTGGTATACTCCATAAATTGGTAAACGTGTATAATGGAAGTAATCATAGATCCAAACAGGAGGTATAGGTCATGAAGAAATGGATATTGTCTTTGTGTATGTTAACCGCCTTCATTACAATGCCAGTTTTAGTAGAACAACCAGCCAAGCAGTCTAATCTGATTATACAATATGGCTGGCCGGAGCCTTGGTAATTATCTTTTTTCTCTGATAGTAGAAACATAAGCAACATACTGAACCATACAATCAATGCCCTCCAATTGGAGGGCATTTCTTATACGTACAAAATGAAATCCAAAGCTGTACAGAAGCCCTGTGACAGGGCTTCCGCTTGCCACAACAGTCGGAAGACAACATTTTTACTTGAGTAATTCGTTATAATTAATTATAACTAGTTATATATAGTTATAATTGGTGTGGAGGTAGCGGATGCAGATGGGAACGACGACGATGGTCAATTCGCAAAAATTATGGATGGTAGTTAAGCGGATGGAGCCTCATTTGATCCGCAATCAAGCCAATATGGAGAAGCTTTTGAAAATGCTCATGATCCACGATGTTTCGAACGACGATAACAAAGAGCTCTGGAGCGAGTTCGAAAGCAATGAGACGTATGAAGCGAAAGTCGCCCATGCCATAATTCGTCTAAGCAGCCAAATCGAAATCTAACGTCTACCATATGCTGTGTCCCGTGCGGACTGGCTATGGTAGTTTTTTTATGCTTTCGCACACAATGGGCGCATGTGCCATAGGCTGGTGGTAGCTTTTTTGCTGAGGTGATACACATGAGACGCCCGGATAATCAGCCAGATTTTATCGGTGCCCTCCTAAGTATGTTTCTTGGAGTCGTCCTATCATTCGAGGCCTATCGTCTGGAGGCATTTTCGACGTCCTTGTACGTAGGGGATCACACGCTGCCTGCGATTCTCGGCTTATTGTTTTTCTTGCTAGGAGGTGTGTTGCTGGTCCAATCATTCCGTGTGACGGAGGAAGCCTCTTCGCCAAACCCCGGACCGCTTTTTCCTGGAAAAAGGCTGCGCCTGTTGCTTTGCTTTTTATTCCTGTTGCTGTATGTCTGGCTGCTCGGCGCGATCGGCTACACACTGGCGACGCTCTTTGTCTCCTTTGCCTTTTTTATACTGATCGGCAGCTATCGGTGGCGTACGTCCATCGTGTACTCCGTCCTTTTGACAGGGGGACTGTATGTGGTGTTCATCTACTCGCTGCATATCACACTGCCTGGAGGCGATTGGTTTTAGAGCAAGCATGATAAGGAGGTGCTGATCATCGAGACGTTCCAATTACTACTGGCTGGTTTTGCTTCAGCCCTCACGCCGGAGCATCTGCTCATGGCAGCACTCGGCGCTCTTATTGGCACCTTTGTAGGCGTATTGCCCGGTCTCGGTCCCACTTCTGCCATCGCGATTCTGCTTCCGGTGACAGCCGTACTGGAGCCGACACAAGGGATGATCATGCTTGCAGGGATTTATTACGGTGCCATGTACGGTGGTTCGACGACAGCGATTCTGCTCAATATCCCGGGGGAGCTATCGTCAGTCCCGACGTGTCTGGACGGCTATCCGCTCGCGAGAAAAGGGAGAGGTGGACCGGCATTGGGGATATCTGCACTGGCTTCGTTTGGTGCAGGGGTACTGGGGGTAATCGGTCTCGTCTTTTTCGCTCCGATTCTGGCAGATCAAGCATTAAAATTCGGACCGCCTGAATATTTTGCGCTGATGATTTTGGCTCTCACGCTGATGGTCAGTCTATCAGGAGGATCATTGGTCAAATCGTTTTTGATGGGGGCACTCGGCTATACGCTCGCTTTAGTTGGGCTGGGACCATCCTCAGGAATGCCGCGCTTTGATTACGGCGTCCCCGCATTGGTAGGCGGTTTTGACATGATTAGTATCATTATCGGGTTGTTTGCGATTACAGAAGTCCTCAAAGGAATTGATGAAAAACGCGCAGCTACTCTGGTTGGCAAGCCAGGCAGTGTCTACCCGAAAAAGGAAGACCTGAGAGTAAGTGCCGGGCCTATGCTGAGGGGCGGGATTGTCGGTTTTTTTCTTGGATTGCTGCCGGGCTGTTCGGCTGCGATCACGTCGTTTTTGGCGTACGATATGGAAAAAAAGCTATCGAAGCATCCCGAGAAGTTCGGTCAGGGAACGATCGAAGGGGTAGCGGCACCAGAAGCAGCGAATAATGCGACCAGCAGTGCTGGCTTCATTCCTCTGTTTTCGCTCGGAATTCCATCCTCACCGCCACTGGCGATTTTGTTGGCAGGCTTGATGATCTACGGGTTGACGCCAGGCCCTGTTTTGTTTGAACAAAATGCGAGCTTTGTCTGGACGGTCATCGCCTCGATGTTCGTGGGGAATGCGATGCTTCTCGTACTGAACCTCCCGATGGTGTGGGTGTGGGTCAAATTAACGAGGGTACCGTATGGCATCATGGCTCCAATCATCCTGATGTTCTGCACGATTGGGGCATACAGTGTGCGGAACAGCATGTTTGATGTGTGGGTAGCGTTTCTGTTTGGCGGACTTGGGTATGTTTTTTCCAAGTATAAATGGCCAGTTGTTCCGCTGGTTTTATGCTTCATTCTGGGACCTCTTCTGGAAGAATCCTTCATTCAAACGATGGCGATGGGCGCGGGTGATCTCAGTATTGTTTTGTTTCGGCCCCTATCGTTGACCATCTTACTGGTAGCTGGAGCACTCTTGATCATCTCCATGATGCTGAACCGCCGGACACAGCAACGGCTAAAAGAAGAGCGAGACCGGGGAGTAGATGTTGCGTAGGGAGGAAGAGTCATTTGAAAGGATATAAACAATGGGCGGCTGTCATGATGTCGTTGCTTTTGGCGGCAACCGTTAGCGCATGTGGAAATCAAGGTACAGCCGAGTCGGCCTATCCATCGAAGCAGGTGGAGTATATCGTGCCGTATTCTGCCGGGGGCGGAGTCGATCTCGTGGCCAGAGCGGCAGCAGATTATTTGAGCAAGGAATGGGGGCAGCCCATCGTCGTCGTCAACAAGGCGGGAGGTGGTGGGGCGGTAGGAGCGGAGTATGCTTTAAAGCAAGCCAAAAGCGATGGCTACACAGCTCTTGCTGTCAATGTATCCAATACGACGATGCTCGCTGCCGGGATGAAAACACCGCCGATTACAAACGAAGATCAAGTCTATACAGCCAGGATTGGCAAAGGGACGCTTGCTTTTGCTGTGAAAGCCGACGCGCCTTGGAAAGATTTCGCTGAATTTTCCGCGTGGGTGCGTGCGAATCCGGAGCAGTTAACATGGACTTCTGTAGGGCCAGCAGGTTTTTCCGCTTTTGGGGTAGCAGAATGGCTGGATGTGATCGGGGCTGACTTCGCCAAGACGAGAATGATCGTGACGAAAGGAGCCTCTGATTCCGTCCCGAAAGTCGCTGGAGGGCACGCGATTTTGGCGGTACATACAGTAGGAGAGATCATGCCGATGCTGCAAGCGGGCAAGGTCAAAATCCTCGCCGTATCCGGTGATACGCGAAGTCCGTTCCTTCCTGATGTCCCGACTGCGGAAGAGCAAGGCATACAAGGCTTGTCGGTTTTCTGGTGGACCGGAGTGTCTTTTGCTAAAGGAACGCCAGAGTCGGTTATCCGCAAATGGGAAGAAGCGATTGCCAAGATGGATAAGGACCCGGCCTTTTTGCAAAAGCTGAGTGAAATCCAAGTGGAGCCGGCATATGCGGCAAGTGAAGCATTTACAAAGGAAACACAGGCAGAAACGACGTACTACTTGGAATTGGCGACCAAGAAGGGCATTCGAAAATAAGGGCGACAAAAGAAAAAGGGGAGAATGGCCAGTAGCTGTTCTCCCTTTTCCATCTATCTATTTAGGTATCCGTTTTTCGTACTTGAATTTATAAAACCCATTCGCTGCGTTCGGCTCAGTCTCGCCGACTTTTTTGTAACCGCATTTCTCGTAAAAGTGTTGGTTGCGTACCGCTTCATAGCCAGTATCGAGCGTCCATTTCTTGATGTGTGGATATGCGGCCTCCATGAACTGCATAGTTTGGGTGCCGATACGCAAATTTTGTTTATCAGGATCGACATAGATGATCCCCAGCTCCAAATGCTCATGATCGACTGGAATGAGGCAAAAACCGCCGACGATCTGGTCATCCAGCAAGATCGTATAGTAATGGGCCTTTTGCATGAACAAAATATGCTGGTCAGGCTGGTCATGTCCGGCAGGGCCCTCTCCGTACTTTTGGACGTCATCTGCGAAGCAGCGAATAGCAATTTGGGTGAGTTGCTCTGCGTTCGCGGGGACAGCCTTTTTGAAAAAAACCATAGGACTCATGAGATCATCTCCAGTTCGTCTGACTACTTCGAATTTGGTGTATGAATGATTAGAAAAATTCTCCTATATAGCAGACGGATGAACCCACAGAATGGTTACCCACTTATTTTTCTCATGAAGCACTCCAACGGTCCCCGCTCGAACCAACGTCTCCATAAAAGCGAGAGCACAATGGAAAAGAGGAAGAATCCTACGGCGTAGAGCATCGCAAAAGCGAGCGATTGATTTTCGAGTCTGCCAATCAAGGCAAGGAAACTGAGTCCGACAATGATATGACTGACGTAGTGTGTCAGTGTTAGCTGACCTGTTTTTACGCATGTCTGTGTAAACCAGCTGTTTGCGAATTTTTCCGCAAAGCTGACGCACAACAGGATGATGATAACAGCGGTGCTTGAGCTGGACAGCACATAAAACAGGTTGGGTGGAACTGGTTTTGTTCCCCATAAAAATAGGGCGCTCTCGCTTCCGACAACCGGAATAAAGAGCTTGATCAACCCATACGATAAAACTTCCAAGCTGACGAACAGGGCAGTTGCCCAGCCCAACATTTTTTTGCGTACAGATCGATCAAGCAGGTTTCGTCGACCAAGCCACAGGCCGAGAAGGAAAAAGCACATCCATGGAAAAACCGGGTGATAGCCATTGTACAGCAGGTTGCGCAGGAATCCCTCGACTGTCCAAAAATCAAGGTACTGGATAAATGGTTGCCGCGGGTCCCACCCTTGCAAATAGTTAAGCGACAATTGTAGCGTTTGAGCTGTGAGCAGGATGCCGCTACAGGCGACAAGAAGTGTTTTCCCCGATACGATGAGGAGGAAGGAGGCGATAAGCATATAGACACCGTAGTAATGCAGGATGTCGCCGCTCCAACCACCGAGATAAAGCAACATCCCGGTTACAAATAAAAACAAGGAGCGCTTCCAAAGGACGTGGCGGTTAGCCTGCAAGAGGGCCGGGTCGCCTGAGGTCCTCGCTTTTTTTGTCATAAACGCAATGCCAATTCCCGCTAAAACAACGAATACAGTAGATGCTCTGCCTTGAAACAAACTGGATAAAGCGATAAGCCAGTCGGGTCCGTTATGCTCTGCGTTCAAGATGACGACGTAGTTGACGATCATCATCCCCAGCATGGCCCACGCCCTCGCAAAATCAAGACCAATGACTCTGGTAGAAGACACTTTCATCCGGGTTCTTTCCTCTCCACTTTTATTTACTTACCGGTAAGTAAAATATAGTGGGATGGATTGGAAATAGCAAGCCCTAAAATGTTGGAGATGGATAAGCCCAACTGTCCTTTGCCCGGACACATATGTCTCATACCTGTCTGGATTTGAGAACGTGCAGACTTGATTGTCACTCGCAAAAACCACGTACGATAAGGGGGAACTCGGTTGGTATCCAACTTGCAGAGCTTTTTTCTGAATGCGGATGCAAGTGCAGAGGAAGGGAGAGAATGGCTTGGATATGCGGGAAGTGGTTGCCATTGTAACGGGTGGTGCTTCCGGTTTGGGAGAAGCCGCTGTGAGGAATGTAGTTCAACACGGGGGAAAAGTAGCCATTCTTGATTTGACGGTAGAGAAGGGGCAAGCACTGGTGAATGAGCTGGGGCGCGAAAATGCTTTGTTCGTGCATACGGATGTCATGAGTGGAGTGAGTGTTAGGGAGGCAATCGATCAGGCTGCTGGCACATTCGGAACGATTCACGCTGTGGTCAACTGTGCGGGCATCAGTTTGGCACAAAAAACGCTGTCGCGAAGCGGGCCACATCCACTGGAATCTTTCAGCAAAGTTATTTCAGTCAATTTGATCGGTACTTTTAATGTTATTCGATTGGCGGTGGAACAAATGGCAGGAAACGAGCCGAACCAACAGGGGGAGCGGGGTGTCATCATCAATACCGCATCGGTGGCGGCTTTTGAAGGGCAGGTGGGGCAGGTTGCCTATAGCGCCTCCAAAGGCGGAATTGTAAGCATGACCCTGCCGCTAGCAAGAGATCTGGCTTGGTATGGCATACGCGTGATGGCGATTGCTCCGGGTCTATTTGACACGCCAATGTTCGATCAGCTCCCGCGCTCTGAAAAAGCTGCGTTGGGTGCAACTGTCCCTTTTCCCGCTCGCATGGGTGACCCGCAAGAATATGCGATGCTCGTGAACAGCATTATCACCAATCCGATGTTGAATGGAGAAACGATCCGGCTGGATGGGGCAATCAGGATGGCACCGAAATAGAGAAGACGTGTTGACAGGAAAATAGTTAGGTGCCATACTATGTCCATGACAAACCATTTAAACGGAAGAAAACAAGAAGACGCGATCCCATCGCTAATTCAATCGCAGCGCCAGATTGATCGGTATGGTCTCGATGTTGATGCACAAGCTGTACTCGTCGCCGCCAGGCTGATGGAGGCAGGAGCCAAGCTTGGGCATGCGGCCGAAATGCATTTTGCCAGATTCGGCTTATCAACGGGACGATATCGGTTATTGGCAGACCTTGAAGATAACGGAGGGGAAGTACTGCCGTCACAATTGGCAGAGCACCTGGGGGTAACACGCGCTACTGTTACCGGTCTGATCGACATCCTCGAGCGCGATGGCCTAGTCTCACGACGAGCGAGCGCAAAAGATGGCAGGCAAAAATCAGTCATTTTAACGGAGCTCGGAGCTAGCAAGCTGCGTGAAATGGCGCCTGAGCACTTTGCGAGGTTGGAAGCGATGGTCGGATTGCTCAATACCGAGGAGCGCAGTGTGTTTCTCGACCTGCTGGGCCGCGTGACACAAGGCATCTTGGCACTGACAGAAGAATAGCAAGCAGCAGGCAGTAAAACGGGCTAGGCAACTAGCCCATTTTCATCCTTATATAGTTAGGTTCCTAATTATTTTTTGAAACAGGGGAAAGGAGGTGAAAAACATGCGTAATCCTGCAAAATCGGGGTTTGTTTTATGGAGAGAGGTAATCATGGCTTATTTGTCTCCTGCGATCATGGCGAGTATTGGAGGATGGATTACCGCTGACAATGGGTTGCAAATAGGTGCATTCACCACGATTGGCGGAACATCCGCATTCATTGCCGCGCTCCTTGGACGATGGTTACAGAGCCGTGGTGTACATAAGAGCTGGGTCACCCGCACGCCTCATTTTGCGCTGGTAGCGGTTATGGGGATGACAATGGCAGTGATCGGTCTACTGGCAGCATGGCTAACAACGGAGTTACTCGTCATCTTTGCTCCCGGTGAAGCGTTGGCTTGGCTAGGTCGTGTCTGGATCGACTTCCCGCTATCAGCGATAATCGCAAGTACGTTAATCACATGGCGGTGGCGTAGTAGCAATCATAAGATGGAATGAATGACGGAGGAGATAGAATATGATCGTAGTCATGGGAGCGACAGGAACCATAGGGAGTGCACTTTTGAAACGATTGATAGAGATCGGTGTCCCAACTCGGGCATTGAGCAGAACGCCAGAAAAACTTCAGATGCGAATGGGAGATACGGTGGAAGTCGCAGCAGCGGAAGCTTCTGACCCTGAATCGTTGCGCCGGGCGTTTGCAGGTGCGAATCAGCTCTTCCTTTCCCTTTCGAACAGTCCCAATCAGGTCGAGCTGGAAACAGCGATCATTCGCATAGCAGTTGAGGCTGGAATCCAACACGTTGTGAAAATATCCAGTCCAGCCTACGACGAAAAGGCGCCAGTCGCCGTAGCGGGATGGCACCAGGAAATCGAGAGAGTTTTATCAGAATCGGGTATAAAAAGTACTGTATTGCGACCGTACGCCTTTATGCAGAATCTACTCCGTTTCGCACCGACGATCCAGTCGCAACATGTTTTCTTCGGCACGATGGGCGAAACTGCCTGCAATTTTATCGATTGCCGGGATATCGCCGATGTTGCTGCAAAGGCATTGACCCATCCTGAAAAGGCAGGTCGTGTCTACACACTGACAGGTTCTGAAGTTTTTAGCTACCCGCAAATGGCGAGCAAGCTGTCCGAGCTGCTCGACCGCCCGATTATGTACATCAACAAGGATAGCGAAGCACTCCGGCGTGATCTGATGGAGTACGGAAACATGCCGGAGTGGCTCGCCAGTCATGTCGTTGAAATTCAAGCTATGTCAGTAGCGATCCCGGAAAAGCCGACAGATGACGTATGGCGTGTCCTCGGCAGAGAACCTCGCAAGCTGGACGCTTTTCTCCATGAACATATCGAAAAGTTTCGTTAATCAACAGAGCTATTTTCTAGCAGCGAAATTTCCTGGGCTTTCAGAAGAGCTTGCGTGCGATTGGTGACACCTAGCTTGCCATATATCCGATGCAAATACACCTTGACCGTCCCAAGCGTATTCCCTAGCTCATCGGCAATCTTCTTGTTGGATGCTCCTTTGGCCAGCATGGAAAGGATGATGATTTCTTTTCCGGTTAGCGGCTCGATCAAAGGAGCCTTTCTTTTCTCCATTTTCTTAGGGAAAAGGGATAGCAGTTGATTGACATACGCAGCCGATACGGACGGACCTGGCTGTTGGGATCGTTTTTTCAAGCGAAGCTGGTAATCGTGCAGGAGGTGAGACATCGCGGTACCTTCGTCCAGAAAGCTTCGGACGTAGCAGTTGTTTCCGCCAATCAAGAGTGCCTCGTGGAGGAAAGCCAGCGCTTCTTTTTTGTTGCCACATTGCTGGTGGGCGAGCGCTTGCAGAATGGCGATGTCTACCTGACTGATCAATAGCTCCTCGCGAATACTGGATGGCTTTAGGATCGCTAAAATACGCAAGGCTTCCTGTTCCTGCTGCTGGGCGAGCAGCAGACGGACATAGGTCAAAACCTCTAATTCTCTCTGAATGCTAGGCTGATTCAAAATGGAAGGAGGAAGCTTGGACAATTCCATTTTCGCCAAAGCGATGTCCCCTTCTTGAATCGCGATGTGTGCGAGAAAGGCTTGTAATGGGTTTATCCAATACGAAGCACCCCAGCTTGCAACTGTCTCCCGTGTCTCTGAAATGATTTTTCGAGCCGCAACAAAATTCCCCTCCACTAGCTTGTGCTTGGAGTATGTCAGCGCATAGGGGACGAGCAGGCCAGGTATTTGCTTTTGCAGTGCGACCAAACGAACGCGTTGAAGATGATCGAGGCTTTCTTCCAGCCTGTTTTCCTCATACAGCCCCTCCGCCAATGCTTGAACGACATACAGATTGATCAAGGAATCCTTCCAGCCATGTGCTTCGAGTATGTCGGAGAACTGCTTGCCAACAGCCTCTGTCTGATCGGACAGCATCCCTTTTAAGCCGAATCGCGTACGCCGAATAAAGGGCTCAGTCGTGTTGTAATTAAAATGGTAAAACAACGGGCTCTCTGGCAGCACGCTTAACTGCGATGAACTGGCAATCCAGCTCTCAAAATCTCCGGTTGCAAACACTAGATTCGCTCGCACAAAAAACAGCCCGCTCAAAAACTGTTGATGCTCCGTCGAGTCTTCCAAGTTCGCAGCGCTTTTCTCCAATTGGGTGAGGGCAAGCTCTGCCCGATCCGTATAACCGCAAGCAACCAAGAGGAACACATAAATCAGGCGAAAAAGTGGTGAGAAATGGTTCGTGTGATCAGGGATGCTGTCCAGCGTTCTAAGAAAGCTGGAAAATTCGCCTCGTTGGAGCAATACCGGAATATGTTGGGCAAGGTAGCTTACAGCCAGCATGTAATCGGCAGCGGCAATCGCATGATCGATCGCTTCGTCCATCATTCCACGATCCGCATAGCTCTCACTGGCTCGCCGGTGCAACTCACGTGCTTCTCCGGGAGCTGTTTGCTCCAATTGACTGCGCAAAAAATCGGCAAACAAGTGATGATACCGATACCATGTCCCGTAATCATCCAGCGGAATTAAAAAAATGTTTTGACGGTGCAAGCGGGTCAGCATTTGTTGGCACTGGGGCAGGCTGGTCAGAGCGTGGCACACGTGAGCGTCCATTCTCGCCAGCACAGAGGTTTTGAGCAAGAAGCTGCGCTCCTCTTCCGGAAGGCGCATGATCACTTCATGAAACAAATACTCCGAAATATTCCGATGAGACCCAGTAAATCCGGCAAAAAATTGATCGTGATTCTCCGTATTCACGAGTGAAATGGCTGCGAGCTGCAAACCGGCGACCCAGCCCTCCGTACTTTTCACCAGCTGTTCTATTTGTGTTTCGGTCAGTGGTAAATCGTGAACCTGCCGGTAAAAGCTGTCCGTCTCTTGATGGCTGAAAAGGAACTGTCCCGCCTCAATGTGACATACTTCATGGCGTACGGTCCATTTGGCTGTAGGAAAAGGCAGCGTGTTGCGACTGGCGATGTACAGATGGACGTGGCTCGGGACATATTCCAAAAAATAAGCAAGACTGTTGTGAATCGTCTCATCCGAGATCACATGATAGTCATCGAGAATGATAGCAAGGGGCTGTGTCGTAGCAGCGATTTCATTGAGCAGACAATCGATGAAGGTAAAGATCGAGGTATGACTGGTTGCCTTCATGGCTGGTTCCATTCGCTCGGAGAGTTCAGCGAAGCCAGATTCAGACAGCGTAAATACGATGTATCTCCAAAAGCGAATCAGGTCATTATCCATCTCATCGAGTGAGAGCCATACGGTGGAACCGCCGTACTGATGAGCCCATTGACTGAGCAGGGTCGTCTTTCCGTAACCGGCTGGGGCGTATAGTGTGGTTAGTCTGCATTGTAGACCAGCGTCCATTTTTTGCAGCAGTCGGCTCCTATGAACGCTATTCGGCCGAACGGCGGGCATTGCTGTTTTGGTTTTCAGCATAATGGAATGATGGAGCATATTTGTACCGTCCTATGTATTAGAATCTAATGTAACCATTATACTTGTTATCGGCAATAATCGACATTTGGAAAAAGAAGGAATATTTTGACTCGAGGAGCAGGCCCCAAACCGTCATCTTTTGCGTGCCCGTCACTTTTCGGCGAGAATTTTCCACAGAAGCCAGACATGCTTCAACAGGCTTCACATCCCGCGGCTTCTAGAATGGAAGCAAAAAAGAAAAGTGGGCGAAAGAGGGATGAAGATTGGACGATGGAAACACGCTGTAATCGTGCTAACTGCAGTGATGCTCTGTGTTGCGATGGGAACAGAATCTGGCGTCGTCCAGGCGAACGGCGCAGGGGATGTGCAGGACCAGGATTCCATTCAGGTAGCGTTTGTCGGGGATATGATTTTGGATAAGAGTGTCGGGAATCAGATCGGTCGTCACGGCGTAGATTATCCGTTTCAAAAAACAGCGGATTTTCTCAAGCAGGCAGACCTGACAATTGGCAATCTGGAGACACCAGTCAGTACGCGTGGACGTCCAGAGAAAAAGGAATATACTTATCGTGCGAAGCCAGAGTCGTTGAAGGGGCTCGTGAACGCTGGCTTCGACGTGGTCAACCTGGCAAATAATCATTCGCTGGATTATGGAATGGACGCGCTCTTTGACACAATGGAGCATCTGAAAAAGGCAAAGATCGGTTACGTGGGGGCAGGGAAGAACGAGGAAGAAGCATACACTCCCTATATCCAAACAATCAAGGGAAAACGCGTGGCAGTCATCGGGATCAGCCGAGTCCTTCCAAATGAGCGTTGGTATGCGCGAAAAAACAAGCCAGGTCTGGCACATGCCTACTCGTATGAGCCGATGCTGTCCCATGTAAAAAAGGCAGTGGCGGAGTCAGATATTACAATTGCGGTCATGCACTGGAATCGGGAATATAAGGATTACCCAGAACCATATGCGCGTGAGATGGCGAAAAAGCTGATCGACAGCGGTGTGGATGCCATTGTCGGGTCGCACAGCCATTCGATTATGGGCGTTGAGTTTTATAAAAAGGCGCCGATCTACTACAGCGTAGGGAATTTTGTGTTTACCACCTCGCGCAATCCGAAAGGTCGGGAAGCCATGATGGTCCAACTGACGTTTACAAAAGACGGGAGCAAGAGCCGCGTGATCCCGGTGAAGCTCACGAATGGTCAGCCTGCTCCGATGGACGAGAAAAACAAACAGCGGATCATCGACAAGCTCAACCGCATTTCCTATGGGGCGAGTATATCCGAAAAAGGGGAGGTAACCGAGTCTAAGCCTCAATAGCGAGTCGCCGCATCATTTCTCTGCGTGTGAAACTAGTGGTTATGCATATTTGAGGAACGGGAAGAATGGAGATGTATAGCATCACGAAAAGGAGTGATTGTCAGTGCAAGCTATCACTACGTTTTTCATGTTCCACGGACAGGCGGAAGAAGCGATGAAGTTTTACACTTCTATTTTTGATCGCTCCGAAATCAAGCAGATCATGCATCACGAGAATGGACAAGTCCTGCACGCCACCTTCACCTTAAAAGACCAAACCTTCATGTGTATCGACAATACGAACGGTGACTATCATGCCTTTACTCCGGCGATTTCGTTGTTTGTGGACTGCGATACAGAGGAAGAGGTTGACAGGGTTTTTGGACAGCTTTCCTCGGATGGACAAGTACTCATGCCGCTTGGACAATATCCGTTCAGTGAAAAGTTCGGATGGGTTCAAGATCGTTACGGAATATCATGGCAGATTCATTTACCGAAAAGATGATATTTGTAAAGCCGGTACACCTCTTGGTACCGGCTTTTTTCGTTTTTATGAAGTAGCTGTAGTGGGAGGAAGAAGCGAATTTCCAGTCTACGCTTCGGCCTATGCTCTGCAAGGGGTATCACTGTCCGCTTCGGAACGCGCTTCAAACCTGAAAACGCGCAGGCGTTTTTGTATGTAATAAAAGCTGAAATTACCCGCCATTTTTTCCTACGCTGGGGCGGGCTCCAGAGGCGCTTGGACTGGAAATTTGCTTCTTCCGGCGTAGCTATTCGTTAAATCGTTGAAAGTGGTTCTAAGATGTTTTATTTTCAACCGAATTTTCTTTTAGAAGCTTCCGTGCGTTAACTTGAAAAACGTTTTAAGCACACGAAGGAATCCACTGCTGTTCGAAAGTCCTGTCACATGTTTGGAAGGAGACCGCCCGAACGTAGAGAGGATATAGGCGACTGGAAAACATGTGGCAGGGCTTCTCCCGACCACAACAGATGGAATATAGTGTCTTTTTGTCTACATCGTCATCAACTGACGAAAACTACGACGATAGCTCCACAACAAATACACTTCCAATATCGCGACCATCAGTCCCATAGCGAGCATATCGGAATCGACAAACAGGTGGAACGTCAAGATGTTGACAGCAAGAGGAGCAGTGGCGGTAAGGGCCAGTGGGACGAAGTGGTTAGTCAGGAACAGCAATCCACAGATGATTTCGACGGTTTTGACCAAAACGAGCAGGTACCCTTGCAAAAGCTTCATGGCAGCAGGACTGGTTGGAAAGATAGGCTCGAATCCAAACAAGACCATGTACCCATTCACACCTGCTCCAAGCAAAATCAATCCAAGGATGATACGGGCGAATACGGGCAAAGTCCGTGTCATCAGGCATCACTTCCTTGTGGTGGAATAGGGATGATGAAGTCTTCGAGGAAAGTATAACTCCGCTTTGACCACCTGGTCAATAAGCGTTATGATAGGAAAAAGAAGAACGGAGAGAAGGTGACGGACATACAAGGAATTTGGCAGGACGAAAATTTGGAGCCGAACAAGCGAAAGCTGTTGGATGCGGCCCTTGTTGAATTTTCCGTGAAAGGCTATGAACGAGGCTCCACCAATCAAATCGTGCAGAACGCAGGCGTATCAAAGGGGATGCTGTTCCACTTTTTCGGGAGTAAAAAGGGACTGTTTCTAGCGATTGTCGATGCTTGTATCGAACGTTTTTTTGCCTCTATACAAGCACGAATGGAAGCAGAGCCGCAGGACTTTTTTGCGCGATTTCTTCACGTCCATCAAGCGAAAATGGCGCTCTTCGCCGAGGAACCAGCTATTTATCAAATGGCAGTTGCGACCTTTTTCGATTATCCCGAGGAATGCCGGGCTGAGATCGAAGACAGAGAAGCCCAGTTCAATGCGCGATATCTTCCCTTGTTTTTGGATCATGTCGATACATCAATGATCAAAGCGCAGTTTGATCCACAGAAGGCGCTACATTTTTTGCTGTCGGCTGTAGAGGCATTGACGCAAAAGTATGTCCGCGAAAACTACGAAGCCAGCGACAAAGGCTTTGCACATGTCCAATCCTTTTTTGCGGAATTAGAATCGTATATGGAAATGATGAAAGTAGGGCTGTACAAACAATCAGACAGTGGAGCATAAAGGGGGTAAAGCAATGGATGAGAAATGGACACGCCTGGTACATAACATGCACCCTTCAGCCAAGCTCCTTCGTGCATGGGAGCTAAAAGGGGGGATTTCTGCACAGGTCACCGCGCTTGAAATGGATACCCCTGACGGCAAAAAGAAAAAAGTAGTCGTCCGCGAGCACGGTCAGGCTGACCGCAAGCGCAACCCGCAGATCGCATCGGATGAATTCAAACTTTTGCAAATTCTAAAGTCCGCTGGCTTGCCGACTCCAACGCCTTATCATCTCGAAGCATCTAGCGAGATTTTTCCCACACCGTGCCTGGTCATCGAATTCATAGAAGGCCAGACAGTCACCAATCCAGCCGACTTGTTCAGCTATTTACAGCAAGTAGCTGAGGTACTGGCTCGCATCCATTCGATAGAAGCTTCTAGGCTGGCAGGCACTTATTTGCCGAAACAAGAAGAAGCGCTAACAGAAAAGCTCCACAAAAGACCTGCGATTCTGGACAAATCATTGGATGAGGGACTCATTCGCGAAGTGCTGGAGTCCGTTTGGCCGCTGCCCCAAGCGAATGCAGCATCACTTTTGCATGGCGATTTCTGGCCGGGAAATACGATGTGGAAGGAAGAAAAACTGGCTGCTGTCATCGATTGGGAAGACGCTGCGATCGGCGACCCCTTGTCTGATCTCGGCAATGCCAGATTGGAGATTTTGTGGGCATTTGGCGTGGAGGCTATGAATGATTTTACCCTTCACTATCAATCTGCCAGCAAGACACTCGATTACACCCAGCTTCCGTATTGGGATTTGTGTGCCGCACTGCGGCCAGCTTCGAATCTATCTGATTGGGGATTGGAAAAAAGGATAGAGAAAACCATGCGTGAGCGACATGCTCTATTCGTGATGCAGGCGTGTGAAAAACTAGGCATTCCGTATAACCGACATGCAACTAACTTGAGCCTCGAATAATCGGGGCTTTTTTTGTTTGGAAAAAAATGTTGACTTGATCAGGTGTAGATACCTATAATCTAATTCATAGTAAACAGGTAAGAATTATAAGGTATATTTTTTGATCCGACCGGACCACCGGAGGAGCTGGTTTCACTGAGTGAGTGGATATGAAGGAGGATCACCATGAAAAAAAGGCTTTCGCAAATCATTTCAACTTTGCTGCTAGGGACGCTACTGGTCACAGGTTGCAGTTCCGAGGGCAGTGCGCCGGCTACCTCGACACAAACGGCGACTCCGTCGACAGAAGCATCAGCACCTGCTGCCAGCAAGGTGCAAGACATAAAAGACGGCATCAATTTGGCTACGGATTTATCCAAGCTGCCGGAAGCAGCCGCCAAGAGGACCGATACCTTCATTGCTGGCCTGACGGAGCCAGGCGGCGTGTTTAACCCGTTTTTTTACCACAACGGCTACGATGGCAACGTCACCTCAGCGATTTTCGAATCACTGGTCGATGTCGATGCGACAGGAAAGCCAGTACCCAAGCTCGCGGAAAAATGGGACGTATCTCCTGACCAGCTCACGTATACATTCCACCTGAGACCGAATCTGAAATTCAGCGATGGTTCACCGCTGACGGCAGAGGATGTAGCCTTTACACTGACGATTCTGCACGACAAAACGTACGACGGCGAAACGGATATTTTCGTAGCAAGTATCAAGGGTGGTCGTGAATACAAGGAAGGCAAAGCGAACACGATCGAAGGGATCAAGGTGATTGATCCACAGACGATCCAGATCACGACGGAGAAAGTGAACGCCAAGTCTCTCGTCCTGTTAGGCGGGCAGGTGCTCTCCAAGGCGTACTACGGCAAGGAGTACAAACCAGGCGATCTGGAGTATCTCCGCACCTTGCACGGCAAGCCATTGGGAGCTGGACCTTACAAATTTGAGGCGTACATTCCTGGTCAAGAAGTCCGCTATCTCGCAAACGAGCACTATTACGCGGGCAAGCCGCAAGTCGAGCATTTTATCTACAAGACGACAGAGGGCGACGCTCTGCAGTTTATCCAGACAGGGGAAATGGATTACAACTCTTTTACCGTCAACTCGGATAATATTGAGCAGTTGCAAGAGCTGGGATACGTGAATATCAATCTGTACACCTCCAGTGCCTATTCGTACATCAAGTTCAATCATTCCAAGCCCTTTTTTAAAGACAAGCGCGTCCGCCAAGCCTTCATCTACGGACTGGATCGCCAAAAGATTCTGGACCTGACCTATCAAGGCTACGCGCAAGTCGCCAACGTACCGATTAGCCCTGTTTCGTGGGCCTATACGGAGGATGTCAATCCGTACGCCTACAATCCGGAAAAGGCGAAGCAGCTCCTGGATGAAGCGGGCTGGAAGCCGGGCGCCGATGGTATCCGCGAGAAAGACGGACAAAAGCTGATCGTGCATTACTACACGACAAAAGGAAAGCTGGGAGAAGTTCTGATCCCGATTGCCAAAGAAAACTACAAAGAGCTGGGCATCCAGTTTGAAGCAGAAATGATGGACTACAACGCCGTTTTGGCACGGACGGAAAAAGGCGATCACGACCTCGCTTCGTTCTCGACCACGATGCTGATCGATCCAGATGACGGTGTAGACGCCTTCTCCACGAAAAAGGGCAAGAGCGGATTTACCGGAACGAACGGCTACTCCAATGCCAAAGTAGACGAATTGCTGGAAGCAGGTCTATCTACGCTGGACATCGAGAAGCGCAAAGCAATCTACAAAGACCTGTACAAAGAGTTGAGCGATGACCCACCATACATCTTCCTCGGCTACCGCAAAATTTTGTCTGCGCACAACGGCAAGATCAAGGGCTTGGAACCGAATCCGTTCACCGGTATTTCGACCAGCCTGCCTGGTATCAGAATTGAGTAACAGGTTCGAGTAACTGATTTACGAATGTTGTGCCCGGCCCTGGGGCTGGGCTTTCTTTTTTCCCCAAGCATGAAAGGAGGCCAACGATGACGTCCTACTTCCTGAAAAGGGTCTTTTACATGGCGTTGACTCTCTTCGGCGCATCCATTTTGATTTTTTTCCTGTATGCCCTAACGCCAGGTGATTTCGTCGATACGAGTCCCAAGCTGACAGCCGAACGAAAGCTGGAGCTGAAAGCGATGTACGGGCTGGATAAGCCTGTCGTCGAACGGTATTTCATTTGGATGAAAAACGCCATACAAGGCGATTTTGGTTACTCTCTGCAATACCAGCAGCCGGTGATGTCGCTGTTGAACGATTACATCTGGAATTCGTTTTTACTGGCGATTACCTCCACTTTTTTTACGTGGGTAATCGCGATCTCAATCGGAGTTCTGTCAGCTGCAAGGCAGCATTCCTGGTTCGATGCGCTCGTGACGATCGGTGTTTTTGCTGCGATGTCGCTGCCTGTCTTTTTCGTTGGACTGCTGTTTATCAAGTTGTTTGCCGTCGACGCCAAGCTGTTTCCCGCAGGGGGCATGATGATGATCGGCAGCAAGGAAACAGGGCTCGCCTATGCGTGGGACGTGGTTCAGCATATGTTTTTGCCTGTGACTGTTTTGACTTTGCTGAGCGTGGGGACGCTGACTCGCTATTTCCGCACGAATATGCTGGAGGTCATCCAACAAGACTTCGTGCGTACGGCTCGGGCAAAAGGGCTGAAGGAAAAAGTCGTCCTGCACAAGCACGCGCTGCGCAATGCGCTCCTGCCCGCCATTACACTGTTAGGCTTTGAGCTGCCAGCATTGTTCGGTGGGGCGATCATCACGGAAAAAATATTTAACTGGCCCGGTGTCGGACAGTTGTACATGCAGGCGTTTTCTGTACGGGACTACCCGCTTTTGATGGGCTTTACGATGTTCCTGGCGATTCTCACCGTCATCGGAAACTTATCTGCTGATTTGCTGTACAGAGTGGCTGACCCGCGGGTTCGGTTGAAATAGGAGGGAAAACGATGGCATCAACGGTAAGTGAAGTAGCGGAGGTGACGAGACCGGAGCAGGTAGCGTTGCGTTCGTCCTTGTGGCACGAGGCGTTTTTGCGATTGAAAAAGAAGCGTCTGGCCATGGTTGGACTTGTGTTTTTACTCGTCATGGCAGTGATGTGTTTCATCGGTCCGTTTTTTTCTCCGTACGCCTCCGGCAAGATCAATACGGCCATGATCAACAAGCCGCCGAGCTTCGCCCATTGGCTTGGGACGGACAGTTTGGGCAGAGACATTTTGACGCGGTTGATGCAGGCTGGCCGAATCTCATTGACAGTCGGCATCGCCTCTATGGTGCTCTCCGTTTCCATTGGCGCCCTTCTTGGTGCGCTGGCTGGCTTTTACCGCGGGTGGGTCGATCAAGTGATCATGCGT
The DNA here is from genome assembly GCF_022026395.1 of Brevibacillus brevis. Lineage (NCBI taxonomy): Bacteria > Bacillati > Bacillota > Bacilli > Caryophanales > Paenibacillaceae > Brevibacillus > Brevibacillus brevis. The sequence goes on along the minus strand of NZ_CP041767.1, from coordinate 4,790,262 downwards.
GTAGCAGACGTGCTCATGACCATTCCTGGTCTGCCGCTCTTGTTTATTATGGGCGCAGTCCTCTCCGAGTGGAAAATCCCGACCGACTACCGCATTTACATCGTCATGGTCATGCTGAGTTTGATCGGCTGGCCCGGCTTGGCGCGAATGGTCCGCAGCCAGATGCTCACCCTGCGTGAAAGTGAATTCATGCAAGCAGCAGAAGTCCTCGGTCTGCGCGACAGACGCAAGCTATTCTTCCATTTGCTGCCCAATCTCACACCGCTCTTGATTGTCGTTGCCACTTTGAATGTCGGTGGTGCGATCCTGAGCGAATCCGTATTATCGTACTTCGGCCTCGGAGTCGTCCCGCCAACGCCGACATGGGGCAACATGATGGATGCGGCAAATACCTTGATCGATTTTCAGAAAAGACCGTGGCTGTGGGTTCCTCCTGGAATTGCTATTTTTGCTACTGTCATCTCGATTAATTTGCTAGGGGATGGACTGCGGGATGCTTTGGACCCGAAGCAGAAGCGTTGAGGGGTTCTTTTGAATTGTTTTTACCTTCTTGAACTTACTTTCAAGAGGATAGCTAAAGCAGCGCAAGGGGAAGTGATTTCCAGTCCAAGCGCCTCTGGAGCCCGCCCCAGCGTAGGAAAAAATGGCGGGGAATTTCAGCTTTTATTACATACAAAAACGCCTGCGCGTTTTCGGGTTTGAAGCGCGTTCCGAAGCGGACAGTCATGACCCCATTGCGGGGCGTAGGCCGAAGCGTAGACTGGAAATCACTTCTCCCTCTCCACTACAGCTCCTTCAAATACACGAAAAGGCAGGTGAGCCAAGCATGAATGCTCTAGTCGAAATCCAAAATCTAAGCACCAACTTCAAGTCCGAACAAGGCGTGGTCAAAGCAGTCGATGCCCTCGATCTGCGCATCTATGAAGGAGAGACCGTATGCATCGTAGGCGAGTCAGGCTGCGGCAAAAGCGCGGCAGCCATGTCATTGATGGGACTAATCCCAGAGGCGGTAGGCAGTATCGTTTCGGGTGAGATATGGTTTGCAGGCCGTGACCTGCGAAAAGTCAGCAAAGAAGAAATGCGCAAGCTCCGCGGCAATGAGCTGGCCATGATTTTTCAGGAGCCGATGTCGTCACTCAATCCCGTACTGACCATCGGTGAGCAGATCATGGAGCCGATCATGGAGCATCAGGGATTAAGCAAAAAAGCAGCCCAAGCGCGAGCCATCGAGCTGATCGAGCTGGTCGGAATCCCCCGGGCAAAAGAAATCGCCAAATCGTACCCCCATGAATTGAGCGGTGGCATGCTGCAGCGCATTATGATTGCCATTGCAATATCCTGCAATCCCCGCCTGCTGATCGCCGATGAGCCGACGACTGCTTTGGATGTGACCATTCAGGCGCAAATCCTCGATCTGCTGCGCAAAATCAAGGATGAAGCCCAAACTGCGATTCTTTTTATCACGCACGATCTGGGGGTCGTAGCGGAAATGGCCGATCATGTCGTCGTGATGTACGCAGGGAAAGTGGTAGAGGTGTCTCCTGTCGTCGAGCTGTTCGAGGAGCCGAAGCACCCGTATACACAAGGCTTGCTTCGATCCAAGCCTGTGCTGAATCAACGCAGAGCCAAGCTGTATTCCATCCCTGGTCAAGTACCAAATCCGACGACGCTCGGTGAATCGTGCTATTTTCTTGACCGATGCGATCAATGCTTGAACATTTGCCGGGTGAAGCAGCCACCTTTGCGTGATGGGGGAGACGGCAGAAAGGTCGCGTGCTGGCTGTATGAGGAGGAGATCACCTGTGGACAGTAATTTGCTGGAAGTGCGCCGATTGAAAAAATATTACCCGATTACCGGAGGGCTTTTAGGCAGGACGATCGGCCATGTGAAAGCAGTGGATGACGTCAGCTTTTCCATCCAAAAAGGAGAGACGTTCGGATTGGTCGGTGAATCCGGCAGCGGGAAAAGCACGACAGGTCGCACGATCTTGCGCCTTTTGGAAAAAACAGAGGGAGAAGTCCGCTTCCAGGGTATCGATGTGCACGCCTTGAATCGCCAAGAGCTCCGAGCTTTGCGCCCCCGGATGCAATATATTTTTCAAGACCCGTACAGCTCATTGAATCCGCGCGTCCGAATCGGAGAAGCACTGGGTGAAGCGCTGCTTGATCACGGGCTGCTCCCACAAGCGGAGGTCAGAGAAAGAGTCTTAGAGGTCATGGCTTTATGTGGATTGGCATCGTATCATGTCGATCGGTATCCGCATGAATTCTCGGGTGGTCAACGTCAACGGATTGGTATCGCACGGGCCATTATGATGAACCCTGATTTTATCGTCGCGGATGAGCCAGTATCTGCTCTGGATGTGTCAATCCAAGCGCAAATTATCAATTTGTTCGCAGAGTTGCAGGAGCAAAGGAAGCTGACGTACTTATTTATTTCGCATGATTTGAGCGTCGTGGAGCATCTGTGCACGAGGATTGGGGTCATGTATCTGGGGTCATTGCTGGAGCTGGCACCTCGGGATGAATTGTTTTTGGAGCCGCTCCATCCGTACACCAAAGCATTGCTCTCCTCTGTGCCGCTTCCGATCCCAAAGAAAAAGCGCGAACGCATCGTCCTGCAGGGAGACATGCCAAGTCCAGCGAATCCTCCGGCAGGGTGCAAATTCCACACGCGCTGCCCGTATGTGAAAGACATTTGCCGACAGGAAGTGCCTGCTTTCCGCGAAGTCAGTACCGACAGATTTGTCGCCTGTCACTTGGTGTAACGGGAAACAATGGAGGGAATGAAGAATTACGCGGGGCATTGACCGATGACAGAATTGTATGGTAATATTTTCATATCAGAGTAAATGCATCGGTTTTTATGTGATTAGCTGATCGGTCGACCGAAAGCTCCCGCGAGGACAAAGACAACCAAGCTGTCTAGTTGCGCAGGGAGCTTTTCGTCAATCGAAGGAAAATGAGGTGAGAGACCTCTTGATGCCCAAACTGTTTGACATTGACAGCAATCGGGCTCAAGAGGTATTATCAGATTAAAAAACATACTAAATAGGTAGGAATAATATACATTAAATTTGATGAAACAGGAGTGTGATCCCCATGGCAAAGAATGAGATTCCCCTGGACGATCTCTTATTAGAGAAAATCGCACGCGCACTGGACGGTTTGGAATACGGCTCCATACATATTGTGGTTCACGATTCACAGGTCGTTCAGATTGAGCGAACGGAAAAATACAGACTCCCGGCGGAAAAACCTGAGGCAAAGATTTCGCAAGCGCGCACCGGAAAATAGAAGAAAAGGCGTGGAAAAAAGCGAGGAGGAAGGACTATGGCAGGCGTTCTTGTGGTAGGAGGAGATCGGGTAGGAGAAATCGAGAGCTTGTTGCAGAACAAAGGGTTCCACAATGTCTATCACGTATCTGGTCGCAAAAAATCCGATGTGAAGGCGACGATTCCTTCTGATACGGAACTTGTTCTTGTCTTTATTAACTTCGTGAGTCACAGCTTGTGTAAAAATATAAAGAAGCTGGCGAAGCAAAAGCACGTCCCGATCGTTTTTTGCCGACGGTCATGTGATGCGGTAGCTATGTATGAACCAGCAATAAGCTAGAGAGGACAGCCCCATATGCGCGAATGAATAGAAGTATTCAAGGATGAATACTTCTTTTTTGCGTGACAGAGACTACTGGTAGAAACTTGTCGGACCGACCCGGGTAAATGTATTCAGCAGGGAATAAAATCAACTAAAGAACAACGGAAAATACGAATGGCATAAAATTTGCAGAATATTTATTCAATAATTAGATATCCGACTCAAACAGGGGGTACAGCATGAAAAGACCAGTTGTCATGACAAGTCTCTTCGTTTTGCTTAGTGGACTATTTGCAGGCTGTAGCAGCGGCAATACGCCGACTCAAACCGCACCAGACAACCAGCAGCAAACCGCGCCAGCGCAGCGGGCAACTATGCAGACTGCGGCCGAGCAGACGTTGCACATGAATGCCGCAGAGCCCGAAACACTTGATTCAGGCATGTCCAACGATGTGATTTCCGGTGCTTTCATCCGTTCGCTGTACGACGGGCTCGTTCGTTTGGACAAGGATGGCAAGCCAGTCAATTCCGTTGCCTCCGACATTCAAGTATCGGAGAACAAAAAGGTGTACACCTTTACATTGCGCGACAGCAAGTGGAGCAATGGCGACCCGGTTACGGCTCAAGACTTCGCCTACGGCTGGATGCGTGTACTCAATCCGAAGACAGCCAGCGGGTCCGCCTACAAGTATTATCCGATCAAAAATGCCCGTGCCTTTTATGAAGGGAAGGCGAAAGCGGAGGATGTCGGCATCAAGGTCGTCAATGACAAGACCCTGCAAGTCACCTTGGAAAACCCGACTCCATACTTCCTGACACTTGCGACCTTCTACTATCCGGTCAACCAAAAGGTAGTAGAAGCCAATCCCGATTGGGCGAAAAAGCCCGAGTCCATCGTGACCAATGGGCCGTTCAAGCTCGTAAATTGGGAGCATAAAAACAAGATTGAGCTGGTCAAAAACGAGCACTATTGGGACAAAGACGTTGTGAAGTTTAACGAAATCGAGTTTTCCATGATAGAAGATACGAATACCGAGCTGGAGCTATTCAATAGCGGCGAGCTGGATTGGGCTGGCGGCCCGATTAGCGGTCTGCCTGCAGATGCCATTGGACCGTTGCGCGATGAAGGCAAGCTGCAAACCATGAAACGTGCCACCAACTACTATCTCTTGTTCCAGACACAGAAGCCGCCATTTACGAATAGCAAAATCCGCAAAGCGTTTGCCTACGCGATCAACCGCAGTGACATCGCAGAAAACATCGGTCAAGCCGGACAGACTCCCTTGATGGGCTTCGTCCCGCTTTCCGCTTCTCTAAAGCCGGAAGGATATTTCAAGGATAACGATGTGGAGACGGCGAAACAGTTATTGGCAGAAGGAATGAGGGAGCTTGGTATCGCCAAGCTGCCCGAAATCACCTATCTTTACAATACCTCCGACCTCAACAAGAAGATTGCCGAAGCATTGCAGGCTCAATGGAAGCAAGCTCTCGGTGTGGACGTCAAGCTGATCAACAAAGAATTGAAGGTCATGTTTGACGATCAGGAGCAAGGGAAGTACATGATTTCCCGAACAGGCTGGACGGGAGATTACAACGACTCTGTCAACTTCCTGGAGCTGATGATGGAGAAGTACAGCTCCAATAACTCTACCTTCTGGTTTAGCGAGAAATACGTAGAGCTGGTGAAAAAGGCGTACGCCGAGCCGGACGAGGCCAAACGCAATCAGTATCTGGTCGAAGCGGAGAGCATCTTGATGGAAGAAATGCCGGTCACTGGTGTGTATTCCAGCGTCAATTCATGGGTACAAAATGAAAAAGTAAAAGGCATCACGGTCGATCCATTGGGCTACATCGACTTCAAGTGGGGATACAAAGAACAATAGCGCTAAAAAGAAATGGCCGACACGAAAATACATGTGTGGGCCGTTTCGCGAGATGGGGGAGGAATTTTGATGACATGGCAACAAGCGGTAGAAAACGTATTGAAGGAAGCGCCCGGTATTTTTGGAATCGCAGCTGTGCATTTGGAAACGGGAGAGACAGCAGGACATCTGGAGGAAGAGTTGTTTCAACTGGCGAGTGCATTCAAAATCCCGATCATGGTCACCTTGATGCGCGAGGTGGAAGCAGGACGAATCCGCCTCGATCAGCGTGTGACACTGAAATGGGAGGATCGCGTCCCAGGGTCGGGCATTTTGCAAGAGCTGGATGCCGGAGCGGCTTTAACGGTCAAAGACTTGGCGACACTGATGACGATTGTCAGCGATAACTATGCGACAGACCAAATTCTCGAGCTGATCGGCGGCATCGACAAGGTGAATGAGCACATGCATGAGCTGGGGCTTTCGCAGATTCATTTGCGGCATAATTGCTGGGAGCTCCTCAACCATTGTGTGGGTATGAATGAGCCTGCACCATCGGAGGCAGGGTTCGATGAGTTCATGCGACGGGAAGAGTCAGGCAATTACGAATTGATCCACGATGTCTCGATGCCTACGCTTGATAATAACGTAGCGACACCTGCCGAGCTGAACCGCCTGCTCGTTCTGATTGCGCGAAAACAAATTCTCACGGAAGCCTCCTGCGAGCTAATGCTGGACATCATGCGACGTCAGCATTACAACAGCCGTCTGCCGTACATGCTGCCAGAAGGAACAAAGGTCGCACATAAGACCGGGACCGTCAATGCTGTCGTCAATGATGCTGGCATCATTTATTTGCCCGAAGGAAAAGGAATGATTGCGATCACGGCACTATCACGCGGTGTGACTGACAAAGAAGCCGCAGAGCATACCATCGCCCGTGTTGCAAAAGCGATTTATGAGCAAGCGATAGGGAGTTGATGAAAATGACGGCATGGAAGGAACAGTTCCAGGCGTATGCACAGCAGCTGCTGGACGAGGCGAATGCTCCGGGTGCAGCTATAGCTGTTGCACGTGAAGGTGAGCTTTTGTACGAGGGGACGTTCGGGTTTCGTGACAGAGAACAGCAACAGCCCCTTTCCCTCGACACCGTTTTTGGCATCGCATCCATCACCAAATCGTTTACCTGCGTTGCGATCATGCAGTTGCAGGAGGCAGGCAAGCTGTCTGTTCATGATCCCGTCGTGAAATATTTGCCTGAGTTTCGGGCGGGCGATCACGAACTGACAGCACGCATGACGATCCATCATTTCATGACACATACGCCCGGAATAGCGCCCATGCCTTACTTAGATGGTGCAATGAGGCGGAGTATGGAGAATGATCCTGCTGTCATTGGAACCAAGGCAGAGGAAGAACTAAAGACAGTGCCTTACCTGGATACGTACGAAGAAGTCATGGAAGCCATTGCTGGATTCGAAGGGAAGCCACTCTCAGAGCCAGGGGGTGCCTTTAGCTACAACAACGATGCATACGGGCTTTTGGGGGCGATCATTGAACGGGTCAGCAACCAGACGTATGAGCAATACATGGCGACGCATATTTTGCAGCCACTGGGTATGAATAGAACCGTTTTTTCTGTGGATGAGTTGGCTGACCAGGCTGACGTCACGATCTTGTATACCAACAAAAAAATTGATGACGAAAATTAAATCATTGCAGCACCCATCTGGCACGATGCTCCACCGATGCGGGCGGCCGGTTTCCTCAAATCGACTGTGAATGATCTACTCGCTTATTTGGAAGTCTTTCGTTTGGGGGCAACGGGAAACCCGACAACTATTTTGTCTGCCGATAGCGTCCGGCAAATGCTCACCCCCTTTGCTCGTGTGGACGGGCATCGCTCCTACGGCTATGGTCTGATGGTCTCGCCTGCCTTTCCGGATGGCTTGCTGGTAGAGCATGGCGGATCGTTGAAGGGAATCTGCTCGCACATTTTTTCGGTTCCGGCTCAAGGGATTACGGGCGTGATTCTGGTCAATCTCGATGGCGTGAGCGTCCGAGAGTTGGTCCTCGGCTTTTTGAACAGTTATTTTGCAAGGCCCGCTGAAGCCCCGGTTTATGCCTATGATCCATACGAGGTCACAGATGAGCAGTTATCATTGTACGAGGGTCGCTACTCTTCGCAGGAATGGGTAAGCGCATCGATTGCCAAAAGCGAAGGGAAGCTATTCCTGGAGGTGGATGGTCTCTCGTTTCCGCTGATCCCGGTACAAAAAGACAGCTTCATTTTCCAAAAAAGAGACTCCATCCCCTGGATTGAATTTTTCCGGGATGAAGACGGGCAAATAGCGAGGATGAGCTACGGATTGCGTCAATTGACGAGGGAATCGACAAAATCACCAGACTAAACAAATAAAAAAGGATAGGAATCCGATGGGTTCTTATCCTTTTTCGTTTCAATCACAGCCGCTTTGGTCTTTGTTTTGCTTTCTATGCCCGATTCGAGCCATAATAGAGACAATACATACAGGATGTGATTACGCTTGCAGATCATTGTTTTTGACCTTGAAACGACACTGACATATCAGAGAGACAAGATTCCGGAAATTATTGAGATCGGAGCGGCAAAAGTCGTGCCCGGAAAAAATGGCGTGGAGGTCGACACATTTCAGCGCTATACCTTTCCAGCCATTGAACGCAGAATCTCGGAGAGAACGCGCAAGTTCATCGGTCTCGATAAAGAGAACATGCCAACCTTTATCCCGTTTCGCCGGGCGTTCGCAGAATTTATGAAGTGGATCGGCAACGATTCTGAATACTACCTGTGCACATGGGGGCAAGACGACAAGCGGCTGATGATCGAGCATTGTGCGCGGTTCGGTTTGGACTTCAACTGGATGCGCAATTACAATGACATCCAACCGCCAATTAGCATGCTTTTGGCTGATCGCAAACAGATGAGTCTAAAAGAAGCGATCGACACGGCAGGAATCATCCAGGAGGGCAGGCTGCACTCGGCCTTGGTCGATGCCATCCACACAGCTCATTTGCTCATGAAATACAACAAGACGGTGCACCTCAAAGAAAACACGCCAGTGGAGAACTACAACTTGTCGAGCTCGTTGTACATTACGTGCCGGTCTTGCAAAAAAAGCAAATATTACACGGCTTTTGGGCGAAAAAGCAGAAGGTGCGAGGCTTGCCTGCAACATCGCAAGAAGCTGGAAAATGCCGCAGAAGCAGCAACCGTCCAACAGAGCTAGCGGGAGAGAGACTTTGCGTAATCCGCTCATAAAAAAATGCCGCAGGGACTAGACCCAAGCGGCATTTTTCATTGTGACCGATAATAACTATACTCCGAGCAGGAGCAGGATAATAGACGTCAGACTAAAGCAAACACTGATCAAGCACAGGAAGGTGACGACCTGCTTTGGATTGAGTCCAGAACGCAGCAGGCGATAATGAACCTGACTGGCATCTGCTTGGTAGATCGGCTTTCCTTGCAGGAAGCGCTTGGTCACCACAAACAGATTATCAAAAATCGGTACACCGAGTGCTAAAATCGGAATGAACAAGGAGAGAACAGTTGCCTGCTTAAAAGCACCATCCAACGCGATAACCGCCAAGATAAAGCCGAGGAAGGTCGCGCCTGCATCTCCCATGAAAATTTTGGCCGGCGGTTTGTTGTACCGCAGATAAGCCAAGGCAACACCGATCAGACTGATCGCCATAATGGCAGAGGTGCTTTGTCCTTTTACCAAAGCGACCACGAAGAGCGTGCCGGCGGAGATGGCGGAAAGCCCTCCAGCCAAACCGTCCATGCCATCCGAAAAGTTGATGACCGTCGTTACTCCGAAAATCCACAGGATGGTCAGGATGAACTGCAACCATTGCGGGAGCAAGATGTATTCGCCACTCAACGGATTGTAAAAGCCGGAAAAAGTAATACCCGACAAGTAGACAATCACGGCGGCAGATACTTGGACGATCAGCTTGGGCAGGGCGGAAAAATCCTTGCCTTGCGTCTTGTACCAGTCATCAATGGTACCGATAATCAACAGCAGTAGTGAACCTGACAGTACAGCGATCGTTTGCCCGGTCGATTCTTTCGAGAAGAGCAAAAACGATGCAGCAAAGCCGACAAAAATAGCGTAGCTGGCTGTCAATGGGATAGGCTCCCGGTGAATTTTTCTTTCCACGTCTTTACGTGGCTTGTCCACAAAATCAAGGCGAAATGCCAATTTAGCCAGAGGCGGAATCAGCACCATAACGATACAAAACGACAGTAAAAACGAAAGAGCGTACGTTATCGTGACCATCTCCTACAGGTAGTGAGCTTTCTATATGCAAAGATACTCGCATACCGTGTTGTTTGACAAGTCTATTATAGGAAGTATTCCAAATTTTGTCGACTCTTGCAATCACGTGAGGGTGAGGTACCAAAAAAAGTTGGTACTTATCTCCAACAGATCCGATCCCTATAATCCTTCGTAGGAGGGATCCAAATGGAATACATGGCATTATGGTTTATATTAGGGATCATCTTTTCCATAACACTCGCAGCGAAACAGATTAAGCCTTGGCTGAAATTCGTTATATTCGGTTACTACCTCGTGCTATCTTACCTATTTATCTCTCGTAAAGAACAGATATATAGTGAATATCATCGGCTGCCCGTGCCGGAGCAGTTCTGGAAAACCAACTCGGATTGGGTGGGACTCATGCTCGGTTTTTATTTTGTCCCATTTCTCCTCCTCCTGTTGTTCATCTACTTTTGGCTGTTTCGAGATGCCAACAGTGTGAAGAAACGGTTTTTCATTTCTCTAACCATTGTACCCGCGGCGATTATCTATCTATGCTTGCTGTTTGTTTTCAGTATGTACGGATATCGACCTTAAAAACCTAGAGTGCAGTTACAAGCGGACGGTTAACAGGCGTCCGTTTTTCTGTTTAAATAGTATGAAAAGTTTCCAATGCGAGGAGGTTCTTATGAAGGGATCCAAATTGAAGTCTGGGCAAAATGTCATCATTCGATCAGCGGAGCTGGCAGATGCTGAAGCCTTGGTTGCGTTCATACATTGCGTATCAGGAGAGACGGATAATTTGTCATTTGGACCGCAAGAATGGACAGTCACCCCTGATGAGCAAAAAGAAAACATCAAAAGATGTCTGGAAGCTCACAATCAACTTTGTTTGATTGCAGAGGTTGACGGGAGAATTGTAGGGAACATGACATTTCGAGGGGGTATCCGATCGCGGACGCAGCATGTAGGTGAATTTGGGATTAGCGTCTTGAAAGAATTTTGGGGATCAGGGGTTGGGAGACTTCTACTCGAATCCTTGCTGGAATGGGCCAAGCAATCAAAAGTCATACGAAAAATCAATCTGAAAGTCCGTTCAGACAACGATTCTGCTATTCATTTGTACAAAAAGCTGGGCTTCAAGGAAATGGGTACGTTGACGAGAGAATTTTTGATTGGGGATACATTCTACGATTGTCTCTACATGGGCATCGAAATAGACTGAGGAACAGACCGTCAGGATTTTGGACCTGACGGATTTTTTGATGGGGAAAATACTGATTATTCAAACAAGTGGAAAGGGGCCATCATGAAAAGGAAAGTCTCGACGCTTTTTTTAAACGGAACACTGCGTGCGAAGATTCTCACGCTTTTTCTCTGCTTGATCGCAATCCCGTTGAGCTTGCAAGGGGTCATCACGTACAGCAAGTTTACGGCTTCAACGGAATTGAGAACGGCTGAATACACGGGGCAGATTGTGGGGCAGATCAACCGCAACCTGGAGCGCAATATACGGGAGATGAAGCGTTTATCACTCATGCCGCTCTACGATCCGGAAGTCCTGTCCATTTTAAAAGAAATTCAGACAAATACGTCGGCTACTTCTTTTCTCTCCATGGAAAAAAGGGAGAAGATGACGCTGTTTATCTCCAGTCTTTCCTATAGCCGACCGGAAGTAAAAGGTATTCAAATCATCGCGGGAAATGGCATGATTTTTTCCAATCTGGACCCCTCTGTCATGAAGAGCAAGGGAGATTTGGCGGAAGAGGGATGGTATTCGCGCGTGATCAAGGAACAGGGAGCAGCCGTCATTATTCCACAGCATCGACCCAGCTATTATTTGGATGCCTCTGGGGAGCGCTATATGTCAGTGGCTCGGTTATTGCGTGAGCCGTATACGAAAGTACCGCTTGGAATCATGAAAATCGATATGAAAATGGACATGTTTGACCAGATCTTGTCTGATATGCCTTTTACCAAGGATGGGAGCTTGATCATCGTCAACGAGGGAAACGAGCTGTTTTATGAAAAGAGGGAGAGCGAAGGCTCGCCGGGTTATCGTACTTTGCTGCAAGAAACCCCTACGATCAATCGTGGGGATGCGAATCAGAAGGTGATTCAGGGACAGCCATATCTCTTCGTGGATCATCAATCAAAAGAGACGGGGCTTGTGGTGATTAGTCTGATTCCGCTCGATATCCTGCTCGCAGAATCCAATAGCTTGCGCAGTTTTACGATGTTGATTGCGGCGATGTTTTTGCTCGTCGCTGGCGGACTTGCGATTTATTTTTCCTATTCACTCAGCAAGCCGCTCGTTCAGTTGAAAGAGAAAATGATGCAAGTAAAGCGGGGAAACTTCCATGAACGAGTTCCTGTCGCTTCCCAAGACGAGCTCGGGAAGCTGAGCGAGCAATTTAATCAGATGGTCGAGGAAATCAACCGCCTTGTCAATGAGGTGTATCTTAGCAGCTTGCGTGAGCGGGAGGCGGAGCTGGCGGCCTTGCAGAGTCAGATCAATCCGCATTTTATTTACAACACACTCGAATCGATCAATATGATGGCGATCCGCTCGGGTAATTACGATGTGTCCGATATGGTTGCTTCGCTCGGAAAACTCATGCGCTATACGGTCGCGCGAGAGGATGGGCAGGTTACGCTGACGCAAGAACTGATGTCGTTAGAATCCTACGTCCGTATTCAAAAGATTCGTCTGGGAGAGCGCCTTCAGGTGTTTATGGACGTAGAAGAGAGCCTGTCGGATCAGCGTATCCCGAAGCTGCTGCTACAGCCATTGCTTGAAAATGCGATTGCACACGGGATTGAGCATCAGGAACAGGGAGGGACGATATGGCTCACGTCGCTTTGTCAGGAGGGTGTGATGCAGATTAGTGTGAGAGACAATGGCAAGGGAATGTCCGAGCAAACTTTGAGTCGTCTGCTCGCAAGTCTGCGTACGCCTATGCAGCAGCATGAGATGACAGGAAACGCACACAATGGGACAGCCTTGCGAAACATTTCCCAGCGGCTGACCTTATTGTTCGGGGATGAGTATGGGCTAACGATTGTGAGCAGACCGGATCAGGGCACGGAAATTACGATGAAGATTCCACTCGATTTTCAGAAGGGAGAATCACGCCATGTACAAAGTATTGCTGGTGGAAGATGAACGAATGATTCGGGAAGGCTTGAGAACGTTAATTGAAAAAGGAACATCTGGTTTTGCCGTCATGGCAGAAGCGGAAAATGGAAAGGACGCCTTGCAATATCTGCGCACGGAAATGCCTGATTTGGTTGTGACAGATATCCGCATGCGGGAAGTGGATGGCTTGGCGCTGATCGGGAAAATTCGGGAGATGTACGAGGAGCTGCCCATTGTGATTATTAGTGGCTATGGTGATTTTCACTACGCACAGAAAGCATTGAAGTACAAAGTCTCCGACTACCTTTTGAAGCCTATTGATCGAGTAGAACTGGTGAGCACGCTCGCAAAAATCAGGGAGGTGCTGGATCGTAAAAAGAAAGTCCGGGAAGAACAAAACACCGTCGACGGCAGCCATAGAGAAGAAAGACAAATCATTCGCAAGGTAAAAGCATTCATTCACGATCATTTGGACGGCGATCTGAGACTCCAAACACTAGCGGAATGTGTTCATTTGAATCCGATTTATTTGAGTCAATTGTTCAAGACCGAGACGGGGGAAAATGTCTCTGACTACATCACGCAGGTGAGGATGAACCGTGCCAAGCAGCTTTTACACGAGACGAGCCTGAAGGTATATGATATCGCGCGCTTAGTGGGGTATCAGAGCGCGAAGCATTTCATGCTGGTATTTAAAAAGGAAGTCGGGATGACACCTGGGAGCTACCGAGATCTCGTCGGCAGTAAAGATCTTTAAATCTCATACCAAATCTAAATCCTGCATGATTTATCTTACTATTCACTCAATTTTATACTGGTGACAGGGAAAACAGATAAGGAGGTACGCCATGAAAAAGGCAATCCTGTTGGCATTGTCTACTGCTTTGACAGCGTTTACATTTGGGTGCAGCAACACCGCGACGACTCCCGGTGACTCCGCAACGGGCAAGAAAGAAGCAGTCGAGCTTACGTTTTTGACATGGGGCAACCAAGCCCACTTGGACCTGTATACGAAGCTCTCTGAAAAATTTACGCAACAAAACCCGACCATCAAGGTGAAGCTGGAATCTGTGCCATTCCCCGATTACCAGCAAAAGGTGACGGTGCTGGCTGCTGGTCAGGAGCTGCCTGACATCGGTTGGGTGTCTGAGCGAATGGTGCCGCAGTTTATGGAGAATGGGATATTGGAAGATGTCTCGGATGTAAAGAACGACGCTGCATTTAAGCTGGATGACTTTATCCCGTCGACGCTTGAGTTGTTCCAAAAAGACGACAAATTGTACGGACTGCCGTTTTCTACCCCACCTACCGTGATGTTCTACAACAAAGACTTGTTTGACAAGGCTGGCTTGAAATCGCCGAACGACCTAGCGAAGGAAGGAAAATGGACGTGGGAGGAATTCGAAAAGTCAGCGCAGGCGATCTCGAGCGGAACCGGGGCGAGCAAAATCTACGGGGCCAACTTCTTCCGCGATTGGAAAACGTGGATCATTCTGTCTTCCTATTCATGGTCAAATGGCAGCGGCCCGTTCAACAAAGAGATGAATCAGTTTACGTGGAATGACCAATACGGAGTGGAGACACTCAGCATGCTCCAACGGATGATGTTTACAGATGGGTCACATCCGAAGGCAGGTGAACAGGTCAGCTTTGAATCAGGCAAAATTGGCATGTTCTTTGATGTGTACAGCTACGTTTCGAAGGCGCGGACGATCAAGGATTTCAAGTGGGACATTGCTCCGATGCCAGCGGGTTCACAAGGCTCGGCACCGATGCTCGGTCAGGCAGGGTATTCGATTTTCAAAGGAACCAAGCATTTGGAGGAGACCAAGCTGTTCCTCAAGTTCCTCGCGAGTGAGCAGGGTGTCCAGGAGACCTCGACTTACTTTGTCCCGCCGCGCTTGTCTGTATTGAATTCCGATCCGTTCTTGATTGTTCCAGGCAACCCTGACCCTGCACACATCAAGCAGGCCGTTATCGATGAAATGCCTAAGGCACATCTGCAACCAGGCCATGTGGACTGGCAAAAAATCGACACGACAATCCTGGCTGGTTTTGATCAATTATTTGGTCAAACGGCACAGCCTGCGGATATCGTGAAGTCGCTGGAAGAGAAAGTTAATCCGATCATGAAAAAGTAAGCAAGCTCGTCACAACGGTCTGGGATACAGGCCGTTGTGAATTGACAGGGAGGTTACGATGAATCGTTTTCGACAGGCACTGGAAGAGAAGCCGTTTCTGCTCATGGTCAGTCTCCCGCATAACGATGAGACCTTGGCCAGAGCTGCGATAGAGGAAGGCGCAGATGGCTTGAAGATGCATATCAATGTGTACCATCGTGCCAGTGGCAACCGGTTCGGGCCTCTGGCTGAATATACGGACTTTCTCCAAAAGATACGCAGCCAGTTCGCAGGGCCGATTGGCATTGTTCCTGGCGGGTCAATGGAGGAGCTCAATCCCGAGGAAATCAGGCAGTTCGATTCACTGGGAATCGACTTCATCTCCATCTATGGTCATCATTTGCCAGCGTCCCTTTTGAAAATAGAAGGAGTGGCGAGTACGTTTGCCATTGATGATCAGTTCGATTTGAACCGATTGGAAGCCGTGAAGCATTTTTCCATGACCGCATTAGAGGCGTCGATTATTCCGGGGAACGAGTATGGTACGGGGCTTACGTTTGCCGATCTACTCGCCTATCGGTATATCGTAGAGAAGGCAGGCATCCCCATCATCGTCCCGACACAGCGAAAAATTGTGGCGGAGGATGTGGAAGCTCTACGTGAAACGGGGGTTCGCGTCCTGTTAGCTGGAGCGATGGCGATCGGGAGAACCGAGGATGAAATACGCCGTTCCATCCATGCATTGCGGAATGCGATAGACAACTAAGGAGGGATCGTATGGAGAGCAAGTTGAATGTCCCGCTCTCTCCTGACAAGAGAACACGTGGAACAAGAAAAAAATCCTTCAACCGAGAAGCGAATCTGGCAGGATGGCTGTTTGTCGGCCCAATGGTTATCGGGTTTGTGGTGCTGTTGTTAGGCCCGCTTTTACTCGCGCTGTACATGAGCTTTACGGATTGGCCATTACTGGGGGAAGCCGAATTTATTGGGCTGGAAAATTACAGAGTGATTTTTCAAGATGCCGAATTTTGGACGGTCGTGGGCAATACATTTGCGTTCTCGGCTGGACTGGTCCCCTTAAACATCGTGTTGGCGTTGGGGTTGGCCTTACTGCTCGTGCGCAAGCTGCCGGGGATCGGGATATTCCGCACAGCGATTTTTGTGCCAGTCATGACATCGCTGATCGTCTGGGCAATTGTGTGGAAGTATTTGTTTGCGACAGACACGGGGTTTATCAATCAGATCTTGCAGATGTTTGGGATTACAGGCCCTTCATGGCTGTACAATCCAAAGCTGGCGATGCCGGTGGTGATCGTGACGAGTGTCCTGAAAAATGTGGGCTTGAACATGGTTCTGTTCATCGCTGCTTTGCAGCAGGTGCCTGTTCACTTATACGAGGCGGCCCGCATTGATGGAGCCAGTCGGACGCGCCAATTGTTTCAGATTACGATCCCGATGATTAGTCCGACGGTTTTTTTAACCACGTTGTTGACGATCATCGGCTCGCTCAAGGTGTTTGGGCAGATTTACGTCATGACCCAAGGGGGGCCTGATAACAGTACAAAGGTGCTTGTCTATTACATATGGGAGCGTGCCTTCAAAAACTTTGAATTCGGCTATGCGTCTGCACTTGCCTTTGTGCTTTTCTTTATCATTTTAGTATTTACGCTCTTGCAGTGGCAGTTTAGAAAAAGGTGGGTGTTCCATGAAGAGTAATCGCCACAGATTACAAGCGGGCAAGTTATTGGGGATTGGCAGTCACTATGTCGCGTTAGGAGCAATCTCCCTACTGATGCTGGTGCCTTTTTTGTGGATGCTTTCTACATCATTAAAAGAGCCGGCCAAAATATTCGTCTTTCCGCCAGAGTTTATCCCTTCGTCGATTCGCTTGGAGAACTACACAGAGGTTTTGGCGAATACGCCGTTTCATCTGTTCTATTGGAACAGCCTGTACATTGCGATTCTGGTCACGGTTGGAACGGTTTTATTTTCATCGATTGCAGGCTATGCGTTTGCCAGAATCCCGTTTCGGGGACGTAATATCGTCTTTCTGGTGCTGCTGTCGACAATGATGATCCCGCATGAAGTGACGTCGATTCCAATGTTTTTGTTCATGCGCATGCTTGGATTTATCAATACGCATGTACCGCTAATTGTCCTTCCCATTTTCGGGGCAGGCGGAATTTTTGGTGTGTTCGTCATGCGCCAGTTTTTCCTCGGGATTCCAAAGGAACTGGAGGAGGCGGCAATGATTGATGGCTGCTCGCGTTGGCGGATTTATTGGAGCATCATGCTGCCACTGGCGAAGCCAGCCATCGCAACGCTGACGATTTTTACGTTTTTGACGAGCTGGAACGAGTTTTATGATCCGCTCATTTTCATCAACGACAGAGAGCTGATGACGCTGCCGCTCGCTTTGTCCTTGTTTACCGATGAAGTAGGGACAGCATGGCATCATTTGATGAGTGCATCCGTCATGGCAACCTTGCCGCTTTTGATTGTGTTCTTTTTCGCCCAAAAGCAGTTTATCGAGGGCGTATCGATGACGGGCCTCAAAGACTAGAGGAAGCATGGATGGGAAGGAAGTTCTACAAGGAGTGAGTGCAGATGAATCGAGTAGTGGAAGCAGATGTAGTCGTGGTAGGCGGGGGCCCGGCAGGAATTAGTGCCGCTCTTGCCAGCGGACGATTGGGAGCCAAGACAATCCTGATCGAGCGGTACGGCTTTCTCGGAGGGATGTCGACGATTGCGCTTGTTTATCCGTGGATGACGTTTCATACGGAAAAAGGCGAGCAAGTCATCAAAGGAATTGCACAGGAAATCGTCGACCGCTTGCAAGAAAAGGGGGGATCGCCTGGACATTTGCAGGATACGGTAGGATTCGTGAGCACAGTCACGCCGTATCATCCGGAAATTTACAAGCTGGTCGCTGTGGAAATGCTCAAGGAAGCGGGCGTCAAGCTGTTTGTCCACAGCTTTGTCGATCAGGTGAAGGTAGAAGGGACTGAGATTACTTCGGTTACGCTCACCAGCAAATCGGGCAAATACGAGATCAAGGCCAAGGTGTTCGTCGATGCGACAGGAGATGCAGATCTCGCTTATTTATCGGGAGCGCCGACGAGCAAAGGGCGAGATGCAGACGGGCTGACACAGCCGATGACCATGAAGTTCCGCATGCGCGGCGTCGATCTGGAGCAGGTGAAGCAGTACATGCTTGACCATCCAGATGAGTTTTATCATAAGACACCGTTTGCACAGCTGCCGTCCATTCCACTGACGGGTGTCCAAGGCTTTTATACGCATTGGAAGATGTCAGGTGTTCCGATTAATCGGGATCAAGTTCTGTTTTTCACAGGGCCTGAGAGCGATGAAGTTCTGATCAATTGCACGCGGGTGCAGGGGCTGGATGGAACAGATGTCGAGGATTTGACGGAAGCGGAGGAAGAAGGGAGACGTCAAGTTTTATTGATGTCTGAATTTTTAAAAAATAAAGTTCCTGGTTTCGCGAAAGCATCCGTCTCCGCAGTCGGAACGCAAATTGGCATCCGTGAGACACGCAGAATCGTCGGAGAGTACAGTTTGACGATCAAAGATGTGGTCGCGGGCAGGCGTTTTCCGGATGTCATCGCACGTAGCGGCTATCCGGTTGATATTCACGATCCTTCTGGCAAAGGCGTAGTGGCAGCAGATATTGAAGGGGAGGGCGCTTATGACATTCCGTATCGCTGTCTGATCCCTGCGTCCATTGACAACTTGCTTGCGGCGGGGCGTTGTATCTCTACGACCCATGAAGCGCTGGCGACGACCAGGCTTACCCCGAGCTGTATGGCGACAGGGCAAGCAGCAGGTACAGCAGCCGCTATCGCATTTCACGACAAGACCATTCCGCGTTTGATTCACGTGGGTAAATTACAGGAACAATTGCGTCTAGCGAATGCCGTCCTCGATTAAACCTTTTCATTTTGAAAGGAGATTGGATCTATGAAAAAGTTGCGCGTTGTCATTTCGACATTGGCTATGGCAGCACTAGTAACAGGCATGGTTCCATTTACGCAGACGAGTGCTGATGCTGCGAAAAAAGCGTCACCCAAGTCAATTGCCAAAGTCGCCCTTGTCCCCCTCGATGATCGCCCGGTCAATACGTATTTTCCGCAAATGACAGCACGGGCAGGCGGGGTGGAGGCGATTATACCGGATGAAGACATACTCGGTCACTTTATGACCCCGGGCGATGGGGAAGAAATTGGCGATTGGCTGATCAAACAGGCAAGCAAAGTGGACGGCTCGGTTATCTCTGTCAGCATGCTGGCATATGGCGGGCTGGTTGCGTCCCGTACCGATCAACAGTCCTATGAAGATGCCCTGTCGAATATCGAAGCCATTAAGAGACTGAGAGACAAACATTCCAAAAAGCCGATCTACGTCTTCGATACGATTCAACGCCTGGCGGTGACGGCGACTGATCCTGAAACATTGAAATACTATGAGCAAATCAGAGAATGGGCGATTTTATACGATGAGGTGCACAACCTCGGCATGTCGGAAAAAGAGGATCGACTCGATCAGTTGGAAAGGGAGATTCCCGAGTCTGTGCTGGAAGATTACTTGAATGCCCGCGAGCGGAATCACAAGATTAACTCCCTGTTGATCGACTGGGTAGAGGATGGGACCATTGATTATTTAGTGCTGGCTCAGGATGATGCTGCTCCTCATGGTCTTCACCGAGCAGAGCGGGAGACCTTGGTCAAAAAAGCAAAGGAGCTGGATGTTGAAGAACGTGTAGCGATTTTCCCCGGAGCGGACGAAGTAGGGACCGTTTTGTTGAGCAGATTTGCCTTGAACGAACTGCGCATCCATCCAAAAGTAGCCGTCGAGTATTCGGGTATAGACGGCGATGAATGGACAGCGCCGTTTGAAGACACGACCTTTGATGTAAATGTCGAGAAGCATATCATCGCAGCAGGCGGCAAGCCCGTTCGGGATGAAGACGACGCAGATATCGTACTCATGATCAACTCGCCGAAGAAAAAAGGACAGAGCAACGCAGAGAGACGCGAAGCTCTGGATGAGTTCGTAGAAGAAATCAATGATCTTCTGGAGGAAGGAAAGCAGGTCGCCATTACAGACGTGACGATTACAAACAAAGCTGACCCTGAGCTGATCGAGCGACTACAAGAAGAGGTAAAGCTGCCTGAGCTGTTCGCATACACGGCATGGGGAACGGCAGGAAATAATATGGGAAGCGCGTTGGGACAGGCGTTGCAACGATCAGCCTTTTTGGAAAAAGGAAATCAGTTCGGTGTGCCCTTAACAGTAGATGCGGCAGAGACCCATATCAATCTGCTCTTGTCTTCGTTTGTAAATGACCATCATTACCGAAATGAAGTCATGGCAGAAGCACGAAACCTCGTAAAACAGTTAAACGGAAATGAATGGAACCTCGAAGATGACTACGACGAAGTCAATGATTTTGTGAGGGATGCACTGACACCACATGCGGAAGAATGGTACGAAAACTATTTTGCCAATCAATCGCTGATGATCGGAAAGAGAGGCAAGAATACGTTTGAAGGCGAAATCGTCGAATTAACGGATAGGAAGATCAGGCTTCCCTGGGAGCGGTTGTTTGAAGTCTTTGTCGGGCCGGAAGTGAAGATAGAAAGGGAGTAAGCTTTAGAAAAAGACGGTCTATTTTTTGATTCTGCACATATCATGTCTCTATCGCTATAAGAAGGTGACGAGGATGGAGACTCTACACTGGTTGTATGTGCAGTATGACTTGGAAATGTATGTGCGGGTAGTGGTGAGCGCGATTCTCGGTTTGTTCATCGGGTGGGATCGCTCGCACAGAAATAAGCCTGCCGGGCTGAAAACGTATATGTACGTGTCCGTAGCCTGCACGCTGATCACACTGGTTTCTATTTACAGCACAAAGCTATACAGTGCGCCTGGCAACGGAACGATGATGGACCCGATGCGCTTGGCTGCACAGATTGTCACAGGTCTTGGCTTTTTGGGAGCAGGCGTCATCTTGAAGGACGGCTTGAAAGTAAAAGGACTGACTTCCGCAGCCATGATCTTTTTCGCTGGAGGGATTGGCATAGGGATCGGAGCCGGATTTTACGGCATTGTGATATTCTCGGTCATCATTTCCTTTGTACTTGCCCGGATCAGTCAGCGTGTGGAGGATGTCCAGCACAAGCGGTTAGGAAAGTGAATCATGGAGAAGCGGTGCATTAGCATCGCTTTTTACTTTTTGCAGGAGCCGTAGTGGGAGAAAGAAGCGAATTTCCAGTCTGCGCTTCGGCCTCCGCCCTGCAAGGGGAGGTAAGACTGTCCGCTTCGGAATAAATGGCGGGAGCGCTTCAAACGTAGAAGTTTCGAGGAAGTATTTCATAAGTGAAGCTTAAATTCCCCGCCATTTATACCTACGCTAGGTTGGGCTCCAGAGGCGCTTGGACTGGAAATTCGCTTCTTCCTACGTAGCTATTCGTTCATTCGTTGAAAGAGGTTCTAAGATGTTCTATTTCAACTGAATTGGCTTTCACAAGCTTCCTTGCGTTAACTTGCAAAATGTTTTAATAACACGAAGGAATTTACTGCTGTACGAAAGCCCTGCCACATGTTTGGAAGGAGACCGCCCGAACGAAGAGAGGATATAGGCGACTGGAAAACATGTGGTAGGGCTTCTCCCGACCACAACAGTGTGGTGATCACTTGTTTTTAGATGATATTCCTCTGACAAACGCGCGGTATGCTGGAAGAGTAATAAAAATCTGGAAAGGACGCGAGCGCGATGCGAGATGAAAGATTAGGAAAAATAGCAGACAACTTAATTTCGTACAGCCTGGATGTGCAAGCTAAGCAGCATATTATGATTTTGGTCGTGGATGAAGGAGAAGCGCTGGCAATGGAATTGGTGAAGCGGCTGTATGCGAAGGGAGCATATCCCCACCTGCGCTTTGTACGGCCAAAGGTCCAGCGGGAATGGTTGAAAGGGGTAACGGATGAGCAGCTTGCCCAGACCGTTCAGTGGGAAAAGGACCTGTGGTTTGGCATACAAGGCTATATCGGCATTCATGGCGAGACAAATGACAGTGAGATGAAGGATGTTCCGCAGGAAAAATACCGCTTGTACGCAGAAGCGTATGATTCTATTTTCCATCATGTCGACAATCAAATTACAGGACTGCGCATTAACTACCCAACCTCGGCCCTTGCTCAAAAGGCCAATATGACGACAGAAGCATTTGAAGATTTTTATTTCAACGTATGTTCACTCGATTATCGGAAAATGGCCGAAGCGTGCGAGCCGTTGTACGACCTCATGGACAAAACGGACAAGGTGCGCATTGTCGGACCAGGGACAGACCTGACGTTTTCGATCAAAGGAATTGGGACGCGGACAGCGGTAGGCAAACGCAACATTCCCGATGGCGAAGTGTACACCTCTCCCGTGCGCGATTCGATTCACGGAACGATCAGCTACAATACGCCCAGCAACTTCAAAGGTACAACGTTTGAAAACGTCCAGTTTACTTTTCGGGAAGGAAAGATTGTCGAGGCGTACGCGAACCATACAGACAAGCTCATAGAAATATTGGACACGGATGAGGGGGCACGCTACATCGGTGAATTCGCCATTGCGTTTAACCCGTACATTTTGCACCCGATGGGCGATACTTTGTTTGATGAAAAAATCGCTGGCAGCTTCCATCTCACACCGGGTCGTGCCTATGATCAGGCGGATAACGGCAACCGCAGCGCGATTCATTGGGACCTGATTTGCATTCAGCGTCCGGAATACGGTGGCGGCGAAATCTGGTTTGACGATGTACTCATTCGAAAAGACGGAAGGTTTGTGCATGAGGCGCTGCTGGGGCTGAATCCGGAGCAATTGATTCTGTAGAGGAGGGCGATAATGCTCTCCTCCTTTATTTGAGTTTGAAAACGACTACGCCTGCGATCATGATGCCGATTCCGATGATCTTGTTCAAGGTGATCGGGACCTTCTGCACACCGAACAGGCCGAGTGAATCAATGAGCAGAGCGACGAGCAATTGGGAGATGAGCAGAATCGATACGGCATATGCAGGCCCGATGGACGTAATGCCTTTCATCACACTAAAAACGATCAGCGCCCCGAAAACGCCTCCAAGCAAATATACTTTGTTCACTTCCCCGATGCTTTTCCAATCGCCATCACGAACGTAGAGAAAGATCGAGAACGATACAAGAAAGCCTACCGCATGAACAATCGCATTGGTTTGCCACAGTCCGAGCTTTGTACTGGCTTGCGCGTTGAACCACTCATAGATGTTTCCGCTCGCAAGCTCACTGATTTTTTCTCGATTTGTGATAATCAGTGCGCTTTTTTTGTGTTCGATCACGGATGCTGCGCAAAGATTGCGGATGATCCGGTTCAAATGTCGGTAGCTAGTACCCAACAGCTCGTCTCCGATAATCGCGAGTGGATTGTTAAAGCGCAGCAACAACGATTTTCCATTAGGAAGCGTCGTGAAAGTTTTGATTTTTCCCTTCAAAATGAAGAACATATGGTGAAGCTGATCGCCCTTCGAACAGAGGATATCACCCTTCTCAGCCTGATACAGGCGCATTTCATGGAAAGTAGCGGCATCAAAAATATCGGGCAAGGGACTGTTTTGCACCAGCGTATGCAAAAGGGTGCGGTCGTGAAGTTCCTTCATGTATCAAGCCTCCTGCTCGTTTGCTTGCAGGTTATACCCTCTTTAGTAAAAGGTATTTGCGTGCGAAAAAAACGACATATGTCCTTTTTTCCATTAAACACAAAAGACGCGTAGCAGGAATATTCGGATAGATTCGAGAAGTACAACTGTCGAGATCATAGAAAAGAGAGAAACGAAGGAGTGGTTCACATGACTTTGCCTGTAGGTGAAAGAATCATTGGATTTGTAGGAACGGGTGTCATGGGGAAAAGCATGGCAAACCATTTTCTGCAAGCAGGATATACAGTACTGGTATACACGCGGACAAAGGAAAAAGCAGCAGACTTGCTGGCAGCCGGTGCGATCTGGAAGGAACAGATCAGTGAGCTGGCAAAAGAGGCAAACGTCATCATCACGATGGTCGGCTACCCATCCGATGTTGAGGAAGTGTATCTCGGCGCGGACGGAATTGTGGCAAATGCGAAGCCAGGCACTTATTTGATCGATATGACGACTTCGAAGCCGTCGCTGGCGAAACATATTTATGAGGAAGCCAAAAAGCACGAGCTGCATTCCCTGGATGCTCCTGTCTCCGGTGGAGATGTGGGCGCACGTGAAGCGCGACTGACCATCATGGTTGGTGGCGATCAGGAAGTATTTGATGCGATGGAGCCTGTGTTTAGGATCATGGGGACAAACGTCGTGCTGCAGGGCGGTCCAGGTGCAGGTCAGCATACCAAAATGTGCAACCAGATTTGCATTGCGACGAACATGATTGGTGTATGTGAAGCGATCGCGTATGCGAAAAAAGCAGGTCTGGACCCGGAGAAAGTGCTGACGAGCATTGCAGCGGGGGCCGCAGGCAGCTGGTCGCTGTCGAATCTGGCGCCACGCATGATCGCGGGCAACTTCGCCCCTGGCTTTTACGTCAAACATTTTATCAAGGACATGGGAATCGCATTGGAAGCAGCGGAGGAAATGGGGCTGATGACACCAGGACTCGCACTCTCCAAATCGCTTTATGAAGAACTGGCAGCAAACGGCGAGGCAGATAGCGGCACGCAAGCTTTGATTAAGTGGTTTGAAGGCAAGTAAAGGCAAAAGGAGCCCTTTTCACGAGGGGCTCCTTCTCTATGTCTATCCGTCACGTGTTGACTGGTACATCTCGTACATCTTTTGGGACGGCTTTATTTTTGGTTGGGGGTTGTTCCATTTTCTTCACTTCCAAGATGTCCAGCAAGAAAACAAAGGACGGAATCCCGACAATCAGTCCCCATACTCCAAAGAAATGCTCGGAAAAGATCAGAACGACAAATGTGTAGAAAATCGGCAAGTGAGTCTTCGTTGCCATCAAGCGAGGATTCAACACATAGGCTTCAAGCGCGTGAATCACCATGATGAAAATGAGCAAATAGACGACAGTTGCGAGACCACCGACACTGAAGGCGATGGCACTGAGCGGAATCAGTGAAATGGCGACACCTGCAACCGGGATGAGCCCCAGTATGAAGACCATGATTGCGAGTCCCAATAGATTCGGAAAGCCCATGATCCATAGACCGATGACGGTGAAGGTCGTATTAAATAAGGCGATCAACAGCTGTGTTTCGATTACTTTGCCAAAGGTCAGGATAAATTTTTGGCTAAAGTAGGCGATTTCGTTGTATAGCCAGGATAATTTGCTCGTGCGGAATTGAGCAGTAAACGTAACCACATTGTCTTTGCCGAGCAGGAAAAACAGGCTCAAGATAATCGCCAGAAAGACATTGAACCCAACGTTTCTGACTACTGCGAGAAAATCAAGGCTGCCTTGAACGATGCCCTTCATATCTAGCTTCCCAACAATAGACATAAGATAGGGGGCAAACTCATTGTCCTGATTTTGGTGGTACACTTGCTCGATGGAATGGAACAATTGTCCGGTTTGATGAATCAGAGCCGGAATGGCTTTCATCCCACCCACAACGAGAAAGAACGTCAACAACATATAGAGAAAAATGAGAATCAGCTTGGGATGGATCGGCGCGACTTTGTGTGTGAGACGCGTGAGGTATTGATGGAGCCGATTCATTAAATAGGTAACTAAAAAGGTCAGCAAAACCATGTTCAGCATACTTCCCAAGGAGTAAAGCAACAAACAAAACAACGCTAAAATCCCAAATCGTCTTACATCCGGCTTTTGTAAGGCGGCAGCAAAGAAATTCATGGGAACATCCTTTCCAAGTGCTCTTTTTAGCACTCCCATCCGTATACGATGATTATACTGCGTCGGTGTGAACAATTATAGCACGCTTAAAAGCGAGTGGAGGGAAAGAAAAGGTTCCAGTTGCTTGAAAAAGTGTAGCGAAACTATTTCGCACTGCGAAGCGTCAAAAGGAAGGGAATGTTTGACAAGGGAGGCTAATCACCAATGAACATAATAACAAAAACCGCGAGTCTGGTTACGGCGGTCATACTCGGGGCAAGTACATGGACTTCTTCTGTCCATGCGGCTACGTTTTCCCAGATTCAGCCGTATACAACAGACTACAAAATCGGTTTTACGGACGGTAACAAGCTGGTCACACAGGCCATTTATGATGATTTTGAACGATCATCCAAAAACATGATCGTAACAAAGGGCGGTAAAAAAGGAATTCTCGACGCGCGGACAGGGAAAGAAATAACTCCCGCGATTTGGGATTATATTGACATTCCGGAGTCCAAAAATATTGCGATTGTTCAAAAAGGCGGCTGGTTCCAATATATCGATTTGAAGACGAACAAGCTGTCGACCATGAAGTTTGCTGGGGCGCATCCGTATTATTTATCCAATGAGCAAGGGACAGCGATTATGTTCTTAGGAAAATCATCGATGGTGATCCATGTAGATGGAAAGGTGCTGATTCCGCCAGTTGCAGGCAAGCTGACGATGGTACAGCTCGTTGCTCCTGATCAGACGGAAAATAAAGAGGCGGAGAAAAAGCGTTATTTCGTCGCGACTACTCCCAAAGAGCTCATCATGTACGATCCTGCTTCCGGCAAAAAGCTGTTTGCACTGCCAAAAGCAGAATTGATTCCAAACGAAGGCGGTCCTGACACTGCATATCTCAAGGTGCGATCCGGTGGAAAAGAAGGCTTGATTGATCGCAATGGCAAGTACGTACTCGAGCCGAAATACAATGCGCTCTATATTTGGAACAATGGATACTTTCAGGTGATCGGCCCCAAGGGACAAGGGCTGTGGAAGGACGGACGGATGCTGGCAGAGCCCATTTACAAAGAAGTCGGGTTCGAGCATAACAATTCGGATGTGTACTACACGGTTTCTGGAGATGTCATCACGTATCATTCCAAGTCCAAAGGTACGTCGCATCCATTGAAAAAAGGAGCCCAGTACTTGCATGGCAGCTACGTGCTGGGACAGGACCCGAAAACAAATCTGTACGGTGTCCTCCAAGTCGGGGGAGGGACGGTCATCCCCTTTGCGTATCCGCGGGCAGAAGGTCCGCCAGCGGCGCGCTTGCTCGTCCGCAGCGATGGGAAAAAAGCGATCCTCCCAGGCTGGGGAAAAGATGTCAAGGAGCCAGATTTTTGGTTCGACTCGTATGTGACCTTGGGCAGCTACAGCATGCTTAGCATTAAGGACGGAAACAAAATCGGACTTTATTCTGAAGATGAAGGCTTGGTCCTGTCTCCTGTTGAGAATCGAATCATTCGCCACGAGGGAGTAACGGGGGAGGTGCTGGTAACAGAGCCGGATGGAAGGGTGCTGCGATACAGCATCAGTGGGAAACAAATAGAAGCTGTCAATCCCAATATGTTGTCCGATGATTTGACGAAAAAGTATGAGCCGGGAAAAGGCGAGATGATTGTGGACCGCAAGACGAACCAACCAATCAGCAAGCTCTACCAATATGTCTATATGGATTCCGATACCAATCTCATCGTTGCAATGGATCACGATTGGGCGGATCTTTATACCCCTGATGGCAAGCTGTTGACTACGGAGATCAAAGTCGCGGTGTGGAAGTCAGGCAACGACGGACCGCCTCTTACCTTGATCAAAGTTGCTGATTCCGTATACACGATGGGTGTGAGAGCGGGGAATGTCGGAATGGCGATGATCAAGGTCGATGACGGGCAACTCCAGGCCGTGAGCGATTTTGTGTATCGTGATGCAAACCAAATGATAGTACAAAATCAAAAGATCGTGATGACAGCACGGTTGGACGGCACGCAGGATGTATGGGCGCAAGAAGGGAACCAGCTCGTAAGCAAGCTCACTAGCGTGAAAGGTTTTCACACGGAATCTTATTTTGATCGGGTATTGATTCAGTCAACTACAGGATGGGATGTCTATTCACCACAGTTGCTCCGCTTAAGCACGGGCGATTATCAGTCCATGAAGTATATGCACGTATATGATCTCAAGACGGGTGCCATTGCCTACCAGGACAAGAAGACGGGATTGTACGGCCTTATGTCGCTGGAAGGAAAGGTACTGACAGCGGCCAAATACGAGGCGATTTTGCCAACAAGCAAAGTATTCCCACAAGTGTGGAGCGAGGCAGACGTTCAGACGCCTTATGTATTCACAACCAAAGACCAGTTCGGTTATCTCGATCAAGGTGGGCAAGAGCAGTTTGCGACAAGATTCCTGACGAAAAAACCTGTGGTCTCCTATAGTCCGATCACGTTCCAATCGTTTACGGCCTACTCAGATACAATGCGACAACGCCCGCTTGAGCTGATCGATTTCGGCAAACCGTATAGCTGGCCGGCTGGCGGCAACAGCGAGAGCCATTTTTTTGCCAATCTGGCGCTTTATTTGAATCTGCCGAAGGATGCAGGCAAGCAGGCGGTACTTTCAGAATTGGTGTCCAAAGGTATCATCAAAGCCGATGAGAATCGTTCAGTCATGAGCGACGAAGATATGTTCCGAGTGGCTTATTTCATGGCGATGGGCAAAACTAGTCAAGCGATGACGACGCCACAGGTATTGGAATGGGCACAGAAGCGGGGAATTGTACCGTTTCGAGAGGGAATGAGCTACTACATGACGATGAATTTGTACGCGGAGTATCAGCACATCTTGATGACAGAGCTCATGCGTTCCCTGAAAGGAAAAAAAGTGCTCAAGCCAAAGGTGTTAACGACGACATCACTCAGTGACGCACAACAGCAAATGCTCACAACAGCCCTGATCGTGAACGGCAAGTCGGCGAATCAACTGCCAGTGCCGCTCCCACAAGCCGAGTGGCAAAAAGCCATTCAAGGCTTGGTCAACCAGTACAACAAGCAAGCAGCTCAATTGCTTGCAGCCTATGAAGCGAAGCTGTGAGCAGATCAACGTAAAGGAGCGGGAGTTCCATCCTGCGCCTTTTTTGCGCTATTAAAAAAACGGCCAATATTTTACAATTAACCAATAGAAGGCAGCGTGAACGCAAGCCGTGACGGCCAAGGAGACAATGAAGGAGACAAACGAAATCTGGTCGAGCTTGTAAGCAACAAAGAAAAATATTGTAAAGGCAATAAAGGCGATAAACGTGCCTTCTTCCAAATAAGCAACTGCCATATTCATTCCACCTCGATTCAAGAAAGGATACGTACCCATGAGGATTGCTGTCGAAAAATTAAGCATACAGGATGCAGCCAGCTTGTTTCAATTTGAAGTGCGCAATCGCGCCTTTTTTGAAAAATCGGTTCCCAGTCGGGGAGATGCTTACTACCAATATGACCATTTTTTACGAGGTCTGCAAGCCTTGCTCGACGAGCAGGCGCAAGGAATCTCGTTTTTTGGCCTCATCAAAAACAGCCAAGGTGACATCTTGGGCAGAATGAATCTGGTAGACATCGAAAAAGATGAAGGAATCGGACATCTCGGCTATCGAGTCGGGGAAGATACCGCTGGAAAAGGAGTAGCTTCACAGGCACTGAAGCTCTTTTTGGAGGGGCATGCTCCCCACTTGAATGTCAGAATGATCTGTGCGAAAACAACACCGGATAACATCTCCTCGCAAAAAGTGTTGCTGAAAAATGGATTCAAACCCTATGAGATGGAGCCGGAAACAACGGATGACTTTCTCCACTATCGCTTGAGCGTTGTCTAAAGAGCTAGTGGCTGGGAGGGACGAAGGAATTAGGCAGTTACAGCCAAAAGTCCCCTGCCTATAAAAAGGCAAGGGGACTTTTGGGCGTTACGGGGTGTTCAATAATGGCTCCCACGGACGTCTCGTTCCAAGCATATCCGCGAGATGCTTGTTATCCTTCCGCCTGATTTTTCGTGCCGCCGCTCGCTCGTCAGCACCATTATGCAGGAATACTTCCTCTTCCGTCTCCGGCACGACCTTGGGTACAGGGGTAGGCCGCCCATCCTCGCCAATCGCTACAAACGTGAGAAATGATGTGGCACAGACGCATCGAACGCCCGTTAGCAAATCCTCCGCAACAATTTTGACGAAGACCTCCATCGACGTATTATGCGTCCATGTGACGAAGGCTTCGAGTGCAACCTCATTGTCCACCCGGATTGGCTGCAAAAAGTCGACGGAATCTGTGGAGGCTGTCACAACTGGCCCCCGGGCATGCTTCATGGCAGAGATAGCAGCAACATCGTCGATATGCGCCATCAGCCTGCCGCCGAACAGCGTATTGTGATTGTTCGTATCCGGGGGCAGCACATGGCTTGCTTTAAACGTGCGCGACTCCCGAACAAAACGTTGAATCGTCATACAGGTAGCTCCCTTCTTTCTTGCAATCGGATTATGAATGATGACAATCTTCTCTCCTTTCATTGTTCCACAAAAAAATGGATCTATTCCTCTTGAAAAAAGTGACACTGATGCTGTTGCCACGAATGTCATTTGCCGCTATACTTGTGGAGTAGTTTTATGGATAAAAATGTAACGGTTGTTGCTACGACCGTCTCTATATCGAATGGTATGCGCAGAAAATAGCGGAAAGGAGGGTATCCACATGAAAAAAAGATCATTACTGTCTTTGCCAAAAGGAATTGGATACTCCACCGCTGTTTTCTTTGATCTGGCTACATCACGGGAGAAGTATGTCCAAAAACGGATATAGCGACCATCCTTTGATGTAGTGGGATTCATCAGGATACAGTGGAAAAACGCCACAGGTCGCATTCCTGTGGTTTTCTTTTTAGGGCACCGCAGGATTTCCTGTGGTGTTTTTTTATTTCGAAAAAGGGAGATGGATTGTATGCAAGGAAACGGAGAGAACATTTACGTAAGACTGGTACAAGAATCGGATGCACAGAGCCTCTTGGCGCTTGAAATGAGAAACAGAGACTTCTTTCAAAACTTCACAGGGACGAGAGAAGAGACGTTTTACACGCTGGAAGGACAAATCGACAGGATCAAGAGCGCGTTGGCGTTAAAAGAAGAGGACAGAGGGTACTTTTTTGTCATTGCGAAAAAAGGACAGGATGAAATCATTGGGGAAGTGATCCTTTCGGAGGTCGTAAGGGAGAATCTGCAAAGCTGCTGGATCGGTTACTTCCTGGACAAAGCGCATAATGGAAAAGGCTACATGACTGAAGCAGTAAAACTCGTCGTGGCCTATGCCTTCGAGACATTAGGCCTTCACCGTTTGGAAGCAGGCGTGATGCCGCATAATATAGGTTCGATCAAGGTGCTGCTAAAAGCTGGTTTCCACAAGGAAGGGATTGCCAAGAAAAACGTGAAAATCAATGGTCGGTGGGAAGATCATCAAACACTGGCGATCGTCAAGGAAGAACAAACCGACCAGGTGAAGCCCCAGGTTCAACGTAAAAATCCTGGATCAGTTGCTCCGCCTATGGGAGCCTATACACATCTGACGGTCGTTCCAAAAGGAGCCGATTTGCTCGTGCTTTCTGGGCAGGTAGGAATGGACATTCATGGAGAGTTGCCGACAGGTATGAAAGAACAAGTAGAAAACACGCTACAGAACATACTGCGCAATTTTGAAAGTGAATCAGTTAGCGCGGACCATATCATCAAAATCAATATATGGGCAACCGAGCAAATGGATTGGAAGCATTTTAATCAGGTATGGGAGAAGTTCCACGGGGGGACACCGCCAGCGATGACCATGTCTTACGTCCCGGCATTGGCAGTCCCTTCGCTCAAAGTGGAGATAGAAGCTTGGGCAGCGAAATGGTAGGGAGGAAATAGAAGGGTGAAGCTTTTCGCTTCATCCTTTTTTCTGTAACTTTTTTCTAGCAAAAACGTCAATATTTTCAGGAGATAGAATAATCGTGACGTTATTACTGTTTTGACAGCAAAAGATGTCAAAACATGAAGGAATATGGGGACGAATCGAGAAGTTCTTTCTATTAGCTGGATTTTCCAAAAATAAGAGAAAAACAGAGGGGAACGAGGAACTTGCTTTTACGAGTAAATGTCAGCTTGCTAGCTGTTTTCTTCCTGATTTTGCTGATGCCTCTGTCCATTGCGCGAGCGGCCACCCATGTAGAAGTGGCGGTCGATCAGTTAAATATTCGAAGCGAGCCAGGTACGACTACCCAGATCGTCGCAACCCTCAAAAAAGCGACGCGGTTGCCAATCACCAAACAGCAAAAAGATTGGACCCAGGTAAAGCTGCCGAACGGCAATACCGGATGGGTCAATAATAAGTATGTGAAGATGATAGAAGTTCCACAGATCAAATATGTCAAAAGCAATGTGGATATGCTGAATGTTCGGGCAGAACCAAATGCCACTGCACAAATTTTGCAGATCATCGACAAAAACGGTGTGTTTTTGCAAATGAGAAAGCAGGGGGATTGGGCACAAATTAAGCTGTCTGATCAAAAGAACGGCTGGGTGAGAGCCAATTACTTGACGGAGACAGCGGCACCACCACCACCAAAACCACCACAGGTACCAGCACAAATCCCGGATCCGACAACAATTCCAGCACCGCCCCCTCCTGTAGTCCCATCCAGTACGGGGAGTGGATTCGAACAAGGGACAATCGTATTGACGGAAGGCTATGAAGTTTATGCGCAGCCAGATATTCTTGGTACCGTCATTGGTCAAATCCATGGCGGGATGACGATCAACCATTACGGATATGCAAATGGTTGGTATACCATCAACTTCAACGGTACCTATGCCTATATTTTCAAACCTATGGAACAGACTGGGACAGTTCCATCACTGCCGAGTTCAACACCGGGGGTACCAGCGACTTTGCCAACAACACCGCCGCCCTCTGTACAAGAACTAC
Source organism: Brevibacillus brevis (assembly GCF_022026395.1). NCBI lineage: Bacteria > Bacillati > Bacillota > Bacilli > Caryophanales > Paenibacillaceae > Brevibacillus > Brevibacillus brevis. The sequence continues at coordinate 4,757,337 of NZ_CP041767.1, read as the reverse complement.
AGGTTCGTGTCAAAAATCCTGATTCCAATATCCGCAACGGTCCCTCAACCGAACATGCCATAATTGGAAATGTTCAACCCGGACAAGTATTCCCGGTTGTGCAAACAGTAGGAGACTGGTACCTCATCAGACTGGCAGACAATTCGACCGCCTACATCGCGGGGTGGATCGTAGAGAAAATTCAACCAGCTGGTACTCTGCCACCGACAGGAGCAACGTACGAGTACAACAGTGGGATGATTGGAAACGAGAAAGTGTATATCTATCACACCCATAACCGTGAGTCTTGGCGAAATGTTGCACGGAACCAACAAGGGAGCTCGGTAGATGATCCAGAGATTAACATCACGCTTGTTGGGAAACGGCTGGGCGAGCTATTGCAAGCAAGAGGCATTTCGGCAATGGCGAGCCAGGACGATTTCGCTCAGAGATTGAGGGAACAAAATAAAAGCTACTCGATGTCTTATTCCGAGTCGTACAAGGCGGTAGCTGCAGCGGCTGCAACCAGTCCGCACTTGCAGTACATTTTCGATATTCACCGGGACAGCGATGAGCCACGCAGCAAGGTAGCGATCACGATCAATGGCAAAACCTATTCCCGGATGCTGTTTGTAATCGGAACAGCGAACCCGAACCATCTGGCGAACAAAAAGCTGGCGGAAGAGCTGAACGCCCGTCTGGAAGCCTCTTATCCCGGATTGTCGCGGGGGATTATCCTGAAAGGTTCAAATCAAGGAAACGGGGTGTACAATCAGTCCATTTCCGAGGGCGCCCTGCTTTTGGAATTCGGCGGTACGAACAACACCTTGGAAGAAGGCTATAATACAGCAGAAGCCTTTGCCGAAGTTTTCGGGAATTACCTGATCGAATCTCAAATCGCATTCAATTAAACGGTTAATAAAAGTAGCACGATTCTTATCGCCACGCGCGAGAGAATCGTGTTTTTTTCCGGGAGGATCATTTATATGGCTACGCATCAAGAACACATACAATCGACTTACGATAACAGTCGCAGTCATCTTCAAGGTGACTGTGAAAGCTGCTTTGGCTTGTGCTGTGTGGCATTGCCTTTTGCTGCTTCCTCTGACTTTGCCATCAATAAAGACGCAGGCAAGCCCTGTAGTAACTTACAGGCAGACTTCCGGTGCGGTGTTCACACAAAGCTGAGAGACATCGGCTTTCGCGGTTGTACGGTCTACGATTGCTTTGGAGCTGGTCAAAAGGTGTCTCAAGTCACTTATGGCGGCCAAGATTGGCGGAAAGAACCCGGATCAGCGAAGCAAATGTACGAAGTATTTCCGATCATGTGGCAGCTTCACGAGCTGCTCTGGTATATAACGGATGCGTTGACCAAGCAAGCTGCCGAGCCGCTCCATCCTGCATTGAAGGAAGCAATGGAGGAGACGCAGCGCCTGACGGATCAGAGTCCTGAGGATATCCTGAAGCTGGACATCGCACTTCATCGAGCAAAAGTAAATGAACTATTGCTACAGACAAGTGAATTGGTACGCAAGGACGCGGTTACCAAGTACAAAGGGGGCAAGCAAGGAAAATCCTATGGTCGAGGAGCTGATCTCATTGGTGCCAAGCTCAAAGGCGCTGATTTACGAGGCACCCAATTACGCGGGGCTTATTTGATTGCTGCTGATCTGAGAGGAGCGGATTTGCGGGGAGCCGACCTCATTGGTGCAGATTTTCGCGATACAGATGTGAGCGGAGCGAACTTGACGGAAACGTTGTTTCTCACGCAGGTTCAGCTCAACGCGGCGAAGGGTGATGCCAGCACCAAGCTGCCACCGTTGTTTACGCGTCCGCCGCACTGGGCTAAATAAAAGAATCAAAAGCAGGGTGTCATTCGTTGACAGCCTGCTTTTTCTCAAGTTATATGGTTCCCTCCAAGATTACGAGTCTGGATTGGAATGCAACCCAACTATTTCTATTACTTCGACTACTCCTACTCTTCTCGAACCTTCCATAAAATATCCGATCACCCCAAGCTCCATTCTTTTTGTGTGGACCTCTTTACGCATCTGGGGGAAAAGAATCCACATGCGTGCAGTTCCTTCTGTAGGAACAGGGCTTGTGTTATCTAAAATGATTTCTCCGTGATCATCTTCAAATTCAGGATGGATGGCAAAGATGCCTGTTAGGCTTATGTCATCTCCCTCGTAAGAAAAATCACTTCGATAGCCTTGAAACGGTGTCACCTTTCTGCCGCCTTCATTTTCCGAGTAAAATCGATATTTTACTCGAAAATCAGCGGGATGCTTCCTTATTTCTTCATAGGGTGTCCACATGTCATTTCCTCCGTTCTTTAAAAATGGTTGTTAATACAATTCTACTTTTGCCGTATTAACTAGCGTGAGGCTCACAACCAAACAAATTGCGCAATTTGTTTATTCCATCCAGAAGGGAGGGGAAGTAATTGGAGATTGCCCAAGTGAACACAGGCATCTGCCATAAAGAAGAACACGAAAAGCAAGCGGAAAGCATGTCGACCGAAACTTTTACTCAAATTTATGGTGCGTACTATAAGCGCGTCTACAAATATATTTGCTATCGTATCAATAATCACTACACAGCGGAAGAAATATGCAGTCATGTGTTTGAAATGGTGATTTCAAAATACAGCAGCTTCTCGCCGGATAAATCAAACTTTGAGGTCTGGTTGTTTGCGATCGCCAGAAATGCAGTAACAGATTACTTTCGCTTACAGAAGAAAAGGATCAGCTTTTCATTGGATTCGATTCTGAATCTGGTCTTGCCGAAGTCGTCACCGGAGGACATTGTGATCCGCGACGATAATCATCAAGCCTTATTTCAAGCACTGGCCAAGCTGAGTGACAAGGAACGCAATATCATCGCCATGAAATATGCGGCTGGTCTTAAAAACGCGGAAATTGCAGAACTTCTTGGCGTCAGTGGTTCAAATATTGGCGTCGTTCTCTACAGATGCTTGAAAAAGCTGCAAATGGAATTGCAAAAAGGGGGCTTCCGCTATGAAGAGTGAGCAAGATCTAAACGATTTTCGTGAACTCACCGACTTGCTTACTGATCTGGAATTAGATGACGCCACTCCAAAAGCCAGCATATACAATCGGCTGAAATTCAAATTGGAATCAGGAAACATACAATTACATGATAGGAAAAAGGACGGGATCTCTATGAAAACGAATAAATGGAAAGCTGTCTCAGTTAGTGCTGTTGCTGTTGTTTGCCTTTTAGGCGCATTTTCGACTACATCGTTTGCCCAAGAAATGCTCCAGACGATCTTGGCACGCTTTCAGGTCGGGAACATGGAAATTACCCAATACGATAAAGAACAGCCTGCTACTCAGTCCAATTCCCAAGTAATCGAGATACCTGTAGAACCCAAGGCCCCCCCACAGATGACATTGGAAGAAGCACGCGCAGCCAGCAAAATGGACTTTCCCGCACCGACATGGTTATCAGAGCATTATTCCTATGTGAACGCGGTCGTTCAAGGCGAGCATATGGTAGAAGTTCAGTATAAAAAAGAGAAAGAGTTTATTTCCTTGCTGATTTCAACCGGTGGCGAAAACGGCATCAGCACGACAGAGGGTGTCAAGATCGAAACCATTGGCGGGAAAAAGGTGTATTTCGCCAACGGGATCGTGATTTGGGAACATGAAGGATTCACGTACGAGTTGTACCAGATGGCAGAGAAGAGCTTCGATGCTGCGACTATCGGCAACATCATCGAATCCTTGTCAACGAAATCCGTCAAAAAATAAGCAGTTGTCACTTAACCACGTACCCAGGCACACCGACTTCGATTTTTCGAGGTCGGGGATCATCTGGGTATTCAACTCAAGATGGGCCTTGTAACGGGGCCCATTTTTGTATGTGCCGTCACAGAGTGTTAAAAATCATGTAACGAATCGGACACCCTCTAGGGTCAAAAGTCCTGCTACAATTACACATGACCGGAAATATACAGGGTAAAACAAAAAACTCTCTCACGAAGGTGAATGCGAAAAGGGGGTTACAGGAGAGAGAATTATTTGTGAATTGTTTCACATATATTTGTGATATTTTTCACAAAGTCGTAATAAATGCGGATTTCCCCACTGGTATAATTCCGGTACATAAAGGCCAAAACGCGAATAGAAAGGGATCTTGTACATGGATATAGTGGATTTGGGACGACTTCAATTTGCGATAACAACGATCTTTCATTTTGTTTTTGTGCCGATTTCCATCGGGCTGTCCTTATTAGTAGCCATTATGGAAACGATGTATGTGGTAAAAAAGAATGACTTGTACAAAAAAATGGCCAAGTTTTGGGGAACCTTTTTGCTCATAAATTTTGCTGTCGGGATTGTGACAGGGATTATGCAGGAGTTCCAATTTGGGATGAACTGGTCAGATTTCTCACGATTCGTCGGCGACGTATTTGGAACACCGCTAGCGATTGAGGCTCTCTTGGCATTCTTCCTCGAATCGACTTTTATTGGACTATGGGTATTCGGTTGGGATCGCTTGTCCAAAGGTGTGCATCTCGCATGTATTTGGCTCGTATCCATTGGAACGATTCTTTCGGCTCTTTGGATTCTTGCAGCCAACTCGTTCATGCAGCAGCCAGTCGGCTTCGCAATCAATAACGGACGAGCAGAGATGGTCGATTTCTTCGCTCTTCTTACCAATGGACAATTACTATATGAATTCCCGCATACCGTATTTGCGGCATTTGCGACAGGAGCCTTTCTGGTAGCAGGTATCAGTGCTTGGAAGCTATTGAAAAAACAAGACGTTACATTCTTTGCGCAATCTTTCAAAATTGCGATCGTGGTAGCATTGATTTCCTCGCTTGCGATTGCTCAATTCGGTCATGGTCAGGCACAATATTTGGTTGCTACCCAACCGATGAAAATGGCAGCGAGCGAAGGGCTGTGGGAAACAAGCGCGGACCCGGCTCCTTGGACGGTTTTTGCAACGATTGATCCAGAAAAACAAGAAAACGGCTTTGAAATAAAAATTCCATATTTGCTTAGTGTTCTGACGTACAACTCACTTTCAGGTTCTGTCCCGGGCATGTTGGAGTTGCAGGCGGAGTATGAGAAAACTTACGGTCCAGGAAACTATATTCCCCCAGTTCGGACGACCTTCTGGAGCTTCCGCATCATGGTAGCGGGCGGTAGTGCCATGATTTTGCTGGCTTTGTACGGGGCATATCTCGCTTTGCGCAAAAAGCTGGAACAGCCAAACAAGCGGTTCATGCAGTTGATGGTTGCGGGTATCTCGTTGCCATTCATCGCAAACTCGGCTGGGTGGATCATGACGGAGGTAGGTCGTCAGCCATGGACGGTATTCGGGCTGTTGCGTGTTGAAGATTCGGTTTCCCCAAGCATTAGCACAGGAGCGGTATGGTTCTCTCTCATCGCCTTCACGACGATTTATCTTATCCTGCTGTGCCTCTTGGCTTATCTGTTTGCTCGTGTGGCCAAAAAAGGGCCGGAATTGGATAGTCATGAGGAAGTAGAGAATGTACAGCTTCAAGATCCATTTGATCGTGTAAGGAGTGAACGTTATGGGGCTTAATGAACTGTGGTTCCTGCTCATTGCCGTTCTGTTTACCGGATTTTTCTTTCTCGAAGGCTTCGACTTTGGTGTCGGCATGGCGACGCGCCTGCTCTCACGAAATGATTTGCAAACCCGGGTTCTGATCAATACGATTGGCCCGTTCTGGGATGCCAATGAAGTGTGGCTGATTACAGCCGCTGGTGCGATGTTCGCAGCGTTCCCAGAGTGGTATTCCACGATGTTTAGCGGCTATTATCTCGTGCTTACGCTAATTCTGCTTGCGTTGATTGGGCGAGGGGTAGCATTTGAATTTAGAGGCAAAGGGAAAGGCGAGGCTTGGAAAAAGACGTGGGACGCAGCGATTCTGATTGGAAGCTTTGTACCGCCGATGTTGTTTGGAATGGTGTTTGCCAGCCTGGTGAAGGGTGTGCCGATTGATCAAAATATGGAAATGACTGCGGGCTTCTCTGATATTGTGAATGGATACTCGTTGTGGGCAGGTGTGACAGTCACGGGATTATGCTTGCTACACGGTCTGAACTTTATCTCGCTGCGCACAGTAGGCGAGCTACGTGAAAAATCACGTGTACTGGCAGCAAAGTTGTTGCCTGTGCAAGCGGTTCTCATGGCAGTGCTTGTAGGGTGGACATTCATGGTAACCGATCTGTTTGAACGTCAGGGTGTATTGTTGACAGCAGCCACACTCTTAGGTGTTATCGCCTTTGTACTGGCTCGTCACTACCTGAGACAAGGCAGGGAAGGTTGGGCTTTCGGGATGACAGGCGCGATGATCCTGTTGACATTCGTCTCGATGTTTATCGGTTTGTTCCCACGGGTGATGGTCAGCACGATTGATAGCGCGTTTGATTTGACCCTTTATAATGCAGCTTCGAGTCCATACACGTTAAAAGCAATGACCATTGTTGCAGCAGTGCTTTTACCGTTCGTGCTAGCCTATCAGGCTTGGAGCTACTTCGTTTTCCACAAACGAGTCACTGAAAAGGATCATTTGGAGTATTAATGGACAAGGAATTGTTCCGATTACAAGGAATCCGACCGGTTATGCTGCTGCTAGCCGGTCTTTCCCTCCTGCAAAGTGCGGCGATTATCGGTCAGGCAGTGTTTTTGGCGAAGTCGATCTCGATCTTGTTTGAAGGTCAAGCGGTTCATATGGCGTATCAGTCGCTTGCCCTGTTTTTGGTCATGATAGCCGCTCGTCATACCATCGTTTGGCTGCAAAAGAAAATCGCTGGTCGTTTTGCTGAAGCCTCCAGTGAGTCTTTGCAAGGGCGAGTTTTATCCCGATTGTTCGAGCGTGGTCCACGTTTTGCAGCCAGTGAAGGAAGCGGAAAGCTTGTTACGCTTGTCTTGGAAGGTGTAGATCGTGTACGTACCTACCTGGAGTTGTCTGTTCCGCGTACGCTGGATATGGTTTTTGTTACGTTTCCGCTTCTGGCATTTGTCTACACGCAAGATGTTATTTCTGGACTGATCCTGACGGTGACGATGCCTGTTCTCATCGGATTTTTTATCGTTCTCGGTCTGGCGGCGCGTAAACAGGCAGACAAGCAATGGCGTTCGTATCGAATGCTGTCCCATCATTTCACCGATTCACTTCGCGGGCTTGCGACGCTCCGGTTTTTGGGACGCAGCAAAGACCATGGGGAGACTGTCGGAAGAGTGAGCGATCAATATCGATCCGCTACGATGCGTACGTTGCGCGTGGCCTTCTTGTCTTCTTTGGCACTCGACTTCTTTAGCATGCTGTCTGTCGCGTTTGTGGCGGTTGGTCTTGGATTGCGGCTGATTGAAGGGAGCTTTGGCTTTGAAACGGCATTGGTCATCCTGATTCTTGCACCGGAGTACTTTTTGCCAGTACGGATGCTTGGATCGGATTACCACGCCTCATTGGATGGAAAGGAAGCGCTGGGGACGATTCGTTCCATTATCGATCATGCCGCCACTGATGATCATAAGGCGGAACCACAAGCATCAGATAGTCAGACGTCTCTGAAAGATGTATGGAATGGAACGATTACCTTGTCCGATATTCGGGTCGTCGGTGAGGATGGCAGACAGGTACTGGGTGAGATATCTGCGGAACTGGGCAGCAACATGAGAAGAGTGGGCATTGTAGGGGCGAGCGGGGCAGGAAAATCAACCCTTCTCGGAGTGCTAGGCGGTTTTTCTGATCCCGAAGCTGGCGTGATACACGTAGATGGGCAACCCATTACGGGGGATGCGAAGCGGGAGTGGCAGCGGCAAATCGCTTACATTCCGCAGCATCCGTATTTATTCAATCAATCGTTGGCGGATAACATTCGTTTCTATGAACCGGAAGCGACCCAGGAACAGGTGGAGCAGGTGATTCGTGCTGTCGGTCTGGGAGAGCTGGTGGACAGCTTGCCAAATGGCTGTGACGAAATCATTGGCGAAGGGGGGCGCACGTTAAGCGGCGGACAGGCACAGCGGGTTGCGTTGGGACGTGCGCTGCTTGGCAATCGACCAGTGATTTTGCTCGACGAGCCGACCGCTCACTTGGATATTGAAACGGAATGGGAGCTCAAACAGACCATGTTGTCGGTGTTGGGGGACAGGCGCGTATTTTTGGCCACGCATCGTTTGCATTGGATGCGAGACATGGATTGGATTTGGGTAATCGATCAGGGTCGACTGGTAGAAGCGGGCACCTTTGAACAGCTCGTTGCACAAAAAAGCGTATTTTATCGGTTGTTGACAGCTGGTGCCAAGGGGGAGAAAGGATGAAGGAAGCGCGAGAAGGCAATCAGGGGTGGTTTTTTCCATACTTTCGCCAGTTTTTCTGGCAGTTTGCCGCAGCGGCTTTGCTGGGAACCTTGGCAGTGGTATGTGCGGGTGCTCTGCTGTATACGTCCGGGTATCTAATTTCTCGCTCCGCACTCAAGCCCGAAAACGTCTTAATGGTCTATGTTCCCATCGTACTTGTCCGGGCTTTTGGCTTTAGCAAAGCAGTCATTCAGTACCTGGAGCGTCTGGTCGGACACGATGCAGCTTTGCGTGTGTTATCGCGTATGCGTGTGCGATTGTACCAGGCCATCGAACCGCAAGTGCAGCTTCTCCGCACTCGTTTTCGTACGGGAGATTTGCTTGGCGTACTGGCGGATGACATCGAACAACTACAGAATGTTTATCTGCGCTTAGTGCTGCCAGCCGTCTCGGCGGTCCTCCTCTACGGGGCAGGTATTGTGGCATTGGGGAGAATGGACGGGATGTTCGCGCTCTTGATGGCGTTGTACTGTGGTTTTCTGCTGTTTGTTGCACCGGCAGTAGTCTTGTGGTCAACCATTGCCAAGAGTCGTCGGTTCAAGCAGGAGAGACAGGCCGCATACCGAGAGCTGACTGATGCTGTTTTTGGCATGAGTGACTGGATTCTCAGTGGTCGTACGCAGGAGTTTCTCCAGTCGTTTACAAGACGGCAAATGACAGCTTCCCAGATCGAAAACGCCATTCGCCGCGGAGAATGGCGAATACAGTGGATGTCGCAGTGTGCAATCGGTGGAGCCATAGTCTTACTGGTCATCTGGGCGGGCGGACTTGCCGCTGCGAATCAGATTCCCGTTACGTTGATTGCTGCGATTGGGCTGGTCGCATTTCCGTTGATGGATGCGTTTGCCCGTATTTCTGACGCTGTTGTGCGAATGCCAGAATACAAGGAGTCTCTGGGGCGGCTTCGGGAGATCGAGGGCAGTCGTCCAGCCATTGTGGAAGCGCAGAAGGAAACGGTGGCAGATCAAGCTGGGGGCAGTTTGAAGCTCGATCATGTTCGTTTTCGCTACCCACAAGCCAGCAATTGGAGTGTGCAGGACGTGTCTTTTGAGGTGCCTCAAGGGGGAAAAATTGCGTTGCTCGGTCGCAGCGGAGCGGGTAAATCGACGATACTGAACTTGATTCGAGGTGCCATACAGCCGGAGGCAGGTCAGGTGACCGTAAATGGGCAGCCTGTCCAGTCAGAGGAGGCTTCTGCTGGTTTGTTTTCCGTATTGAATCAGCAGCCGTATTTATTTGACACAACGGTAGCCAATAACATCAGGCTCGGTCGACCTAATGCGTCCGATGAAGAAGTGCGTTCTGTGACAGCTCAAGTCGGTTTGGATCAGCTAATTGAATCCCTGCCGGACAGTTATCAAACACGGATGCAGGAAACCGGTCTTCGCTTTTCTGGCGGAGAAAGGCAGCGCATAGCCCTCGCCCGTATTTTGCTGCAAAACAAACCGATTGTTCTCCTTGATGAACCGACAGTGGGTTTAGATCCGTTGACTGAACGCGATTTGATGGCAACGATCTTCCGTGTCTTACAAGGGAAAACCTTGATTTGGGTGACTCACCACTTGAGCGGTGTAGAGGAAATGGACGAGGTCATTTTTATGGAGCAGGGACTCATCTCGATGCGAGGGACACATGAGCAGTTATATGAGGACAATCCAAGGTATCGCAACCTGTATACATTGGACTGTCCATTGGCGTCCGTGTTGGAAAAATAAGAAGAGGAAGAGAGGCTGTTCCGGAGAAGGACAGCCTTTTTCGCTTAAGATAGGGCCTCACTGGTTACACCCCGGTAATAGTGAGTGTGCCCGTCATCATAAGTGGTTTGCCCTGAAAACTCGTGGTAATGACTTCCGTCTGGCAACGGAATAGGCGGACTCGTCCATCCCCTGTAGTGATGCACATGTCCATCATCAAACGTGGTGGTACCTTCGTAGTAATGGACGTGCCGATCTCTCATTCCTTCTGGAGGCGATGTCCTGCCACGTATTCGGTGACGATGACGATCCGAAATGCTTGTCAGTGTGTCATACCCGTGAAAATGCCCGGGCCGATCGGCAAATCGAATAAAGCGTAATGAATGAGAGTGCCGAGAGCTCATCAGGAAACGCCCCTTTGTATGCATTTATTACTAGTAAATGCGTTTGTCAGGCGTTTCGAAACGGACATTCGTCTATGCGTTGAAAAAGAACGAGAGCCTTCCTCATTGAAAAAGGCTCTCGTCTGATTAGAACAGTTTTTTTCCCATGATATGATCGAGTGGGATCACGCCAATGACTCTACTATCATCGCTATTGTTACGATTATCTCCCATCACAAACACATGGTTTTCTGGTATGACGATTTTGGCATCAGGTACATCGACCATTTTTTCTTTTATGTACGGCTCGTTTAACGGCTGTCCATTCCGATATAGGCTCTCGTTCTTAAACTCCAAAGTATCACCAGGTTTGCCGATGACCCTTTTTACCCAGAATGTTTTGGCTTCGCTTTTCCCCATGGCGAGCATGAGCAGAGGATTTTCAAGAACGTCATCTTTTAACGTACGATCTCGGTTTACACGACTGTCGATCACGACAATGTCGTTGTACTCAGGGAGATAAGAGAATGTGTGGGACAATTTCGACACGTAGATGCGTTCGTCGTTTTGCAGTGTAGGCTCCATCGATTGTCCATTCACTTTAAAAGGTTGGAGGACAAATATGTTAACTAGCATCGCGAGTGAAAGGGAGATACCCAATGTTTTGGTCCAGCCCCATATTTCTTTTGCGCTTTTCAAATCAGACCGCATCCTTCCACGTGAAAGATTACTTTGGTGTGGCTATTGGTTAGTACGTGAAACGGTGCTTTTTGGTTACGTAATTGAAGAGAGAAGCTTGTGAAACAAAAGGAATTAAGCAAAAAAGCTGAAAAAGATGACAGCAAAAATGCCACTGGGAACAGAGGCGAGCAGGAAATAAAAGGTCCATTTCCATCTGCTTTTATAATCTTGCACTTCATGTTCTTTGTAATAGGCTGAGGGACTGCTAAGGGCGTTATAGACCATTAATCCAGCCAGTGTAAGGAGACCAAACGCAAGATACTCAGCATAATTGCCAGCTTGATCGATGTTCCCAGTCGTTATCGCTATGATCATACAGAGAATCTGCAAAGCAACGCCAAAACCAAGTGCTCTGAGCATGTAACTACCTACTTTTGGGATATTTTAACTGTAATTACGTGTAAAGGGACGAAACGTTTCAAAATCTCAAATATCAGCCAATAGTAGACGGCTGTAAGTTTAAATCTGTTTTACAAAAATAACCCGGTCGTTTCCTTTTCCATCATAATTAGAAGTCACATGGATTCCATCCACCATTTTATCCCCTTTTTCAACGGCAAAACCTAGCTTCGTGTGGAAGGAGATTGAGCCTTTATTAACAGGAGAAGTAATACATCGAATCGTATCGCATCCTTTTTGTTTTACGGTTTGAAAGAAATGATGGTATAATTCGCGGCCCCATCCATCCTTTCGTTTGTCCGGATGTACCCCAACGAAGTGAATGTAAGCTTCGCCGGGCAACGTCTGGGACAAGAAGCCAATGAGGAAAGCGATGACTTCTCCATTCTCTTCAACAATAAAGCTCGTTGACTGGAAATGGATAAAAAACAGCTTGGGTAACATATCAGACATTTGTCGCCCACCCCACCAATCGTTGAGGACCGTAATAACTTTGAGGTAGTCTTGCTCTTGCACATTTCGAATTTGCAACATGATTGCCTCCTTATCAATATGCCTCACTGAGACAAGTCTTTCTGCTCAGGCAGTTTTTCCCAGACTACAATGATTAACGTTGCGATAGGGCCAATAAATAAAGAGAGAAAAAACCAGTTAAGACCGCTACGGTTTTTTCCTTGAGCTAGTCCAGCGTTGATGAGGGCCAATGTACCCCAACCAACAAAATATTGATCTTCCATTTGCGAATCTGCCTCCATTGTTGAAATATTGCTCCTATTATATAGAGTTGCTAAGAGTTTTACAAAATGTGTATGAACAAACTAAAAATGGCCACTCGAAAACGAGGGCCACTGAGAGGAACTGATCCGGGAACGGAAGGGGGTCCCTGAACCATTGCATCAGGCGCTTTGATACGCGGTTATTTATACAAAATATCATCCCGTAGTGATCCTACTTTGCCGAGAGCATCGGCAATATCTTCTTCGCTTACACCAAAGTGAGTCAAGGCCTCACGCAGATGCCCAACGATAGCATCAAAATGAACGGGTTGCAGATTCATTCCTTCGTGAGCCTTTGCCATGGACTGGCCAGAATATTGATTCGGACCACCAAGGGCATAGCTGATGAACTTTGTTTGGTGTTTACGCTGTTTTTCCATATCGGTGTTTTTGAAAAAGTGGTTCACGGTGTCATCAGCTAAAACTAAATCATAAAAGTAGTCCACTACTTTCGCGACCGTATCTTCGCCACCATATTTCTCGTAAAACGTGCTCATTATTGGCCTCCTTAGGACGTTTGCTTCTCTTATATATTCCTCCATTGTTGGAAACCTATTAAAGAAAAGCCCGCAAGCTGATGCCGATTGCGTTTCGACGTCAGCCTGCGGACTAGATGCGTGCTATGTGGGCTTTGTTTTAGCCAACTTTCCTGATCACTTTCGAATTTCCACCTGAACTGACAATGATCCATCCTTCAGGAATAGGCGAGGCTTGTATTACCTCAATCTGTGTTCCGTTAGGAGCACCATTGACATTTCTGATCACATTCGATCCCCCATAGGTTCGAACCATGATCCATCCTTTTGGGATAGGAGAAGCGAGCATTACTTCTACCTCTGTGCCGTACGAAGCACCATCAACATTTCTGATTACATTCGATCCTCCAAAGGCTCGAACCATGACCCATCCTTCAGGAATAGGCGAGGCGAGCATCACCTCTACCTCCGTGCCATAAGAAGCACCGTTCATATTCTTGATTACATTCGATCCTCTAAAGGCTCGAACCATGACCCATCCGGTTGGGATGGGCGAAGCTAGCAGCACCTCTACCTCCGTGCCATAAGAAGCACCGTTCACATTCCTGATCAGGTTCTGCGTTCCTAAAGTTCTAACGATAACCCATCCGGCTGGAATAGGTGAGGTAAGTGATACCCAGATTTCTTCACCAGACATGGCATTTCTGATTTTTTTATTGGAAGCGTAGGTGGTTGCCTTTTCCTGTGTAGGGAGCGCTGCCGCTTGGACTTGTGTGGCTAGAGAGGGTACAACGACGACTGAACTTAATGACAGGATAATAAGTGTTTTTTTAAACATGAGCATCAACCTTTCATGATAAAAGTTGTTTGGAAACGATCATCGAGTCAGTCGAAAGTTGTATATTTCTAAAAATACTAATTTATTACATTTTATACGATTATTGTTCTGATTACTTTAGGAGATATTGTCGAATGCTAGGCAAAGTTGACGATAGGTTGAACAGCCGCGAGAAAAGCAAATGACCCTCTCATCGGTTGAGAGGGTTAAGGTAAGGTGGGATCCTATTTCATAAAGCTTAAAGCGACGCCAATGGAATAAGGTACAAGCCATAAAATCCATACGATCAAGCTAAATTTATGGAACTGCTTGATTTGATGTCCATTCTTTTTCCATAGGACGACACAGGCCCACACTGTATGGAGAAACATCAAGATCAGAGCGATCAGCCCAGTAATGCCATGCAAATTTAAACTGGAGTTGTCAGCAAGTAATTTCATAAACGTAGTTCCGATAGTATCAAATGCCAAGCCAAGACCAAAAAAGATAAGGTGTTTCCTCTTTAGCTCTCCTGAACGTTTTTCGCTCCATACCCCAATCGTATAGGCAATGAGAGCAAGATTTATAAAAATCACGGCTGCTGCTAACAAGTAAGATCATCTCCTGTTCATTTCTTTTGACTACGCTTGTAAGTGTAATCGTTGAACATGAACATAAGATGAACGACCGTGTAGATGGAGGTACCGATGCCCCTCACATGAGGAGCACCAGTACTGCAAAGCTAGTTGTCTAGGTGCGATGGACCATCTGCATGAAACAAGTGTCTCAAGATCGCATGACTCACGTCGGTCACTGGTTCAAAAACAAAAGCAACCAGATGTTCATGTGGCTCCAGATAGTAATTCCTGTAGCCGAGCTGAATCAACTCCCGATTGAGTCGTGCCGCATCTTCGAAACTTGCATAGAAATACAGATGCTTGGTCATGGTAATCACCTCCTTCCGCACTAAAACGTAGCAGAAGGAGTAGAATCACACCAACGATCAAGACTTTGATTTCCAATTGGAAAAGGAAAAAACCCTTATTTACAATAAGGGTTCTGGTGTACTCATCGTACGACGCTCATCGAGAGCACTGCTCCACTTAACCATGATTCCGCAAAAGCGTGTTGGCTACCCGATTTATTCGAGAATACCCAAATGCCAACGTTAAAGGTGTACTGGTGCCCGGGAGACATTGCGAAGCTGAGGCTTGGTGGATTGGTCACATCAACGTAACCGGATGATTCGTAACGACCGCCACCGTTTCCATGTACACTTTCGCTGAACAGCTTCCCACTCGCACTGTTGACCAGTTGCCCGTCCTTCAGTACGGTCAGCTCTGTGCCTGCCTCAACCATAACACTATCCGCAGATTCAATGCTAGACAGGTGCCACTTGGGCACAAAACGTCGAGAGGCGTATCCAGTTGCGGTCACTTCGCGATCTGTGGAGAGCATTATGCCAAAACCCGCATGTGCCGCTATGAAGCCTGGGGCACCCATTCCACCTTCTCCTGATACAGCTCCTGATCTGGCGATTAAACCGACTTCACCTGTTTCGTTATTGAGGTTCTGGAAAGTGGGAGGACTTCCATCTGGGAGAAACCAGCTCCATGTGAAATCAAAAGGGGGGACAATAGCCAGCGTCCGAATGTGGGCAGTATCAGGAATGTTCAGGTCTATAGACTGTAGGTTAGATCGATCACCTTGTGCATAGACACTTGTCTGTACTTTCGACTTCGATGTATCAGTGGCAAGGGTTTGTTCAATTTTCTTTTCGAAGCTTGCGATGAGTGTGGCAATAGAGCGCTCAGCGGCCTGACGTAGTTCGGTTTGCGTCACATTTTCACGAAATGAAATATGCGCATTCGGAGGCAGGCCATTAACGGACATGCGATGTTTCTCAGTCGTATGAATCTCCTCCTATTATCAATCAGCTAAAATGTATCGTTACCATAAAGGAGGAACACGATACCGAGTCAGACCGACATTATATTTGCGGATTTGAAAATACCGCGGAGGGACCATTCTTTTACACAACACCTGTTTGGTTAAAAGCAAGTCTTTTTTACGAATTGGTTGAGGAAGTAACTACTTTGAATCCGAAGAAAAAATAAGAAAAACCCTTAATAAATAAGGGCTTTTCCTTTTTCATAGTCTATTCGCTCTACCGATTGTCGACTTTCTCCGGATACATATCATGATTCATCATCCGATGGCTCGCCATCTCCTCGTACTTCGTCCCCGGTTTCCCGTAGTTGCAATACGGATCGATCGAGATGCCGCCGCGCGGAGTGAACTTGCCCCATACCTCGATGTAGCGCGGGTCCATCAGCTTGATCAAGTCGTTCATGATGACGTTGACGCAATCCTCGTGAAAATCACCGTGATTGCGGAAGCTGAAAAGGTACAGCTTGAGCGATTTGCTCTCTACCATTTTGATGTCAGGAATGTAGCTGATATAGATTGTCGCAAAGTCTGGTTGTCCGGTAATCGGGCACAGGCTGGTGAATTCCGGGCAGTTGAACTTTACGAAATAATCGCGGTACGGATGCTTGTTGTCAAAAGACTCCAATACGCTCGGGTCATAGGAGTAGTTGTATGTTGTGCCTTGATTCCCCAAAAGAGTGAGGGAGGATAAATCGCGTTCTTGTTGATGTGCCATATGAGTACATCCTCTTTTCTTCCATGAGAGTAAAATATCGTTTAAACGCCTCGTTTATTGCCCCAGACAAGCGCATGTAGTTGGGGCAGAACCTTCGCGTCATTCATGTCAGGTGTCGCCATCGCTTGATCGATCAGCCATTCAAAGCTCTCCAAAAGCTTATCCCGAAGCCGAGGTGTATCAGCGTCAGACAGATCACTGTTTCCTGGCTGTAAGTAGAAAGGAACCTCTGGAAAACGCTGATGGATGGTGCGTGCATAGGCAAAGTCGGCGTCGTCGAAAACAACCACTTTCAGGCTAAGTCCTGGATGTTTTTGTTCCAAAAGCTCGTGTACAATTCGATCAAGCGCTTGAAAATCTGTTTCCATCCCGGAACTTGGCGGCTTCGGTGAAATTGTAATGTCGTCAATCTGTGGAAGCCATGCTTGCCACTTGCTGCCTTGTGTTTCGACTGCTGTGCGAATGCCATGCTCCTTCAACAGGGCAATTAAGTCGCCAATGCCAGCCAAAAGCGCAGGATTTCCCCCGGAGATCGTGACATGAGAAAAACGGTCCCCGCCTAAGCGAGTGAGCTCCTCCCAGATCGCCTCGGGCGTCATTTGCCTGATTTCATCACGGGCAGATCCATCCCATGTAAAAGCGGAGTCGCACCAGTTGCAACGATAGTCACAGCCAGCTGTTCGCACAAACATCGTTTTTTGTCCGATAACCATTCCTTCGCCCTGAATCGTAGGGCCGAATATTTCCAAGACCGGGATCATTCCGTCATCCACTCCCGTCTTGCCTCAGCATAGCTGGTCGGTGTCTCAAACAGGCGAACGAACTCCACACGAGCGCCATTGTAGCGGTCGCGGTAGGCATCTGACTGCAATTGCTTTTCCATCTCTTCAAAAATCCACACGACCATGTTTTCGGCAGTGGTATTCATCGGTGGGAGCATTTCATTCAGATAGCGGTGATCCAAATAGATTTCGATGTGCTCTTTCCAGATTTGCTTGATGTCACCGAAGTCGATCACGAGTCCAATCTCATCCGGAAAACCGCTAATGCCGAAGACGACCGTGTACGTATGGCCGTGGAGATTTTTACACTTTCCTTCATAGGCGTGCAGATGATGTGCAGCGTCAAAAGTAAATTCCTTGCTTACCAAAACGCGTTTATTATGGTAGCGAAGCTGTGATTTTTGAATATGGGTACCCAGTGCCTGCATGCGATCGACGATACGAAAATCAAAGTTCGCGCTCATCAGGCTTGTTCTCCAGGTTGATTTTTCTCGGAAAGATACGTGTCTAGTCCGGCTTTTCGCAGGTGGCAGGCAGGGCATTCGCCGCAGCCGTCTCCTTTGATGCCGTTATAGCAGGTGAGGGTATTTTCGCGAATATAAGAGAAGGCACCCAGATCGTCCGCCAGTTTCCACGTTTGTGCTTTGTTCAGCCACATCAGCGGCGTATGAATCACAAACGGATAGTCCATCGACAAATTCAATGTCACATTGAGTGATTTGATAAAGGCGTCACGGCAGTCGGGATAACCGCTAAAATCCGTTTCGCATACACCGGTAATCAAGTGACGTGCTCCTCGTTGCTTGGCGAAAACGCCCGCAAAGGAAAGGAACAACAAGTTGCGTCCGTCAACGAACGTGGATGGCAATTGGCCTTCTTCCTGGGTAATGTCAATATCTGTGCGGGTGAGTGCATTGGGCGCGAGCTGGTTTAACAGGCTCATGTCCAATACGGAGTTTTTGACGCCGAGTTCTGCGGCAATTTGCTGGGCGCACTCGATCTCCAGCTTGTGTCGCTGCCCGTAGTCAAACGTGAGGGTTTCTACTTCGCCGAATTGCTCTTTCGCCCAAAACAGGCAGGTAGTGCTGTCCTGACCTCCGCTAAAGACGACAACGGCTTTTTCCTTTTTCATCATTGCTCTCCATCTCCTTTTGAAGTATCGAAGAAAGAGAGTTCTTGAACTTTCCTGCAAAAAAACAATAACAATACCAAAGAAAGGTACTGTTATCCGGCTTAGTTTTTTATAGAGGGAGTTCGCGAACCTCTCCCGTGCAGATGCACGGATTTCTTATTTGTGCAGCCCAAGTGGGCGCCTTGAGACATTATACAACAATCAGCGCCGAAGTGGGGGATTATCGCTTGGAAAAAGATTGACGGATGGAGGGTGCTACTGCTAGTGTTTTTTTCATAATCGATCAACATGGAGTGGAGCGGGTAATTTTGATGAGAGACGTCCCATTAGTGGAAGAATATCGCGGTGGCATTCTGGAGAACGTACATAACGGCATCGTGTGTGGCGTGAATGAAAAAGGAGAGGTGGCTTATCGGGCGGGCGACGTGAATCATATCACCTTATTGCGCTCAGCAGCTAAGCCCTTTCAAGCCATTCCCATCGCCAAACGTAAAATTGATGAAAAATTCGGACTGAATAACAGCGAAGCAGCACTCTTTGCGGCCTCACATCGTGGTGAAGTCTATCATATGGAAGGCTTGGAGTCGATTTTACGAAAGACCGGCATTCAGGAAGACGAATTGCTAACTTGCCCGACATATCCGCTCAACGAGGAGCCGAAGTCTGCTTGCTTGTCCCAAGGCATAGAAAAGCGTAGGCTCTTTCATAACTGTGCGGGAAAGCATTTGGGGTACTTGGCATTGTCGAAGGATCAAGGATATTCCACTCATGATTACTTCAAGGCAGAGCATCCAGCGCAACAGGAGGCATTGAAGGTGTTTGCCGACCTGGCTGACTATTCAAAAGAGCAGGTTCAGCTAAGCGTCGACGGCTGTGGCTTCCCGGTTTTTGCGCTGCCGCTCAAGAACCTGGCGATCGCATATCTAAAGCTGGCGTGCCCGGATCTGATCGAGGATCACGAGACGCGTGAGGCAGTAGAGAGAGTCACGGGCTGGATGACTAGCAGTCCCGAGATCATAGCCAGTCACAACTTCGTCTGTACAGCGCTTTTAATGGATGAAAATATAATCGCCAAAGGCGGAGCGATGGGCGTATACGGCTTTGCTTTGAAAAAAGAGAGACTCAGCTTCTCGCTTAAGGTACTGAATGGCTCTGAATTAGTATGGCCGCTTATTATCGCATCGATCTTGGAGCAGATTCAGTATGAAAATCTGGAAACCATCGACCGACTGCATGCGCTGGCTCCAAAAGCCATTAAAAACGACAATCAGTTGGTGGTTGGGGAGAAACGACCAGTTTTTGTTTTGAACAAATGCTAAAAACGGAGGCGAAGAATCATGCTAGTGGAAGTGATTGCGACTTCAGTTGAGGATGCAAAGCGTGCAGAGCAAGGCGGGGCTGACAGATTGGAGCTCATCTCGGGAATCTTGGAGGGAGGTATTACTCCGAGCTGGGGATTGATTGAGGCAGTGGTCAAGGCGGTTTCTATCCCGGTAAACGTCATGGTACGACCGCATAGCCAATCGTTTTGCTATACAGCAGAAGAACTTGCGGTCATGCGACAGGATGTACGTATCATCCGTGAACTTGGCGCTACAGGTGTCGTATTCGGCATGCTGACTCCAGAAAATAAGCTCGATCAGCGGGGGTTGGAGCTGTTGCTTGGAGAGTCAGGTGCGTTGAATGTGACGTTCCATCGTGCGTTTGATGATGCGGTGGATCAAATGGAAGCAGCGCGTATTCTCATGGAATATCCCCAGGTCCGTACCATTCTTACTTCTGGGGGCAAAAAAACGGCTGTTGAGGGAGCTGATTGCATCGAGCAGCTCGTCAAGCTGACAGAGAACACACAGCTCACGATTTTGGCAGGAAGCGGATTGTCGCTGGCTAACGTGGGAGACCTCGTGAAACGTACGGGTGTCAAAGAGGTTCATTTTGGATCGGCAGTACGAGAAGAAGGACAGGCTCTCCGATACGTCGATGCAGAGCGGGTGGCAGCCATCAAACAACTACTGTAAGCATAAAACAAGCCGACACCTTACTTCTGGAGGGGAGTCGGCTTGTTGTTCATTTGCTTTCGTATCCAGTAACCGACGAGGAGAATCAGCGGATACAAGAACCCTATTGTTAAATCAAAGAACGGCCAGTACGTATACGTTTCGTATAAAAAAGCTTCGTTTGGAACGACGATAATCGCGATGGCGACAAATAAGATGCATATGGGCAAGGTGAGCGGCTGATGCTCCTTTAAATGGAGAAGCTGCTTTATACCTACACAGAAACCATACATATACAGTACGACTTTGAAATAAATGGAGACAAACCACCACATGAGAGCCATCATCGCTTCCTGCCTTTGAAAGAACTCTCCTACTTGGACTCGTTTGGCGAGGGAGTAGCTCGGAAAAGTCTCACGAGAAACCAATTCCGGGCCGAGTACCAATAGTGATAAGAAGATGACGGCAAGCAGACAAACTCCACCGTATATAGCTCCTCGCAAAAAAGCAGACGTGAGCTTTTGCTTTGCATCCAGGAGTGGAGTAATCATGAGGATAATAACCAGCTCCGAGAAGGGAAAAGCGGTCACGGATAATACACCTCTTATAACGGGCTTAAAGCCATTTTCCAAGAAGGGGAAAAGATTCTCGAATTGAAACTGAGGGCTTAACAAAAGAAAAAATGTAACGAACGTAAGGACAAACCAGAGGAAAAAGATTTCGCTGGTACGCGCAAAAGCTTCAAGACCTAATCGAACGGCGTATATGGCGCAGGCAACGAGTAAAAACATGACAGCGTGGATGGGTGTTGCTTTCATTATGTGTGTGGTCATGAATTCTCCGATCGTCCGTATATAGACAGCGCCGTTTATTAATATAGCTCCCAAAAAGAAGAGAGAAAAGAACGCGCCGATCCACCGTCCAAATATGAGCTTGTTCTTTTCAATTAGCGTTTGTTCGGGGTAGATGCGACCGACTACACAAAACAAGTATACGATGGCCAGCCCCAGCACCATGCCGATCAATCCTGATAGCCATCCATCGTGACTCGCTTCAGTCGCAGGTACGGAAGGCAAGATCAAGATGGAGTCGCCTATGGTGATGAATGTGACGAGAATGACAAATTGACGGCTGCCAATCTTATCGGAGTTCTGCATGATGCCTCACCTTGTCCGTAGGTTTATCTTACGTATTATTTCCAAGTTCAGGATGGATAAACGAACCGTAAGCTGGTACCGTCTCTTGTTTGAATTGTTTTCGCAATAGTATGATAATAAGGAAGCGTCAAGAAACTACGAGCAACGGGAGAAGGGAAGAAAAGCTGTGGAGCTGGAAAAAAGGTTGTCGGCCATTATCAGACAAGCGGAGGGTACTTGGGGCGTCGTTGTGGAGGAACAGGGTTCAGCTAAAGGAATCCGTTTTGAATATGCACCGGACGAGCTGTTTATTGCGGAGAGTGTCATTAAAGTGCCGATCATGGCTGCCGTTTACGCAGCAAGTGAGCAGGGGCATTTTCAATTGGATGATCAGCTTGTTTTACGCCAAGAGGATCTGGTGGGGGGATCAGGGGTGTTGTACGCGCTATCTCCAGGCTTGAAGCTTTCGATTCGCGACTTGGTGACCCTCATGATTATTCAGAGCGACAATACGGCGACAAACATGCTGATTAATTTAGTAGGAAAAGCGCAGATTGATCAGACCATGATTGATTTGGACATGCGCCAAAGCTGCTATTCACGAAAACTTATGATTTATCCACTTGATATCACAGAAAACAATAAGATAACCGCTGGGGATGTTGCGAGTATGCTAGGTCATTTGGCAACGGGTAGTTATCTGTCTCAGCGTGCCTGCAAAGAGATGATTGCCATTATGAAAAAGCAGCAAGTCCGTAATGGTCTGCCGTCCCAATTGCCAAATGAGGAAGAATCCAATTATCCTGCATGGGAAATGCCGTGTAAATCGGGCTGGGATACCGGAAGACAGCATGATGTAGGCTTGCTGTATACGAACAATCGCTGCTTTTCCATTACGGCCTTATCCAAAGATGTAACCGCTCAATCCGCTCTGAACACACTAGGATTACTGGGAAGAGCTGTGTATGACTACACCATTTTGGCTGTCGATTAGATCGGCAGCTTTTTTACTTGTTGAAGGACAGAACTTGTTTGGAAACCTCATCGATCTCTTGCAATTCTGACGAGGTCAAAGAAAATCGCATGGCTTTGACATTTTCCTTTGCATGATGGACTTTGGACGCGCCTGGAATCGCAAAGACCGTTTCGTCATGAGCGTGGATCAACCAGTTCAAAGCAATTTGTGTAGCGGATGCATCGTATTTGCGTGCAAGCTCCTCCAAGACCGTGATAAGCGGCTGGGATTTTTTGAGTCCGGTGGAACGAAAGGGGGCTGTCCATTTTCGGGGTCCTGTAATGGACTGGACAAGGGCAGGATTTTTATGAAACTTGCCGCTTAGAATCCCTTGCTCAAGCGGAGAATACGCGATAATTGCAATACCCAACTCTTTTGCTGTATCCAGAATCCCGTTTTGTTCGATTCGTCTGTCCAGCAGGCTGTATTTCACTTGATTGGAGATGAGACGCAGACCATGCTCGCGCAATACGCGATCGGCTTCTCGCATGCTTTTGGCGGAAAAATTACTGACGCCCACGTTCTGAATCTTGCCTTGCTTGACGAGCTTGGCCATTTCATTCATTTCGCTTGCAACCGAGGACAAGGAGTAGGGCTGGTGGACTTGATGCAAATGGATGGTACGGTTGTCGAGCAAACGAATGCGCTCGTCGATTGTGTTCCCGATGCTTTTGGCGGTGCGCAGTACAGGCCACCATTTCGTCGCAATATGAGCGAAATCGGCTAGTGGGCCGGCGTCGTTTAAGGCTTTTGCCAGCATCTGTTCTGATTGACCTTTGCCGTATACTTCTGCCGTATCAAACCAGTTAATGCCCCCATGCAAACTCGTCTGCACAATTTTTAAAACATCGTCAGGTCCAATGACAGGCCAAAACTTCCCCACCATTCCGTGTCCATTGCTGAACTGCCAGCAGCCGAGGCCGAGAGGAGAAAGCATCAGGTCTGAGCTTCCCAATTTTCGCAAGACAGGCGTTTCGATTGCTCCCAAGGCACTCCACCTACTCCCGTTCGATTATCGATTTAAGATACTTTCTTCCAATACAGCATACTTGTCTCCGTATTCCTTAATGATATGCTTTTCGCCCCATAAGCAGAGCGAATCGAGAATACTTTTCAAGGTCCAGCCGTACTCGCTGAGCTCATATTCCACTTTTGGCGGAACTTGATTGTAAATGATCCGGTTGATGATGCCATCCTCTTCAAGCTCTCTAAGTTGCTGCGTCAGCATCTTCTGCGTAATGCCTGGCATTAGTCGTTTCAATTCACTTGTACGTTTTTTTCCGTGAGTCAGGTGACACAAAATAACGCATTTCCATTTACCGCCGATGACCTCAAGTGTAGCTTCCACTGAAATGTTATACTTCTTCTTCATTGTTGATTTCCCCCTGAATGATAGGTACTTATTAGTGCCTATCACACAAAAAAGTGCGTACTTTTCCTTTTCGTTAGTCTATCTCATAATAACACTTGTCAAACGACATGAAGCACATTAGGTGACTGGAAACAGTCATACTAACATAGAGTCCAAGAATGGAGGAGACAAGTTATGCCTAAAAATTTGCAAGATACGACTACACTGTACAACGGAGTAAAAATGCCTTGGTTGGGTCTAGGTGTTTTTAAAGTAGAGGAAGGCCAGGAGCTCGAGCAAGCGGTAAAAACAGCAATCAAGCATGGCTACCGCAGTATCGATACAGCTGCTATTTATAATAATGAAGAAGGTGTTGGCCGTGGAATCCGTGCAGGTTTGCAGGAAGCGGGCATCACTCGAGAAGATCTTTTTGTTACCTCGAAAGTATGGAATGCGGATTTGGGGTATGAATCCACGTTGCAAGCATATGAGACAAGCCTGAAAAAACTCGGACTGGAATACTTGGACTTGTACCTCATTCACTGGCCGGTAGAAGGAAAGTTCAAAGAAGCATGGAGAGCATTAGAGGCGCTGTACAAAAAAGGGTTGGTAAAAGCAATCGGGGTAAGTAATTTCCACGTTCATCATTTAGAGGAACTGCTTAAAGACGCTGAAATTAAGCCGATGGTCAACCAAGTGGAATTCCATCCGCGCTTGTCCCAAGATGAACTGCGTGCTTTCTGCAAGGATCAAGGGATTCAATTTGAAGCATGGTCTCCGCTTATGCAAGGCCAACTATTGGAGAATCCAGTACTAAAAGGAATTGCAGAAAAATACGGGAAGTCCATTGCCCAAATCATTATTCGCTGGGATTTGCAAAATGGCGTCGTAACTATTCCAAAGTCGACCAAAGAGCATCGAATCGTCGAGAATGCATCCGTATTTGATTTCGAACTGTCGAAAGAGGACATGGAAATGATTCATGCGTTGAACCAAAATCACCGAGTTGGTCCAGACCCGGATAACTTTGATTTTTAATAACTGACGGCATACAAAAAAACTCCTGATGACTTCAGGAGTTTTTTGCGTTGTGGGAAAGGAATAGGAATCAAATGACATCTGGC